>NC_002937.3:324623-649246 GCF_000195755.1 Nitratidesulfovibrio vulgaris str. Hildenborough | reverse complement strand
TGTCTCAACCGCTTAACATCGTTACAGGAGGCCTGCCTTGCCCCATCCGTCGCGCCACAACCCCGCGCTCGTGAGGCTTGCGCTCGCCCTTCTGTTCGCCCTGCTGACGGGCCTTGCGGCCTGCACGCCCGACGACCCCGACGCAGAACACCCCGGCAGGGTTCCCGGCGTCACGGAAGCCACCATCCGCCTTGGCTCGTCGCTACCCCTCACCGGCCACGCCCGGTATCTCGGTGTCGAGACACTGCGCGGGGCACTGGCCTACATCAACCACGTCAACGATTCCGGCGGGGTACACGGTCGACGCATCGAACTGGACGCCCGTGACGATGGCTACGACCCCCCGCGCTGTCTCGCCAACACGCAGGAACAGCTCATCTCCGGAGAGGTGTTCGCCCTCACCTGCTATGTGGGCACCCCCACCACCATGCGCATCCTGCCGCTTGTCGACGAGGCGCGCATCCCCCTCGTGGGGGCGTTCACAGGTGCCAACGGGTTGCGCGACCCCTTCAGCCGCTACGTGTTCAACGTCCGGGCCTCGTACTATCAGGAGACCGACGCCGCCGTGCGGCATCTCGTCCACGACCTCGGGCTCACGCGCATCGCCGTCTTCTACCAGTATGACGCCTACGGCTTCGACGGCCTCACGGGCACTGAACTGGCGTTGCGCGAACTAGGCCTCGCCCCTGTGGCGCGAGGCTCATACGCCAGAGGGACGGACAACATCGAAGACGGGCTGCACCGCATCATCGCCTCCGATGCAGAGGCTGTTCTCATGGTCGGCACCTCCGAACCCACAGCCCGGTTCATCCGCATGGCAGAGGAGGCGGGCTTCGATGCCGTCTACCACGCCCTGTCGTTCACGGGCGCGGAGGAACTGGCGCGTCTTCTGGGCCACACCGACGCCAAGGTGCTGCTCTCACAGGTCGTGCCCCCGCCGGACGCCCCCGAGGCCCCTGCCATTCTCGGCTGCACCACGGAGTACGTGAATCTCCTGAAGCGCTACTATCCCGACGCCACACCCAGTGCCATCGGCCTTGAAGGCTACATCAACGCGCGCATTCTCGTCGAAGGGTTGCGGCGTGCCGGCCCCGACCTCACACGTGAGGGGTTCGTCCGCGCGCTGGAGTCGTTGCGCGACTACCCCCTCGGGGGACGCACGGTGGTGAGCTTCTCGCCCGAAAGCAGGCAGGGCATGGGCAGCGTCTACTTCACCCGCCTTGTCGGGGGTCGCTTCGAACTCATGCGCGAGGCGGGTGCCCCGCCCTCGGCAGCCAGACCCGCCAGCAACAAGGGGGGGCAGCCATGATATTGCGCCGCTTCCACAAGCTGGGCCTCCAGAAGAAGTTCTTCTTCACCATCCTAGTGGTGATCATGGCCATCAGCGGCACCATTGCGCTGCTGGCCCGCTGGATTCTGGTCTCGAGCCTCACCGACGAACTCCAGATGCGCGGCACGGCCATCGCGCACAGCGTCGCGGCACGCGGGGCCGGTTTCATCCTCGACGGCGACACCCCGCAACTCGTCGGCCTCATCTTCGATGAGGCGCAACTGCGCGAACGCACGCAACTCGTGGCCTACATCTACGTGCTCGACACCTCCGACGCGCTGCTGGCCCACACCTTCATCCGACCCTTCCCCTCACACCTCAAGGCCGCCAACCCCCTTCCCGAAGGTGCGGCACGCTCCATGGAACTGGTGCGCGTCCACGGGCGCGAGGCATACGACATCGCCGTCCCCGTCCGCGAAGGGCTGTACCAGATAGGCACGGTGCACGTGGGCCTCAACAAGGCGCACATGGACAGCCTTGTGGGCAAGCTGCGGGTGACGTTCCTCGGCTTCATCACGGCGGTGGTCATCATCACCTTCATCATCAGCCACTATCTGGCCCGATACATCACCGCCCCTGTCTCGCGCCTCACCAACATCTCCGACGACCTCTCACGCGGCAACTTCAACACGGCCGTCGACCTCGACATGCCCGACCAGGGATGGAACATCCTCGACTGTCCCGCCTACTCCGACACCGACCTCCCCTGCTGGCACTTCGACGACCAGCGGCACGCACGCACCAGCCCCGAACATCTCCACCGCTGTCGCACCTGCGTCTTCTACCGCAAGCGGCAGGGGGACGAGGTCATCCAGCTGGCCGACTCGTTCCGCAACATGGTCTGGTCCATCAAGCTGTACCGCAAACGCCTGCAAGAGTCGGAAGGCAAATACCGCTCGCTCTTCGACAGCGGCCCCGACCCCATCTTCGTCGTGGATTGCGAGAGGGGCACCATCCTCGACGCCAACCCCCGCGCCGTGGAACAGTACGGCTACGCACGGGAAGAGCTTGTGGGCCTCAGCTTCGAGAAGCTGGGCGGCGACGCCATGCGCGAATGCCCCCGCCTGTTCGACGAAGACAGTTCACCCACGGGATGCGTCCACCTGCCCAAGGTGGCGCAGTACCACAAGGACGGTTCCACGTTCTGGGTGAACCTTCATGCCTGCCCCATCAGCTACCGGGCGCGCCCCGCCATCATCGTCTCCACCACCGACATCACCGAGATGCTGGAGAAGGACGCCCAGATAGTGCAGGCGGCCAAGATGAAGTCGCTTGGCGAGATGTCCGCAGGGGTGGCGCACGAACTGAACCAGCCGCTGAACGCCATCCGCATGGGCAGCGACTACCTGAACATGGCGCTGGAACAGGGGCTACCCGTGCCGCCGGAACAGTTGCGCGAGGTGACGCTGGATATCTGCGGGCAGGTCGACCGTGCGACAGAGATCATCAACACCCTGCGCTCGTTCGGGCGCAAGTCGGAGATTCTCGAGGAACCGGTCAACCTCAACGCCCCGGTGCGCTCGGTGCTGCTGCTCGTAGAGCATCAGTTCCTGTTGCAGAATGTCGAGTTCGAGTTGCACCTCGGCGATGCGTTGCCGCCCGTCAAGGCGCACAACAACCGGTTGCAGCAGGTGGTGTTCAACATCATCACCAACGCGCGTGATGCCGTCATCGAACGGATGCGACGCGACGCCGGCTTGCGCGGGCGCATCACCATCACCACCTCGCACGAGGGCGATACGGTCACACTTTCGGTGAAAGACAACGGCTGCGGCATCCCCGCCACTCTGCGCGAGCAGGTCTTCCAGCCCTTTTTCACCACCAAGGCCACAGGGCAGGGCATGGGACTGGGGCTTGCCATCGTCTACGGCATCGTCCGCAGCTACGGCGGCGACATCCGCATCGACGGCGTTCCCACTGGAGGCACGGAGTTTTCGCTCACCTTCCCGACGACCACCGAAGACGGTACGGAACAGCGAAGGCCCGTGGCATAACAAGCCCCACAGCGCAGCACACCGCAGGAGAAGTCATGCGCATCCTCGTCATCGACGACGAACAACCGACGCTCAAGATGTTCGCCCTCATCCTCACGGCACTGGGCCATTCCCCGGTCACGGCGTCCTCCGGTGAAGAGGGGTTGCGGCTTTTCGATGACGCCCACCCCGATGTGGTGCTCACCGACATCAAGATGCCCGGCATGGACGGCATGGACGTACTGCGCAGCCTCAAGGAGGCCGACCCCCGGTGCGAGGTCATCGTCATCACGGGTCATGGGGATGTGGACCTCGCCATCGAGGCGTTGCACCTCGACGCCACCGACTTCATCAACAAGCCCGTACGACGCGAAGAACTGGTCACGGCACTGGAACGTGCAGCCGACCGCATCCGGCTCAAACACGATTGTGCGGAGTCCATCAGGTGCGAGACTTCAGAAGATGGTGCCGTGGTGCGTGTGGTGGGAACGGTGAGCGGTCAGGGCGAAGCCATGCTGCGGCATGCCTTCGAAGAGGCCCTTCTTTCCGGTGCGCCAAGGGTGACGCTGGCCTTCGGGGAATCGACGGCACTCAACGGCGCTGCCATCACCACGCTCACCACCCTGCTGGGCAGGGCCGCGACGCTGGACCGCAAGGTGCACATCACCGGCGCATCCGACAACCTGCGCACCGTGTTCGAGGTCATGGGCTTCGGACGCCTCTTCGACCCCCTTCGGCAGGATGATACCACACCGTAGCGGCTTCCATGCGCCCCTTTCCACACCGCGAGCGAGTCCTGTGGAGTTGGTTCCGCGTAGCAGCGCTCTCGCACACTGGTGAGCATGTGAGGCCCTTGGGCTCCCGCCCTGTGCTGCCGCCCGACGCAACTGATGCCGGGGCCGAGCCTGCATCCGCCGCCTTGGGGCAGGAGCATGACGTGGCCTCACCGGGGGCGTGCTTCAGGCTTGATGCAGGCGGTCGTCGTACCGCCTGCCTAGCCCCCGATGGCGGTCATACGCCGTTCGGCCACCGCAAGACCGGGGCGCATACGTTCCAGAAGCCTGAACCCGAGCGGCTTGCGCCTGTTGGCAAGGGCGATGACCCTTCGCACGGCCTCCACACCCAGTTTAGGATGGCGCAGTAGCGGGCGCAGACGGTATTCCCGGTCGGCGAAGAGACAGGTACGCAGACGCCCGTCCGAAGTGACGCGCAACCTGTTGCAATCGCCACAGAAATGGTCTGACATGGGTGTGATGACACCGAAACGGCCCTGCCCGCCCACGATGTCGAACAGCCGCGCGGGGCCGCGTCCGCCCTTGTCGGGCACAACGGGCCGCAGGTCGGCCAGGTCGTGCACACGGGCGAGGATGTCGTCTGCCGGCCAGAAGTTGGCGTCGTTCCAGCGCGTTCCACAGCCCATGGGCATGAACTCGATGAAACGCACATCCACGCGATGGTTGCGGGCGAAATCGACGAACGTCGCCAACTCGCCATCATTGACACCGCGCAGGGCCACGGCATTGACCTTGAGCGACAGCCCCGCCGCAAGGACAGCTTCCATGCCCGCCATCACCTGCGGCAGGAAGTCGCGCCCGGTGACCTCATGGAACACCTCGCGCCGGAACGTATCCAGCGAGACGTTGACCGTGCTCACGCCAAGGTCGCGCAGCCCCGCCACATGCGACTCGAGAAGCGTACCGTTGGTGGTGATGCGCAGGTCGATGGCGGGGTGTTTCTTCCGCACCAGTTCGACGAGATGCAACACGTTCTTGCGCACCAGCGGTTCGCCGCCGGTGAGACGCACCTTCTCGACCCCGCTTTCCACAGCCACATCGACCAGCCGCGCCATCTCTTCATAACGCAGGATGTCGTCATGGGGGATGAAGCGCATCCCCCCGCCGCCCCAGCAGTAGAGGCAGCGCAGGTTGCACCTGTCAGTGACGGAAAGCCGAAGATAGCGCACCCTGCGGCCGTGCAGGTCGACGAGAGAGGAAGCGGGCCTGTCGTCGTAGTGGTTCATAACGCCCCGATGATACGCCGCGCCATCTCGAGGTCGGCGGGGTAGTTGACGTTGAAGAAGGGCAACGCCTCGTTCTGGGTGTACACGATATCCTCCCGACGTTCAGCCGGTATCACCCGTGAAAGCTTGTGCACCCCGTCGGTCAGGGCGTCCTCGAAGAACGGCAGGCAGGCGTATTCGTACACCGCCACCAGCGACTCGATGAACCCTGTCTCCTCCTGCCGGAACGTGGTCATGAGAGCCTCTGGATGCCGCGCACCACGACGTTCGAGCAGGCGTTCCAGCAGGGTGCGCTCCATGAAGGGCAGGTCGCAGGACAACACCAGCACAGGCCCCTGCGCCGCACGCAAGGCCGTCATGACCCCTCCGAAAGGCCCGAGCCCCTGCACCTCGTCGTAGATGCGCAGATATGGCCCGGTGACGCACCGCCCCGGACGGCACGATATCCATACTTCGTCGACCAGCGGTTCCAGAAGGGCCGCCGTACGCACCAGAAGGTCTGGCCCTTGCTCTCCATGCAGACGGATGACGGCCTTGTCGTGCCCCAGACGGGTGGAAAGCCCCCCCGCCAGCACGACCCCGGTGACGCCCGTCTCCCGGCTGTCCGGGATTGCGTCATCCGTGGCGTCGGCATCGTCCGCCGTCACATGGAGAGCATCCCTCACGGAGCGACCCTCCCCGCGCGGTCGGTGAACACGGTGAAACGTTCTTCGCGGTCACGCGCGAAGCCCACCAGCGTCACCCCCTGTTCGCGCGCCATGTCCACAGAGGCTGTCGTCACCGCCGAACGGCTGACGATCCATGTAAATCCGGCCCTGCGCGCCTTGGCGAAGAGACTTGCCGTCACCCGCGCCGAGACCAGCAGCACATGCGAGGAGAGGTCGACCCCCTCGCGTGCAGCCCACCCGGCGAGCCTGTCGATGCAGTTGTGCCTGCCGATGTCTTCGGCACGGCGCACCACCTCGCCCTTGGTCACCGAGAACACCCCGGCCCTGTGGAAACAGCCAGTGCCGTCCCACAAGCCCTGTGCCCCCATGAACATGCGCATGGTCTCCAGCAGTTCGGGTGCAGAGAGACGTCCGGGTGCCGAGGCTGCACCCCGCTGCGGCTCTTCGCCCTTTGCGGCATCTGGAGCTACGTCGGCCACTGCGGGGGGCGCGGGGTTCGGCGCCAACCGCACATGCCACACGCCATCCGTGCACCGCGCGTCACCGCGCCGGATGCCTGCCGGAGACGGCCCGTCGGGTGGCCCGTCGTGCAGCCTGTCGAGCAGCACATGCCCGAGGGCGAGGTCGCCGATATCCTGCGGCCACGCCCACAGTCTGCATGAACCGCCCTCCCAAACCACGGAGACCGGAACCTCGTGACTCACCACATCGGCAAGCGGACGCCACTCTCCGTCGCGCCACTGGCGCACCTCGACGGGACGCGGTACGGGCGGGGCTTCCATGCTAGAACCCCCACGCCGAGGCCGTCGGACGCGAAAACCCCTGCTGTCGTGCGAGGATGTCCAGCGCCAGCGATTCAAGGTCGTCCAGCACCGGGATGGACTCGCGGTCGTATTCCCTGAAGTCGGCCAGCTTGATGTAGCTGTCGCAAGAACGGCACACATGCACCTGATAGCCCGGTTCACCGTCGGCTGTGAAATACTCGAGCTTCTCCGCCGCGGTTTCGAGGCAGAAGGGACACTGGAGTCGCGCAGTACGGTATTCGTGGCGACAGAACGAGCAGGTGCTGTACCGTGCTCCCTCCTTGCCCGCGATGCGGGAGATGAGAGGCGCGCTGCCGCACAGCGGACAGTGCCCATGCTGCCATACGCTTTCGGGGTCATGGTTCAGTGCCAGCAGCGAGGCGACAGCCTCAAGCGACGGCACGAGGCTGCCGAGCGCGAGAAATCGCACGAGGCTGGGTGCCTCGGGCATCTTCCCTGCCCATGCCTCGAAGAACGCCTCGTCATCACGCAACATGGCGTCACACAGGGCCTCGAGCGTCACTTCGCCAGCCTCAAGCCTTGCCTTGAATGCGTCTGCCGACATGCCGAGACTTCCGCCCGCGGCATGCAGCATGGCGAGAAGACGCCCGAAGAGTTGCGCGGTCACGGCCCTGTCGTAGGGAAAGGCATCACGCGCAAGCAAGGGGGCACCCTGGACATGGGCATCGGGAGTGGCCAGCCCTTCAGGCAGGGCCACACTGACACGGGCCCTCGCATCGGCCTGCATGGCTGCGGTGCGTGCCACGATCTCCAGCAGCGAATCGGGAATGTAGTTCTTGGCGCGCAGGGCCTTGAGCTTGCGCTCAAGACGCTTCAGCGCATCATCGACATCATATGACATGCGGTCTCCTTGAGATTCGGCGAAATGACCACGCCTGTTGCGACCCTAACCGCGCACGGCGCCACCCTCAATGCGGGGCCACCTGCTCTCGGTCTTGCACAAGATTACGGCAGAATAGCCGTTCCCGATACCATGAACACGTTCTTCGCCTCACGCAAGGGGGCATTGACTGTCGGCATTCCGGGGTTACCTCCGAAGAGGCACCACGGCACCATAACAGGAAAGGAGACGGACATGGCACCACGACGCATGACAAGGCTATGGCTTTACGGTCTGGTCGCCGGATTCGTGGCACTGGCCGTTTCCATGTTCCCGGTCGGGCACGGCCCTGCCGTAACCACAAGTCACACGCAGGAGGCGTCCCCCATGAAGCCCAGCAGAGAAGAACTCAAAAAACGGCTCACGCCGTTGCAATACGATGTCACGCAGGAGGAAGGTACCGAACCGCCCTTCCGGAACGAGTACTGGGATGAGAAGCGCGAGGGGCTGTATGTCGACATCGTGTCCGGTGAACCGCTCTTCAGTTCGCGTGACAAGTACGATTCAGGCACTGGTTGGCCAAGTTTCACCAGACCCGTAGACCCGCAGGGCATCGTCGAACGTGTCGACCGCAAGCTCTTCACCACGCGCACGGAGGTACGCAGCAGGAATGGTGACAGCCATCTGGGGCATGTCTTCCCGGACGGGCCCCAGCCTACGGGGTTGCGCTACTGCATCAACTCGGCGGCATTGCGTTTCGTCCCGGTGGAGGACCTCGAACAGCAAGGCTACGGTCACCTGCTGCATCTTTTCCAATGACCGGGCAAGAACAGGGCTGTTCGCCGCTGCACCACCGACCGGGGACATTGACCTGCGGACGACCAGCCCCCCCGAGAACAGCCACTGCACGGCACATCAACGGGCACCCCGGCACGCTGGACGCCGAAGGGCAACGCGCGCAGCTGGCGCAGGCAAGGGTGACGCCCCCCGAAAGCCCCGCCCCTGCTCACGGTTGCAACCGAAAAGGGCCTCTGCTACGAGAGGCCCATGAAACATACCATCATCGCCCTCTTCTGCGCCCTGATGCTGAGCCTGCCCGTTGCCGCCATGGCGTGGGACGGTTTCGATGCCGAGACCACCGGCCTTGTGGAGGTGAACACGGACAGGATGCCCGTCGTCGGGGACGCCGTAGAGATTTACGACTACGACGCCGACAACACCTTTCAGGCAACGGTGCTCGAAGTGCGACGCAATGTGCGCACCATCGAACTGACGGTGCGCGACCCCGAAACGAAAAAACCGCGCATGTTCATCATGGAATCGCGCTAGCTTCGTTTCAGGCCGCACGGCTGCGGTGGTGCACAGGCCGCCATACCCGGACATGACAGCGTGTCCGGGCAGCCGCCCGTCATCTACGCCGCCGCCAACACGCGGCCACCGCCGCATTCAGCCTTCCCTCCCTTCAGGCGGGAGGGCACAGGACGCGTCCTTCCCGCATCAGGTTCATGCATCGCGGGCGACAGGCGCGACACACCGTCCAGGGCGCAGCCACTCTCCCGACAGACGAAAAGCCCCCCTTCCGGGGGGCGTACAATCGGTCGACCGCGCAGGTTCGCCTCTTGCCGAACCCGCCCTACTGGGTCTTTCCGCCAGAAGGCATCCCGGGCCGCATCCCCGGCGGCATCATGCCCTCAGGCAGTGTCATCCCTTCCGGCAGTTGCATGGCTCCCGGAGACATCCCTTCCGGCGACATGCCTTGCGGCATCATGCCGGGCGGCATCTGCCCGACCTTGCCCTTGACCACCCGGTAGCCCGAAGGCACCTCGAACAACGATGCAGGCTGCGCCCCGACCTTGATGTTGCGAAGCTCTTCCGTGAAGCCCTCCTCGTCGCGCTCGCGCAACGGGATATCGAACTCTTCCGCCTGCCACACGAGGCTGACGTTGCGCACCACCTGCCCCATCACCTTCTGCGTCGTGGTCACCCGCTTCTTTTCGGCCTTGTACCCCTGAACGGTCTCCGTACCGAGACGTTCCTCGCGGCTGTCGGGGGTCGCCGCCGCCATGGCGGGGGCGATGGCACGCAGTTGGGCGTCGTCGAGGGAGTGTTCAAGGCAGGTGCGGCTTTCCACATCGACCATCCACTGCAGTTTGAGGTCCGGCCGCACGATGATGGTCATGCCCTGCATTCCCTCCTGCGGCGGCAGTTCAAGACGCATCCGCCCCGCGTCGACGTATATCCGGGTCGACGCTTCGACCTTGCCCGCAGCGTCAAGGCTAACCATGTCAGCCGAATAGGCACCTATCTTCCCTGCCACGGCACTGGCAGCCCATGCCAGCATCATGAGGATGGCAAAACCGGGGGCTACCGCCCGCAACCGACCTCTCCGCATTACGACCTCCATTGCTGCACAGTTGCCACGAAAAGAACGATACCCGCCTTGCTGCATCGCACCTCACACATCAGCGACGCACGGGTACGGTTGAGACGGCGTTGTACGGAGACCCCTCGATGAGACGCTTGCTCACGGCAAGATAGACCAGCGTGTTGCGTGCCGAATCCCAGATGCGGACGACACGTGTCGCCTTGAAGAAGACCGAGGTGGACTCCTTGAAGACGTTGGCCTTGCGAGGCAATTTCGCCGGGATATCGATGGGGCCGACCTGACTGCACGAGATGGCGAAGTTGGAAGGGTCTTCGGCAAGGCCAAGCGAACCGCCTATGCCACCGGTCTTCGCCTGACTGATGTAACAGGCAACGCCGGGGATGTCGGGGTCGCGAAAGGCGAACACGCACACCTTGTGGTTCGACCCGAGAAGCTTCCACTCGGTCGTCACGCATTCGACCTCGCCATCGTCATCTGCCGCACGGGCAGAGGACGTTCCCACAACAAGCGTGCATATCACCGCACACAGCCATACGAACGGAGAATGGAAAACCTTGGTCATGAGGGCTCCTTGGGTCATGCCTGCCAGCATAGGCCTGCAACATTCCGGGAAGACTCGGTCCATACCCGTATGCGGGGCCATGCCGGGCAAGGTCGGGTCGTCTCGAAGACGGCCCCGGACATATCCGGACCCGACTTCGACCGCCCCGTTGGCGCACCGTACACCCGGCGACGACGCAAGACAGGCTTTCTACATCCACACATAGCCTGTCAGGCCCGGTGAGGACAAGCAGTTAGCGCGCAAGACGCGTAAACAGTCCGCCATCTTGCATGGGTGCCATGCGGAAGGGACGGGCCCTCGATCGTTCAGGACACGGATACCACGCAGACAGCCCCGTCATGACACGGGTGCACACGGGCGCATTCGAACCATCAGGGCGAACACGAGAGGAGAGAAGGTCTGGAGGCGGAACAGGAGCGAGGCAGGAAGCACTCAGAGACGCGGAGCGAAGTCGAAGCAGAGGTCGGTGTAGTCACGCTGCAGAGGGGTGTCGAACACGACCCCGAACTGTTCGCCCTCACACCATGCGACGGTATAGCCCACCTCACGGAAGTACCCGGCATACTCCGGCGCACGGGAAGGCCCTACCACGCTGCCCGCATCTCCCGGTTCCGCGTACTGCAACGGCTCCCTCATGGAGAAGCGTGCCCCGCCGAGGCTGATGTCCAGCAGGCGGGCGGCCGTCTCCCTGCCCCCCACCATGACCTGATAGCTGTAGTCCGTACCGTAATGCCTGAGGTACAGACGCTGATGCTCACGCCGTTCTTCCATGACCGCCTCCGTCTGCGACGCGCACTGCGCGACGGCTACCGCCCGTGTTCTTCAGCTGCTTTTTCCTGAAGAGAATAAGCTCTCATCTGCGGAATGACAACGTAGCGCCCGTTAGAGTTCGCCCCCGCACAAGGAACACCCCGCCCCGCCAAAGACGGGACGGGGTGCGACATATCGCTACGGGGCAAAGACATCATACAGGCAAGGCAGCCCGGTCGACCCCGTCGGCATCATGGGATGAGGACGGCACGACACACCGTAGCCCGCAGACACCCCGCCCGCACGTGCCTGCTGTCCTCGCAACGACGTCACCTTCGGCGCGCAGGGGCATCACCCCGGTGCGCCTCCTGCACACAGCCGGCAACATGCACGGCCCTCGCCCCCCTCACCCCAGAGTGGATGGAGACTAGAACAGCGACTCCACAGACACGAGAGGCAGCCCGAACGCTTCGGCCACGCCCGCGTAGGTAATCTTGCCGTCGACGACGTTGGCTCCCAGTGCCATCTCGTGACTTTCGGACATGGCGCGCCGCCACCCCTTGTCGGCGAGGGCCACGGCATACGGCAGCGTGGCGTTGGTCAGCGCAAGGGTGGAGGTCTTGGCCACGGCCCCCGGCATGTTCGCCACGCAGTAGTGCACGACGCCGTCCACGACGAATATGGGCGAACCGTGCGTCGTGGGGTGCGACGTCTCGAAGCAGCCGCCCTGGTCGATGGCCACGTCCACGAGTACGGCACCGCGCTTCATGGTCTTGAGCATGTCGCGGGTGACGAGGCGCGGGGCCTTCGCCCCGGTGATGAGCACGGCACCCACCACCACATCCGCCTCACGGACGAGTTTCCGCAACAACGAAGGGGACGACATGAGCGGGAAGCAGTTGGCGGGCATGATGTCACTCAGATAGCGCAACCTGTCGAGATTCATGTCGAGAATGTAGACCTTGGCCCCGAGACCGCAGGCCATCTTGGCGGCATTGGTGCCGACCACGCCGCCGCCGATGACGACCACCGTGCCGGGGTCGACACCGGGCACGCCGCCCAACAGCACGCCGTGCCCGCCTTGTGCCATCTCAAGGTACTTGGCCCCCTGCTGGATGGCCATGCGCCCGGCGACCTCGCTCATGGGAGTCAGCAACGGCAGGGTGCCGTCGGCCTTCTGGATGGTCTCGTACGCGATGCACACGGCGCCGGTGTCCATGAGTGCCCGGGTGAGTTCCTCGTCGGCCGCAAGATGCAGGTAGGTGAAGACCACCTGCCCCTTGCGGATGAGCGGATACTCCGACGGCTGCGGTTCCTTGACGTGCATCACCATGTCGGCACGCCCATAAATCTCTGCCGGGGTGGCAATCAGGGTCGCCCCCGCAGCCACATAGGCCTCGTCCATGAAGCCGCTGCCTGCCCCCGCACCGGCCTCGACCAGTACGGTGTGCCCGTGGTGGCAAAGCACCTCAACCCCGGCCGGGGTCATGGCGACACGATTCTCTTCCGCTTTGATTTCCTTGAGGATACCGACGACCATGCTGTGCCTCCGTGACATTGACCGATTGCGGCGCCCCGTTGCGCGGAACGGGTGCCCTGCCTCGTAGTGTTGCCCATGACAGACCATCTGCCATCATCACCACGATAGCAAAGGCCTTGCCAACGCTACGCACGTGATGCCCGCCAGCCGACCGGCGCGGGACGGAGGCCTGAATTTTACAAAAAGTGCAACACAGAACAGGATGTTAGCGATTGTTTGGTAAAACAAAGAGTTGCGGCGACAAAAGGCACTCTGCCGCCGCGTGCATCAAGAAAGACGACACCGTGGTCCTAAAACATGCCAACCCGAGACGATACAATAAGAACAACATGAAATCATTTATACTATTATTGGAATGTAAACCAACCACGCGGTCTGTCATTCTTCCAGAATGACGCCGTGACGCCGCATCTTATCGAGAAGCGCCGTGTGCGATATTCCTAGTATTTTCGCTGCCTTTCGAATGGAAGGTGCGCGGCGGACCACATCTTCGACGATTTTCTTTTCAAAATTGGCAACCTGCTCCTTCAGAGTATCGCCCTGCCCCGCAGCAGAGGCTGTGCGCGCCGCGTTGAACACGCCCTTGCCCAACTCATGACTGAACAGGATGAACTGGTCGTCCACCACGGCACCACCGGCAAGGATAGCGGCACGTTCCACCACGTTCTTGAGTTCGCGCACGTTTCCCGGCCATTCATGCGACCGCAACCGGGCCAGCGCCCCGTCGGTGAACGCCGGGGCAGCCCCGCCGATGCGCGACGCGAGTTGCTGCAGGAAGTGATTCGCCAGCAACGGGATATCCCCGCGTCGTTCGCGCAGGGGCGGTATGTGCATGGGCAGTACGTTGATGCGATAGTAGAGGTCTTGCCGGAAACGTCCATCCTCGACCATGCGCTCAAGGGGTCTGTTCGTCGCCGTGATGATGCGCGCATCCACAGGCACTTCGGCCTCTCCGCCGATGCGGCGCACCCTCTGTTCCTGCATCACGCGCAGAATCTTGGCTTGCGAGGCAAGGGGCATGTCGCCGATTTCGTCGAGGAAGACAGTGCCGCCACGCGCCGATTCGAAAAGCCCCGGCTTGCCCTCACGCCTGCCGCCCGTGAAGGCCCCGCGCTCGTACCCGAACAACTCGCTCTCCAGAAGCTGTTCAGGCAGTGCCGCGCAGTTGATGGGCACGAAGGGTCCCTTGCGTCCGCTTTCGGCGTGCATGGCACGGGCGAAAAGCTCCTTGCCGGTTCCCGACTCGCCCCTGATGGCGATGACGGCATCCGTGGCTGCGACCCGGCGTGCGAAGGCGATGGCGGCTTCGATGGCCGGGTGGTGGCCCACGATGTCGTCGAAACCCACATGGTCGGCATCGACGAGGGTACGGGCGAGTTTACGTATCTCGCGCATGTCGCGGGCAATCTCCACCGCGCCGATGATGCGCCCCACACCATCGCGTATGGGGGTTCGCGTGACGAAGAACTGCAACCTTCCGAGCGGGGTTGCGAGTTCACGCCGGGCATCGTGCAATTCCCGCCCGTGCAGGCAGTCGAGAAGCCCGTGGTCGGGCAGGCGCAGCGAGGTGAGACTGCGCTCCGTCACGTCCTCTCCGGCGCAACCGTAGGCCTCGCGGGCGACTTTGTTGATGGAGGTGATGCGCCCGCCACCGTCGATGGACATGACGCCATCCCCGATGGTGTCCAGCACCACCTTGATGCGGTTCTCGCGCTCTTCTGCAGGCAAGGTCTGTACCTCGCGGCATTCGAGCAGCCCCCGCATGGACTCGAACCGCTGCCGCAGTGCGGCGAAGGCCCCCTCTCCCGCACCATCGGCCTCGATATGGACGTGCGACCGGTCATGCCGACGTTCGACCTCCATGCAGACGATGGAATACCCTTCTCCGGCCAGCAGTGACGAGACATCCGAGACGATGCCAACCCTGTCCTTGAACACCAGTTCGAGCTTGAGCTTCATCCATTCCTCCGGATTCCCGCAAACTGGCACACGTGCCATGCGACATCAGCCCCGGGCACCCATCCCAAGGTCGCACCGCGCTGGTCGTATCCCCGAAGCCGCTGCCATCGTTCACATGTCACGTTTTCCGGACGCACCGGCAGTGAACGCCATGACATGCCCACGTCGAGGCGAGTAGCATGTCACCCTGCGCCTTGCCTACTGCCCACACGTCCGCACGCTGGACAAACCTCACATTCCATCGCACAACACGCGCGACGCCAACCACCGGAAACCACATGCCGCATATCATAGACGCCTCCACCTTCCTTGCCCTGCGCGACACGGGTCTACCCGTGCTTGATGCCCGCTCCCCCTCTGAACACGCGCGGGGCGCCATACCCGGCGCACTCAACCTGCCCGTCCTCGATGACGCGCAGCGCGAGGCCGTGGGCACGCTCTACGCGCGCAGCGGGCGCGAGGCTGCAGTGCATCTCGCCCTGCAACTGGTGGGGCCGCACCTTTCCGCCATGCTGGCACGGGCGCAACACCTGTGCGAGAACCGCCACGAGGTACTGGTCCACTGCTGGCGCGGCGGGATGCGTAGCGGCAGCCTCGCATGGCTTCTTGAAAGCGCGGGCTACACCGTGCACCTGCTCGAAGGTGGCTACAAGGCCTACCGCGCCCACGTACGCGCCCAGCTGGCGCGCCCTGCGCGGGTCATCGTGCTGGGCGGCATGACCGGCACGGGCAAGACCGACATCCTGCATGCCATGGCCGACCTCGGCTGTCAGGTCGTCGACCTCGAAGGGCTTGCGAACCATCGCGGGTCTGCCTTCGGCAGCATCGGCCTTGGCAAGCAACCCACCAACGAACAATTCGAAGCGGCCCTGTACGAAGTATGGTCGCGCCTCGACCATGGTCGCCCCATATGGATGGAGGACGAAAGCAGCCGCATCGGCACCGTAGCCATGTGCGACGCCTTCTTCACCCACATCGAACATGGCAGGCTTGTCACTGTCGAGTTGCCGCTGGAAGCCCGCGTCGCCCGCCTCGTGGCCGAATACGCAGCCACGGGCGAAACCGAGGCCATGCTTCACGGGCTTGAGCGCATCCGCAAGCGCCTTGGCGACGATGCATGGCGGCGATGCGCCGACGCCCTGCGTGCCGGCGACCATACCACTGCCGTGCGCATCCTGTTGCGATACTATGACAAGGCGTATGCCCATCATCAGGCGCAACAACCCCGCGAAGCCGTCCGCCACATCGTCCTCGAACGGGACGACCCCGCCACCGTGGCGAGACGCCTCGCCGCCGATGAAGACTCTCTCGCAGGCTGACACGCCTGTCCCCTTGCATCCCGGCGGCGAGAGGATTAGATTCCCGTAATGGCGTCCCGACCGGGATGTCCGCCGTGCGGGTTCCCCGTACGACACCCCAAACACTTCCTGTGGAGATTTCATGTCCGACTTCGTCATGTGGGGCGGGTTCAACCTGTTTGTCCTGCTGCTCCTCGCGTTCGACCTCGGCGTCCTGCACCGCAAGGACCGCGACATGTCCGTCGCGGAAGCCCTGTGGATGAGTCTTGCCTATTTCGTGCTCGCCATGCTCTTCGGCGGCGGCATCTTCATGTTCATGGGAGAGCAGAAGGGGCTTGAGTTCCTCACTGGCTATCTCATCGAAAAGAGCCTCAGCGTCGACAACATCTTCGTGTTCGTGCTGGTGTTCACGCACTTCTCGGTACCACGCCACCTGCAATACCGGGTGCTGTTCTGGGGCATTCTCGGCGCGCTGGTCATGCGTGCCGGACTCATCGTGGCTGGCGCCGCCATACTGGAAGCCTTCCACTGGGTCATCTACGTCTTTGGCGCCTTCCTTGCCGTCACGGGCGTCAAGATGCTGCTCGCTGCCGACAGCGAACCGGACATGGCAGGCAACGTGGTCACCCGCACCTTCCGCCGCCTGTTCCCCATGACCGAGGGCTATGACGGCAACCACTTCATGGTCAGGCGTGCGGGCAAACTCTACGCCACCCCCCTGCTCATGGTGCTCACCATCATCGAGTTCACCGACCTCGTGTTCGCGCTCGACTCCATCCCCGCCATCTTCGCGGTCTCGCGCGACCCGTTCATCGTGTACACCTCCAACGTCTTCGCCATTCTGGGGCTGCGAGCCCTGTACTTCGCGCTGGCGGGCATCATCCATCGCTTCCGCTACCTCAAGTACGGTCTCTCGCTGGTGCTGGTGTTCATCGGTGCCAAGATGATCATCAACGCATGGTTCGCCGCCAAGATCATCCCCACCGATGTGGCGCTTCTTGTGACGGCGCTCATCATAGGCGGTTCGATGGTCGTGTCGGTCATCAAGACCCGCAGTGAAGGGGGGGATGAAGGGGCGACCCACATCCCCACCGGATGGATTCCGGGCACCCCTGCCCGCGACAGTGATGACGCTGCAGGAGGCAGCGCATCGGGAGGCAGCGCATCAGGCGCTTCCACCAAGAACACGGGCACGTCCTCCACCGACGACAACGCTCGCTAGGGACGGCAGCGCACGCTAGCGCGCCAGACCGCCATCATCAGCCCTGCCTTACACGAAGGGCCGGACATCCCCGTGATGTCCGGCCCTTTTGCCATACGGCGTCAGACCACAGACGAGGCGCGTCGTCACCATTCCGCCCCGAAGCGTACACTTGACCCTGTTGCCGAAATGTGTGGTTATGTATCGAGTCGCATAGCACCAATGGAGGTGAAGCATGGCATCGCAGGATTTCTTCCGCGCCCTTTGGGGTGTGGCTACGGTTATCAACTCAAGCCTCGACACCGGAACCGTTCTCGACAAGATCACGGAACAGACGGCAACGGCACTGAACTGCAAGGCGAGCACCATCCGGCTTCTCGACCGTACACGCAAGGTGCTGCTGGCAAGCGCAGCCTACGGTCTTTCCGACGGGTACATGCGCAAGGGCCCCGTCGAGGTCGCCAAAAGCGGCATGGACGGTGAAGTGCTGGCAGGCAAGACCATACACCTGCGCGATGCATGCAGCGACGGCAGGTTCCAGTACCCCTCGGCGGCCAAGTCCGAAGGGCTGACCTCTGTGCTTTCCACACCGCTCATCGTGGGGGGCAAGGCCATCGGCATCCTCCGCGTCTACTCCGCCACCGAGCGCGATTTCACCAATGAGGAAGAAGACTTCATGAAGGCCGTGGCAAGCATTTCGGCCATCGCCATCGAGAACGCCCGGCTGCACGAGGCGCTGCGCGCCGACTACGAAATCGTCAGCAAGTACAACGTCCGCATCTTCGAAGAATGATGCCCGGCGGAGGAGCACCATGCGCAAGACACGAATTGGCATCAACGGTTTCGGACGCATAGGCCGTCAGGTCTTTCGCGCCATTCACGAACGCTATGGCGACAAGGCCGAGGTGGTGGCCATCAACGACCTGTTCGACGCCGCCACGAACTTCCACCTGCTTGAGTACGACACCAACTACGGACGCGCCCCCTTCACCCCGGAGGTGGACGGCAATATGGCGCGCGTGGGCGACTGGCAGGTCACCTGCTTCGCACAGCGAGACCCGGCGCAGTTGATTTGGGGTGATGTCGGCGTTGACGTGGTCATCGAATCGACGGGCATCTTCCGGTCGGCGAAACAGGCGCATGTCCATATCGAGAACGGGGCGAAGAAGGTCATCATCTCCGCCCCCGCCAAGGAGGAGGACATCACCATCGTCATGGGCGTCAACCACCACGCCTATGACCCGCAGAAGCACCATGTGGTGTCCAACGCCTCGTGCACCACCAACTGCCTCGCGCCCGTGGCCCTCATCATCCAAGAGAAGTACGGCATCGCCACCGGTGCCATGACCACTGTCCATGCCTACACCAACGACCAGCGCATCCTCGACCTTCCCCACAAGGACCTGCGACGCGCACGCGCGGCAGGACTGAACATCATCCCGACATCGACGGGCGCAGCACAGGCCGTTGCCAAGGTCATCCCTGAACTCAAGGGCAAGTTCACAGGCTACTCGCTGCGCGTGCCCATCCCCACAGTCTCGGTAGTGGACTTCACAGCCATTCTCGAAAGAGACGCCACGACCGAAGGACTGCGCGCCGACCTCAAGGAAGCCGCGCAGGGCAGACTTAGCGGTATTCTCGCCTTCAGCGAGAAGCCACTCGTGTCGTCGGACTTCAAGGGCGACCCGCACTCGTCAATCGTCGAAGCCGAATACACGACGGTGCAGGACGGACGCCTCGCCAAGGTCGTTGCGTGGTACGACAACGAATGGGGCTACTCGTGCCGCCTCGCCGACCTGATCATGCTCATGCAGGAGAAGGGGCTTTAGAAAGCAGGGCCATCGCCTAAAGCAGCAGGCACTGGCTGAAAAAGAATCGGCGGCGGCATGTTGGACATGTCGCCGCCGAAATTTTGCCATATGTGTGCTGAGCTAGTTATTACCTGACAGTAGGCCCTTCAAAAGGAAGTGGTCATGCCGTTCCCGACTGGGGTAGCGATGAGGTTGCGAAGCTTCATCAACCACCAGCAAGGAATCCGACATGACCACAGGCAAGAAGGTAGCACGAAGGAAGTTGAGCCTGCTAGAGCTTGCAAGCGAACTCGACAACGTGAGCAAGGCGTGCCGCATCATGGGGTATTCGCGGCAGCAGTTCTATGAAATCCGCCGTAATTACCAGACGTTTGGCGCAGAAGGGCTTGTGGACCGCCTGCCGGGGCCACGAGAACCACACCCGAACCGGGTGGACGAGGCGACAGAGGATAGGATTTTGGCGTACAGCCTTGAATTTCCGACGCATGGCCCCGTCCGCGTGGCCCAACAGTTGGTTTTGCAAGGTGTTCAGGTCAGTTCCGGGGGCGTGCGGGGTGTCTGGAGCCGCAACGGGATGCTGACCCGACATTGTAAACCTCCCCAAGTTAGTGCCATCCAAAAGTAGAGACTTCCTTGGGTGAATTTTTCAGGAGGAACTCTGCCGGGGTCAAATCGCCAAGAGACTCATGGGGTCGTTCCTCGTTGTACTGCCGCAGCCAGTTCTCCGTAATTTCCTTCACTTCTGTAAGGGATTTGAACAGATAGAAGTCCAGAACCTCTTCCCGATAGGTCTTGTTGAACCGCTCAATGTACGAATTCTGTGTGGGCTTGCCTGGCTGGATGAACTCCAATGCCACGCCGTTCTTCTCGGCCCAGTCGGCCAGCAGCACCGAAATCAGCTCCGGCCCGTTATCCATTCTCAATTTGGCAGGCAGCCCGCGCCAAGCCACTATTCGGTCCAAAACTCGCAAGACTCGTGCCGCTGGCAAATTCGTATCAACTTCGATAGCCAAACACTCACGGCTGAAGTCGTCCAACACATTGAACGTCCTAAACCTTTGACCACTAGCCAATGCGTCATGCATGAAGTCAATGGACCAGCAGACATTTGCGCATGGCGGAACCGCCAGTGGTTGCGGGTTTCGCGAGGGCAGGCGCTTCTTGCCTTTGCGCCGAAGGTTCATCTTTAAAAGACAATATACCCGGTAGACGCGTTTATGGTTCCAGCGAAAACCGTGTCGGCGCAATACCGCGAACAGCTTACCGAAACCGTAACGAGGATACCTGTCGGCCAGCCCCAGGAGCGCTTCAATGATCAGCGAATCATCTCTCGGTTTGAGCTCATACCGGTACACTGTCCGGCTAAGCCCCAGCGCAGCGCATGACCGCCGCTCACTGAGACCATGCTCGCTGTGTATGAAATCCGCCAAATCGCGCTTCTCGGCTGGCCTCAAAGCTTTTTTGCAATGACGTCCTTCAAGGCCTCGTTCTCGAGGCTGAGATTGGCGAACATGCGCTTGAGCTTGCTGTTCTCTTCTTCAAGTTCCTTGAGCCTGCGGATATCCGAAGCTTCCATGCCGCCGAACTTGGCCTTCCACTGGTAGTAGGTGGCTTGGCTCACGCCGTTTTCACGGCAGATATCAACGACCTTGCGACCGCCATCGGCTTCTTTCAAAATCCTGATGATTTGGCTTTCAGAAAATCGAGATTTCTTCATTTTGCACTCCATGAGGCAATCTTGATCAGAAATCTCTATTTTTCAATGGACCTATTCTAGGGGAGGGCTACACACGCCCAGAGCGGTTAACGATTCCCAGAATACCACACCTCTATATCTCCTTCCCCCTGCTCGCGAGTTCATCGTAGATGCCCTTGAGAGTCTTGATATAGAGATCCATCGTATGCTCTGAAGCGATACGCGAACCTGTATTAGAGAGGGTTGAGTGCAACTTTTCGTCTTCAAGTAGTCGGATGATGCACTGTGCAATGCTCTCTGGCGAACGCTTGCAAACAAGGGACGCCTCGCGAGCTATCTCCAGAGATGGAACATGCCGTGATACGATTGCCGGGAGGCCACAGAACATGGCTTCAAGATGCGTGATGGGAAGGCCTTCAAAATCAGAAGGCATCGCAAGTGCATATGACGCGCGCAAAAAACGCGGTACGTCTTGCCTGTATCCGGTAAGCACCGCATGTCCCTCAAGGGACAGCTCGCGAATCAGCCTCTCAAGGTGAGGCCGTTCGCCACCCTCTCCCACTAGGACAACCGAAATATCATGCCCCTCGTCAAGAACTAGCCTGAGTGCCCTTAGAAGCAAGTCAAAGTTCTTCTGCCCCACATAGCGCCCTACACCAACTACAATACGACCTGACACGCCATACATCGCAGTCAGGTCATGGGGTTCCACGGCTAGCTTCTGGGGATCAACAGCGTTGTAGATGACACGGGATGGACGCTTGGCAATGTTGTGATCGTCGGCGACCATGTCTGCTACGGCCCTGGAAACGGACAGGTACATGTCTGTAAAGAACGACAGCAATTTATTTGCTAAACGACGCCTCAACTTACGTTCACACTTTATGTTTCGCAAATGCGTGACAACAGGAACACCGAGACCAATCGAGGCAAGCCGACCGCAGTAGTCTCCAGAAAAATGGAGTGTATGAATGATATCTGGGGCGTATTCAACAAGCTGAGAACGCAGACGCAAGACAGTGTCGATTCGATGCGTTGCAATGCTGTCAAGGCTATTCCCAGCACACACGACATCGACACCGGAAGAGATATATTCAGGCATCTTGACGCCTGTTCCAGAGACATTGAAGACACGGCACTCGAAATCGGAAGTTTTAGAAACATGCCGCGCAAGATCTAGCAACCAGCTTTCAACACCGCCGAATGGAAGACCACCGATAACGTATGCTACTTTCATAGGCCTTACCGAATCATATCCCCTACATATACTCAAATCATTTAACAGGCGAAAGCACATAACGAACACTCGCTACAGGAAAAAACCGGCAGAGATATCTCTCGTAGAATTCTTGCCGCTTTGGGTTTGCATTAATAAAAAGTTGCACTCTGCGCGTAAATAATCTTCCCAAAAAAGTATTCTTAGGTTCAAAATCATACACAACTTCACAAAGCAAAAACTTTTCTTTTATATAAAAATCAGGAACTTTTCTTTTAAACGGCTGAAAAACACGTTCCACGAAATAACACATTGTGTACAAGCCAAAAAAGCGTACATGTGTTGGGTCTGAATAAGCCAATTGGTTAGAGTAATGAGGCACAACAATAGTAACTGTTGAATCACGCATACATACTCTATGAACTTCTTGCATCAACTGTATAAAATTACGGACATGCTCTAACACATGATGAGCGTAAATCTCAATCACAGAATCATCAGGAAAACATGATAAAGGATCATTAAGATCCGCAACGACATCAACTCTATCCATTTCAACGAGGTCAATGTGGAAAAAACCATCACGAGGTCTATCCCCACTTCCGAATTCAATTGCCACTGGCTTTTTTTGCTCGAGCATCTCTTGCAATTCTGGACTAACGATTTTCAAAACTCCCCCAATTCATAAAGTTTACACGACTAAGGACAAAACCACGTAAAACTTTCTAATTGGCAAAAAAGGTGTGCCGTACATACTTCCACCTTTTTTTAAGCGACCGCACCAACTTGGAACCATGTTCACCACAACCAAATTCATTCATTCGACTAATGTATAGGGCAGGATGGTATATCAAATCCGGACTCACTACAGAACTCAGACCTTGATTCTCAAAAATGAATTTTTTGTCGTTACGCGCATACAACAAAATATTCTGAGCATGAACACAGTTAACAGAAGGATCATTCCACAGCGGCTTTCTAAAAATATCAAAACAAACATACCCAAATGACAAAAAAAGGTCGGCCCAACAACTCGGGGGCTGTTCATTTACATGGCTAGTCCCTCCTTGCAACGGAGCAGCAGCCGAAAACAAGACGACATCAGCTGAGCATACTATTGACCTTACGAAATTATCCGCTGAAGACGCAGCTAAATGCTCTCCAACTTCAATACTCATCGCCAAATCATACTTAGTAAAAGGTTCAATATATTCTTCAAGATTACATTGAGTGAAACAAAGCTCAGGAATTTTCAGGTTCTTAACATCCACATGATGTCCATCATAACCGTGATATTCCTGAACACCATTGCTGGCACAGACTTCTAGCCAATGGCCAAGCCCACAACCAAAATCCACGACCGATGTCGGCTTAAAGTAAGTCCACAACAGGGCAAGCACCTTGCGGGCACTCGCATACCTTTGTTCTTCGCTCTTAAGATGACCTGCCGGGAAACTTCGGACCACTCAATTCTTGATGGTTTCCCCACGGTTCAGTTTTTTTCCATACTGCCGACAAAAGTGTTCAGGCGTTATGTTGTTTAGGCTTGAATGTGGGCGAACGGAGTTGTAGTGCCGCCTCCATTCCTCGATCACTACGCGTGCCTCGTCCCGACACCGGAACCATTCCATTGACAGACATTCGTCGCGAAATTTGCCATTAAAACTCTCGTTCAAACCGTTCTGCCAGGGCTTGCCAGGCTCAATCAGAGCCAGATTCAGAGACTCCCGAGCCGCCCATCTGAGCAGTGCCTTCGACACGAACTCCGGTCCGTTGTCAGAACGTAGGCTCAGAGGGGCTCCACGTTCACTAATCAGGCGGGACAGCACCTCAATCACCCGGCCCGACCTGATGCTCCCGGCAACGTCTATAGCCAGGCATTCGCGCGTGTATTCGTCCACCACGGTCAGGCATTTTATCGGCTGACCATTTGCACAGGCGTCGTAGACAAAGTCGTACGCCCACAGTTCGTTTGCACCCATCGGCAGTTGTGGTCGCGGACGGGACGCCGCAATCCGCTTCCGAGGCCGCTTTCTGGGCACCTGCAACCCGGCCTTGCATCAAAGCCGGAACGCCTTGTCGGCCCCCATGACATGACCCAGACGCTCCATGAACACGTTGATCCGGCGATATCCAAAGCGCGGATACGCCGCAGCTAGACCTGACATCGCCGCCATCAGGGGCTTGTCCCGAGCCTCCAGCCGTGACTCGTAGTGGAGCGACGACCGGGAAGTGGATAACAGCGCACACGCCCTGCGTTGTGAAAGCCCGCGACTCCTAGCGTATGCCACCTGGATGCGTCGGACGGGTGCGCCTACCATTTTTTTGTGGCGATTTCCTTCATGACCTCGATTTCAAGGTCCCGTTCCGCAAGTATCTTCTTCAGCCGCGTGTTCTCTTGTTCCAGCAGGCGTAGCCGCTTCACGTCATCGGCGGACATGCCTGCGAACCGCTGGCGCCATGTGTAGATCGTCTGCTCGCTGATTCCATGCTTCTTGGCCACCTGGGCCACTGGACTACGGTCAGCTTCTCGCAGAATGCCGACCATCTGCTCTTCGGAAAATCGTCCCTTTTTCATCGGTTCCCTCGTGGTTGAGGGAGAAACCTATCTCAAGTTTCGGCTGGTCTGAAAAGTGCCGGGCAGGTCATATCGACCCCTTCGGATAAAGCGAAGGGCTAAAGTCAGAGGATCATTTCTTTCGAGAATGGCTCTCAAAGTACGCCTATATTTACGTGGAAGAAAAAAAGTCAACAACTTTGCAATAACTAAATAAATCCTATCATACATTTTCGCTACAAACATAATCACACTCAAAGGAAAGAAAACATTTACTTCATGACGCCGCTTTTGCGCCAACACTTACTGCACTAGAGACCCAAAAAGCGGCTATACCTTTTCCTACGAATTCTCACATAACCACACCCATGCTAAGCTGACTCCAACTTTAAATGGGAATAGTGCCCTCCACCCAAGCTCTCTTTCAGCAAGTGACACATCAAGCACGGAATACGGGACATCGAAAACCCGATTCTGATCGTACTTCACGACAACATCACGCCCAGTCACGGAGCGCATCATATCGATGATATCATTGAGACTCAGCCCTGCCCCCGAACCGATGTTAAAGACATGATGCTCGGTATTCAAGCGTGCCGCCAGAACCAGTGCTCGTGCAACGTCCTCGACGTAGATATAGTCGCGCACTACAGAACCATCACCCCAGACATGCAGCGGTTCGTTGCGCAAGATTTTGCCGAGAAAAACCCCGATGACCCCCTGCTCTGCGCTCGTTCGCTGCAACGGCCCGAAGGGATTGCTTATCCTGAGAGCAGCATAGTCGATACCATACAGTTCATGATACAATGCCAGATACTTTTCGACTGCCAACTTGACGATACCGTATGAGCACAAGGGGTCTGTCGGATGATTCTCGGAAATCCTCGGCATCAGATGCTTTCCGTAAATCGCCCCACCCGACGAGGCATAGACAACCTTACGAACCCCGGTACGCCTTACACATTCGAGAAGAGTCAAAGACCCTGAGAGGTTCTCTCGAACATCACGTAGCGGGTCATCGTTCGAAGTCTTTGGAATCGTTGTCGACACCAGATGAAAACAGACATCACAGTCTGCAAGCGCACGTTCAACATCCTGCGTATTGAAAAAATCCCCTGTGAAGATGCTACATGAGGACATTAACTCATCAGTCAACAAGGGGTTTCGCCTGGAATCGCGACTGAATGCATGAACCTGGCATCCAGCCTTGAGCAAATGATGCACGAGGTGACTTCCCAGAAACCCGGAAGCACCAAGAACACATGCTCGAAAGCTACTCATTGCGACCTACATTCATGTACAAAAGCCATTTACCAGAGAACCTGAGCCATTCACCTAACACAACATATAACAACTTCGGGCATAGGCCTGTTTATTACAACCCACTCTACCCAAAAAAAGATGGCACATCATTCAAGATACTATTTGCATTCAAGCAAGGCTACAGGGACATGGCATCTCGAAAATCAAGGGCGCAAGCAACCAATTGTCACTCGTTCGCTCACGTTTTTTGAGATACGAGTACGTAATGGACTATGCCTATGGCAAAGAGTTTTATTGCATCGTTAGTCGGCAATTCTATCATATTGCAAGAAAGCTTCAGAATTCATCTGAAGCATCGCGAAATCTGCGAAGGCAATGCTCTCGCCAAAAGATTGAAAAGGACCTTGGGCTGAATCAATATACGCAATGCGGCTACTGATGACACTTTGGAAAGCCGTTTTAGGTACCCGAAACAAAGAGAAGGTGAATCACTATCTTTCAAAAGGCGGTATGCATAGTCTTTGCCCTTTGAATACGCATAGCGAGAACTCCAGCTTTTAAGAAACGAGGATTTGACGGCGATATCTGGTTCTTCAGCAGTGTGCATGACCGATTCGAACACCTGGATATTAGCGAGATAATCACTGAAAGCCATCGTGCCACTCGTGTTTCCCGAATGCTCGCGCCAAACACCAACGATTCTTGGCAGAACACCAACAGCCCCGCGCGCAAACAAGCGTAGAAAGGATTCAAGATCCGAAGATACTATGTCCTGCTCATAAAAACCGATGGCTAGGGCATGGGTTCGGGAATAGAGTGTCGCGTTGTGGTATGGGAAAAGTGTCCCATCCAGTATGCCCGAAAAGACATCCCGAGGAGCAACACGCCCAGACAAGCACACGTTCGCCTGCTGAACCTTGTGAGTTCCTGACGCCTGTAGAACCTTACGTCCCCCCAAAACAGCTACGATGTCCGGATGCTTCTTGACCACGCCTACAGCATCTTCGACAAAGCACGGGTCAACAAGGTAATCATCACCATCAAGATTGATTACCCACTCCCCACGCGCCCTTTCATAAAGTGTCTTGCGGTAATTTGCGACCCGCCCGAGATTCTGTGCATTTCGATACAGCCGAACTTTGGGGTGGTTCCGGTACCGTTCCAAAACCTTGGCAACACCAGGATCAGGCGAGGCATCATCCGCCACAACGATCTCAAGATCGGCATAGGTCTGCGCAAGCGCACTCTCTATGGCACTTCCGACGTAATCTTTTTGATTATATGTCGGGATCATCACCGTCACGAGCATTTACGAAAACCTCACCGTTTAGTTTCACATGCCGATTCATCCCTGAGAGGTAGCTACTGAACAAGCCCACGTGGAATACGATGCCTCCTGCGCCCGGTCAACACCTTCCCTCTTCGCTGGCTGCTTTTCCGAGATGCGATACGCCAACGAAAGAAGGCGCCCGTGACAGGCGCCTTCCGACGTTCAGGATGAATGCGCCCCTTACATGCCGAGGTAGGCCTTTCGCACTTCTTCGTTGGTAAGCAGACTTTCGGCAGGAGCCTCAAGCGTGATGCGCCCGGTCTCCATGACATAGCCGCGGTGGGCTATCTTGAGCGCCTGGTTCGCATTCTGCTCCACGAGAAACACCGTGGTGCCGTCGCCGTTGATCTTCTGGATGATGTTGAAGATCTGCTGGATGATGATGGGCGCGAGGCCCAGCGACGGCTCGTCCAGCAGCAGAAGCCGCGGGCGGCCCATGATGGCGCGCGAGATGGCGAGCATCTGCTGTTCACCGCCGGACAGGGTACCCCCTGCCTGACGACGCCGCTGTGCGAGGATGGGAAAGAGGTCGAAGATGTAATCGAGGTCGCGGGCGATGCCTTCCTTGTCGCTACGCAGAAAGGCCCCGAGGTCGAGGTTCTCCTGAACGGTCAGGTCGGGGAAGATGAGACGCCCTTCCGGGACCTGGCTGATGCCCAGCCTCACGATCTCGTTGGGCTTCATGGTGTGGATGGGCTTTCCCTCGAACAGCACTTCACCGGTGCGTGGCGGCGTAGCGCCGCAGATGGTCATCAGCGTGGTGCTCTTGCCCGCGCCGTTGGCACCGATGAGCGTGACGATCTCCCCCTCGCCGATGGTGAGGTTGATGTCGCGCAGGGCCTGTATGTTGCCGTAGTAGGTGTTGACGTTACGCAGCTCAAGCATGTTCTTCCTCTCCGAGGTAGGCCTTGATGACGCGCGGATTGCGGCTGACTTCCTCCGGGGTGCCCTCGGCGATCTTCGAGCCGTACTCCATCACGTAGATGCGGTCGGAAAGGGACATGACCATGTTCATGTCATGCTCGATGAGCAGGACGGAGAGGTTGAGCCTTTCGCGTATCTCCAGCACCAGCCCCTTGAGTTCGAGCGTCTCTTGCGGGTTCATGCCCGCAGCGGGTTCGTCGAGCAGCAACAGGAAGGGGTTGGTGGCAAGTGCGCGGGCGATTTCAAGCCTGCGCTGCGCACCGTAAGGCAGATTGCGGGCCTGCTCCTTATAGTGCTGTTGCAGGTGCACGCTTTTCAGCAGTTCATAGCTCTTGTCGATGATCTCCTGCTCTTCGCCACGCGTCTTCGCGTCGCGCAGCAAGGCTCCGAGAATGCCGGAGCGCGTGCGACAATGGCAGCCGATCATGACGTTCTCAAGCACCGTCATGTTCTGGAACAGGCGGATGTTCTGGAACGTACGGGCCATGCCGAGTTCCGTCACCTGATTGGGCTTCTGCCCGTTCACGCGCACGGGTTCGCTGCCGGGGCGGGTCACGACGACCTCGCCTTCTGTCGGCACGTAGATGCCCGTGATGCAGTTGAAGAACGTGGTCTTGCCTGCACCATTGGGCCCGATGAGGGCGACGATCTCACCCGCATCGACCCTAAGGTCGACCTCGTTAAGGGCGCGCAGCCCTCCGAAGTTCTTGGATATGCTTCGTACGTCGAGCACGGTCTGCATTACGCCTTCTCCCCGCTCTTACCCGCTTCGGGGTCGTTCACATCATACTCTCTGGAGCGGCACGACACCAGCCCCTGCGGCCTGAACACCATCATGAGCACCATCGCCGCACCGAAGATGAGCATGCGGTACTCCGAGAAGGCACGCAGGTATTCGGGCAGAAGGATGAGCACCAGCGCTCCCAGCACCACCCCCAGTGTCGACCCCATGCCGCCAAGCACCACCATGGCGAGAATCATCGCCGATTCGAGGAAGGTGAAGCTGGCGGGGTTGATGAAGGTGGTCTTGGCCGCGAAGATGACCCCGGCGAAGCCGGCCCAGCACGCTCCCAGCGCGAAAGCCGTGAGCTTGGTGGTGGTGAGGTCGATGCCCATGGCCTCGCAGGCGATTTCGTCTTCGCGCAGGGCCTGCCAGGCGCGTCCTATGCGCGAGTCCTTGAGGCGTCCCACGGCGAAGATGGTGAAAATCACCGCCGCAAGGATGAGGTAATAGATGTAGGTGGTGGCTTCGCTCACCGACAGTTCCATGCCGAAAAGACCGGGGCGGGCGATCTTGGAGATGCCGCTGGGACCGCGCGTGACACTGCCCCAGTTTTCCAGCACGAGGCGGACGATTTCACCGAAGCCCAGCGTGACGATGGCAAGATAGTCGCCCTTCAGCCGCAGCACCGGAAAACCGAGCAGGATGCCGAAGACGGCAGCCAGAGCTCCCCCGATGGGCAGCACCGTCCAGAAGCCGAGACCGAAGTCCGCGTTGAGCAGGGCGTAGGCGTAGGCGCCCACGGCGTAGAAGGCCACGTAGCCGAGCACAAGCTGACCGGAAAGGCCCACGACGATGTTCAGCCCGAGGCCGAGCATCACGTAGAGCAGGGCCGAAATCATGATGTTGGTCTGATAGGTGGAGACCAGCATGGGCAGCACGGCGAACACCACAAGCACCGCAAGCAGCGCCGGGGTCCGGAGTCGGGCGTCACTGCGCACGCGGGCCATCAGCCCGCCCGCGGCGGCGTTGCCCTGCCGGGCAGATGCGCCCCCCGCTTCCTTGCGGGCGAGCATATAGCGCCACAGGAACGACAGGGCGAAGGTTCCAAGCCCCATCATGACCATGTTCTGCCACCGCCAGTCCACCGTACCGTTCAGCGTGTCGACCCGTATGACCATCAGCGGAAAGGTCAGGAACATGAACCAGAGGCCGACCTGAAGAGATTTTATGATGCCTTGCATTGTTGTCCTCTTTTGCCCTGAAGCCGGCTAGACCTTCTGGGTCTTGGGCTTGCCCAGGATACCGGAGGGTCTGAAGATGAGAATGAGCACGAGCAGCGCGAAGGCGAGGGCGTCTTCATAGTCGCTGGACACGTAGCCGGTTGCGAAACTCTCGCAAAGGCCGAGCACAAGCCCGCCCGCCATGGCGCCAGGAATGGAGCCGATGCCGCCAAGCACAGCGGCGGTGAACGCCTTGATGCCTGCGATGAAGCCGATGGCGAAGTTCACCTGACCGATATGCGAGGCGATGAGCACGCCGCCGATGGCCGCCAGCGAGGAACCGATGATGAAGGTGAGGGAGATGACCCTGTCGGCGTCGATGCCGAGCAGCATGGCCATCTTGCGGTTCTGCGCCGTGGCGCGCATGGCCTTGCCCATGCGGGTGTACTTGATGAACAGGGTGAGGCCCACCATGGTGATGGCGCTCGTGACGATGATCAGAACATCACTCGTCCCGGTGATGTGGGCGATGGGCTCAAGGATGGCGAGGTCGGGCACGAGGCGCGGAAACGGCACGAAGTCCGAGGTCTGCGCGAGGATGACATAGTTCTGGAGAAAGATGGACATGCCGATGGCCGAGATCAGCGGAGAAAGGCGTGGCGCGTCACGCAGGGGCTTGTACGCCACCTTCTCCAGCGTGAACCCGTAGGCGGCGCAGTAGATGACCGCGACGATGGCGGCGATGATGAGGATGCCCGCCTCGGGAAAGCCATAGATGCCGAGCACACCCGCCACGATGAGCGCCGTGAACGCGCCGATCATGTAGACCTCGCCATGGGCGAAGTTGATGAGCTCGATGATCCCGTACACCATGGTGTAGCCGAGCGCGATAAGTGCATAGATGCTGCCGCGCGTGAGCCCACCGAACAAGAGTTCACAGAAATACTGCCAATCCATGTGTCCCTTCCCACGCGAAAACCTGCTCTCGCAGGTTTCCGCATTGCAAAATCCAGGGGACGGGCACAGGCCCGCCCCCTGGGGTTGATGTCCTGTTCCTCGGCTACTTCAGTTCGACGTACACGCCGTTCTTGACCTGATACATGGAGAAGCCGGTACCTTCGGCATCGCCACGCTTGTCGAACTTGATCTTGCCGATGGCGGTCTCGACGAAGTTGTTACGCAGGGCGTCGACAACCTTGGGGGTTTCGGTGCTGCCTGCACGCTGCACGGCGGTAAGAAGGGCCTGCGCAGCGGCGAAGGCTTCCTTGTAGAACGCGCCGGGTTCAGTGCCGAACTCCTTCTTGTGCAGTTCGATGGCTTCCTTGTACATGGGCAGCATGCTCACGTCCTTGGAGCTGGAGGCGTACACGCCCTCGGCGTCCTTGCCGGCGACCTTGATGAAGGTGTCGTCCTTCACGCCGTCGTCGGAGATGAAGGGCGTGGTCATACGCTTCTTGCGCATCTGGGCGACGATCTTCGAGGCTTCAGGATGGTAGCCGCCGAACATGACTGCGTCGGCACCTTCGCTGCGCACCTTCTGCACCACGGCGCTGTAGTCCACGGCACCGGGGGTCACGCCTTCGAACAGCACGACGGTGGCCTTGCCGCTCTGCTCGATGAACTGCTTTGCGTACTCGGCGTAGCCCTTGCCGTAGTCGCCCTTGTCATGCAGCACGGCGATCTTCTTGGCACCGAGCTTGTCGATGGCGAAATCGACGCCCAGCTTCGCCTGCTGGTCGTCCGAGGAGATGGTGCGGAAGAACATGGGGTAGTCGCCGCTCTGGGTGAGCGCAGGCGTGGTGGCCGAAGGCGACATGACGACCTTGTTGGCTTCCTTGTAGATGGGCAGCGCGGCCTTGGTGGCGCCGGAGCAGATGTGACCCAGCACGATGTCCACGCCGTCGGAGACGAGCTTGGTGGCCGCGTTGGTGGCCATTTCAGGCTTGCACTGGTCGTCCTGCGGAATGACTTCGACCATCTTGCCGTTGATGCCGCCCTTGTCGTTGAACATCTTGGCGACAATCTTGGCGGCGTTGGCAGAGGGCAGGCCGTAAGAGGCCAGGTCGCCACTGTGTGCGCCGGGTACGCCCAGTTTGATGGTGTCACCGGCGAAGACCGGACCAGCCATGACCGCGACGGTCATTCCCGCGATGAGCGCCTTGAACCAACCTTTGCGCATGATCCTTCCTCCGATGTTAGCGAGGGCAGTACAAAATGGTAAAAAATGCGCCACGGCGAGACCCCTCCTCCACCGGGCGGACAGACGCTTGGGGGGCATACCCCATAACCGACTTCTGTTTCTGCCATGTTTTCTGAAAAACTGTCAAACGGCATCTGTCACACACTAACGTTAGATTCTTCTATTTCAGCTCATTAGAATGCACCATCCAACAAATTAACGATAATGGTTGATACGCAAATACAATACAGATGAGTGACAAGCCCCGCAAGGCGGACCCTTTTCAGCTAATGTGTACTGTGTCTCTCCGAACCCGAAGGCGCCGTCCCCGGGGGGGGACACGGTGCACGACCTTCATCGTGGGACACATGACCAGAGAGGCCGCCACATCTCTGCGGCGGCCTCCTGATAATCACAGAACAGCGGACACATTCGCACGCTGCTGAGGCTATGCCCTCACCAGCAGGACATCGCACGGGGCATCGCGCGCGATACGCGTCACCGCATCACGCATCATCTCAAGCCCCCGCGTGAACGGGTTGGCGAGCACAAGCAGGTCATACCCCCTGGCGGCCTGTGCCAGAGTCTCCTCCACCACATCACCACGGGCTGTGACCAACCCTCCGGGGATCCCGGCTGCGAGGTCAAGATACCTCGTCGCAGCCTTTGCGGCGGCCTTCTGCTCTTCATCATGCATGTACTCGAGAAAGCCGATGCGCGAGTTGCACCCCGAAAGCCAGTCGTGCCCGGTGAAGACATCCCACGTAGCATCCATGACGAACAGGGCGTCCAACTGTGCTCCCTGCTCACGTGCCATGCGCAGGGCTTCTTCTGTCGCACGCACATGGTCATCAAGGGCCAACAGTATCTTCATTAGGGCAAGGTCCCCTTCTCGTGCTCAAGCACGATGACCGAGTGCTTTCCCTTCTTCACGGCCTCGCCGGGCTGACCAGTGACCTTGAGGACCTTGCCGTTGGCCTTGGCGGTGAATTCCTTCACCACCGTCTTCTCCTGCATGGCGTTGTTGACCCATTTCTTCTCAACGACCTCGAGAGCGTACAGCTTGTCGCCCGTTTTCACCTGTGCCCCTTCGGTGACGAACACTTCGGTCAGCTTGCCGTCCTGCTGCACCGTTATCTTCACGGTGGGGATGACGAAGGCCATATAGGCCAGCACGCACACTACGACCAGGGCGGAGAAGACGATGGCGGCAACGTCCTCGTGGCGGTCGGACCTGAATACAGTGAGGGACTTCTTCTTGTCGTCGGCAGACATTGCGGACTCCTTGCTACGGCGCCTAGAACGCGCCTTCCTTGGGGATGAAGGCGAGGATGATGATCAGGGCGAGGATGTACTTGACCATGCCTGCAATCAGGCCGATGCGCAGCGGAACACCGCCGGCGGCCTTGATCTCGCGCACGTCGATATAGGCTCCAAGGCCCACGAGGCCAACGCCGAAGATCCACGCCATGACATCGCGCATGAGGTGCAGGGTCTCGGACCCCTCGGCACCGAGCATATGCAGCGACGACAGGGCGGTCATGCCCACGAAGCCGAGAACGAAGATGGGGAACTTGGAGGCAAGGATGCTGCCGAGGCTGGTGTGTTCGGCATCGGCCTCACCCTTCCAGTACCAAGCCGTGATGAAGAACACGACGAAGGGGATGCAGATGACGCGCACGACGTTCCATATCTCACCATAGGCAACGGCCGTACCCGGAGCGAACACGGGGTTGAATGCGAGGCAGGTGGCGAGCACCTGACCCGAGTTCAGGATACCCGTGCCCACCCATGCTCCGAACTGGTAGTCGGAAAGTTGCAGGGCCTTGCCGATGAAGGGGCTCACGAACATCGTCATGATGCCGAAACCGAGGATGGTGGCGATGGAGAGCGCAAGGTCGACGGGCTTGGCCCGCACACCGGGGGCGGTAGCCACCGCAGCCGAGACACCGCACACACCGCATGCAGCCGCCATGGTCGCCGTGACGGACCTGTCTGCCCCAAGACGGCTACCCAGCCACATGATGAAGATGGCCGTTCCGAAAACGAACGCCACGATGAGGGTGATGGCGACACCGCCCACCTTGAGCAGCTTGTCGAAAGTGTAGAGCGAACCGAGCATGATGACACCGGTCTTGATGAACAGACGGGTCGTCCTGAAGCCCTCTTCGGCCCACCCCGGTATCTTGCCGCCGAACAGGATGTTCCGGTAGAACATACCGGTAAGAATCGAAAGCAGGATGTAGTTGAGGCTGAGAACCTGCACCAGCCAGCCCTTCCTGCCGAAGACCACGGCATCCTTCATCCACGGTTCGACATAGGTACGCAGTACGTAGAGCGTGCCGACCATGACGAGCAGGCCGGGCACGATGTCCATCATCTTTCCGGCGAGACCCTTCTCTTGCATGACCTGTTTCTCCTGATGTTACTACTTGACGATAAGCACATTGCACGATGACAGTTCGGCCACTTTCGACGACACACTGCCAAGAAGCATACGCAAGGCCTTGTGCCTTCCATGAGCACCTATGACGATGCAGTCGATGGACCTCTCCTGAGCTACATCAAGTATGCTGTCCACGATACGCCCGCTCTTCATGACAGTCTCGACCTCGACGCCAGAACCCTTCAGCTTTTCACCTGCACGGTGCAATGCCACAGAACCATTCATGTCCAATGCCCTAGATACGGCATCGCAATCACCAGCCGGTATCTCTTCGGACATCAGACAGAGGTCAGGCACCACATTGACGACGACAATAGCCCCGCCCATGCCTTGCGCAAGATGTACCGCGGTGTCCAAGGCTTTGTCCGACTGGGGTGAACCATCATAAGGAACGAGCAGTTTCATGGTGACTCCTGATGCTTAGGATTGGTTGTGACCTGAACTGACACTCGATACGAAGCAAGCTGCATGCCACGGCAAGAAAAGAAAACAGTCGAAACAAAACAGGATCTTATAGAGACCGTCAAAACTGCACATGCTAACTCGTGTTAGCATGTGTATCCATCAGGAAGCATCAGAACCGCCGCCTGTTGCCCATTGTTCAGGTGACGCGCTATAGAGACAAGACACTTCGAAGCCCCATGTTCCGCGCGGTCATATGGACCGCCCGACAGGACACGACAACCCGGAACGGTTTCCGCCATGCCCTCCGCACCCCCTGAGAACGGGCACCGCCGCCACAAGCCTTATTCGCTCCAGATACGGTTCATGCTCGGCCTCATGGGCATCCTCGTCACCATGGGGCTGTTCTTCGCAGCCTCCCTGTACATGCACCTGAACCAGCTTGTGTCCGCCGAAGCCCGTTCCAAAGCCTCGCTCATCCTCAGCCACGCCGAATCGGTGCAGAGTTATGTGCGCAACACGTTGCGCCCCGCCATGTACCGGGACCTGCCAGCCGACAGGTTCATCATCGAAGCCATGTCGACGTCGTTCGTCACCCGGCACGTCATGAGCGACCCGGCTCACGGGAACGAGGCATTCGAATACCGGCGTGTCGCCATCGACGCCCGCAACCCGTCCTTCGAAGCTGCCTCTCTGGAGCGTGGGCTCATAGAACGCTTCAAGGCCGACCCGACACTGACCCGCATCGAGGAGACTGAAAACGGCGAGAGGGGCGAACGGTTCATAACCGCCCGCCCCGTCCGTTTCGAAGAAGCCTGCATGAAGTGCCACGGTGCCCCGGAAGATGCCCCCCCGCAACTGATCGCACTGTATGGCCCTGTGCGGGGCTTTGGCCGCTCCCCCGGTGAACTGGCGGGCATCGACCTCGTATCCATCGCCATCGACGAATCCCTCAGTTCGGCGAAGGAGGCCATAACCTCCTTCGCCACGCTCTTCGCCGTGGGCATGGTCATCCTCTTTGCCATCATCCACACGTTCTTCACGCGCCTTGTCGTCTACAATCTGAGACGGATGGGAGCCGCCATGCAACGTCAGCTCGGCTTCGACGCGAACGGTTCCATGCTCGACAGGCTGCGCCGTGACGAAGAGATTGAAGATGTCATCAACACCATGGAAGGCTTCACACGACAACTGGCGCAGGCTAGGCAGCAACTCAAAGACTACGCGAGCAATCTCGAGTCGATGGTCGCGACGCGAACGGCAGACCTTCAGGCGGAGGCCGACGCCCGGAGTGCCGATGTCGGGCTGTTCGTCGAACTTCTCGCCGGACTGAACCGCAGCCAGGGCAAGCACGACCTTCTCGGCACATCGCTCGAACTCATCGCCCGTCGCTTCAACGCTGCCAGCGCCGCATACGCCTGCCTGCTTTCGGGTACCGAGTCATTCTCATGGCCCGCAGACGCAGCACCGCCACAACTGCCAGAGGACATGGGAGTGCTCCTTGGAGACGGCTTGCCGCGGCTCACACCCCGCGCGTGGTACATCCCCGTCCAGACCACCGAGACATCCCGTGGCCTGCTCTGCCTTTTCTGGCGCGAAGACAGACCGCACGGGCCGCGCACTCCTGAACTGGCACAGGCACTGGGACGTCAGCTGGGCATCGCGCTCGACAACATCGACGTGCTCGACAACCTCCTGCGGCAGAACACCCTGCTCGACTCCATATTCGAAGGCATCTCCGACCCCCTGCTGCTCCTTGACGGTCACGGGGCCATCGTGTTTGCCAACGGGTCAGCCGAACGCATGGCAAAGGCTATACCGGGTGGTCTGCCGCGCCTTCTCGATGATGCAGGACTCCCCGACGCCGTGGCAGAGCCTGCCCAGATGGAAATCGCACTCGAGGATGGACGCTCGTTCGTCATCAACGTCTATCCGCTTGCACAGACACACGGCAGGAACCGTAGCGTGGTCTACCTTCGTGAGACGACGAGGGAAAAGCGCATGTTCGACCAGATGCGGCAGCAGGAGAAGCTTGCCTCGGTGGGACGCCTTGCAGCAGGGCTCGCCCACGAGATCAACAACCCCCTCGGCGTCATCATGTGTTACGCCGAACTGCTCCAGACACAGGTCGGAGACTCGCAGGCACGCCATGACCTCGACATCATCCTGCGACACACCCTTCAGGCCCAGCGTGTCGTCCGTGACCTGCTCGACTTCGCCCGCCCCAAGGACACACGCTGCGAGGCCTGTGACATCAACGACGTGCTGTCCGATATCGTGGAGATTTTCATGCCGAAAGCCCGCAAGTCGGGCGTGAACGTCTCACTCGACCTTGAACCCGACCTGCCGCGTGTCTACGCTGACCGGGACTCCCTGGGACAGGTGTTCTCCAACCTGCTCCTCAACGCCCTCGATGCCGTGCCGGAACGTACAGGCACCATTGCCATCAGCACCTGCGGCAAGGGGTACGGTGTCACGGTGACCATCAGGGATAACGGGCCGGGCATCCCTGAAGCGCACCGTGACCGCATCTTCGACCCTTTCTACACGACGAAGGAAACAGGACGCGGCACGGGTCTCGGACTTGCCGTCGTCTATGGCATCATGCGCGACCTCAACGGCAACATCGACGTCTCCACCGACGACGGTGCCACATTCATTCTTCACTTTCCTGCTGACGGAGACCCCCGCGACCATGCCAACGACATGTGACGAACACATCCTCATCGTCGATGACGAACCCGACTTCGCGCACGGACTGGCAAGACTGGTGAGCAGGGACTTTCCGGCAGCCAGTGTCTCTGTGGCGCTTTCCGGCGCTGAGGCGCTGCACATCATCCAGGGCAGCGGGGTCGCCCTGCTGCTCACCGACCTGCGGATGCCCGACATGGATGGAATGGAACTCATGCAGCAGGCCATGACCGTGGACCCCACGACTTCGGTCATCCTGCTCACGGCGCACGGTTCCATAGAGACGGCGGTCGCCGCCCTCAAGAACGGCGCATACGACTTCCTCACCAAGCCCGTCCGCCGCGAAGAACTGCAAAGGACCCTCAACAAGGCGCTGGAGCGGATACGCATCCTCAAAGAGAACAAACGGTTGCGTCAAATGATGCAACAAGGCTGCATCGAACGCCAGATGATAGGCGAATCTCCGGTCATGCAACGCCTCAAGGAGACTATCGCGGCCATCGCAGCCACGGACTACTCTGTGCTCATCAGGGGAGAATCAGGGACAGGCAAGGAACTCGTCGCCGACATGCTGCACCGCCTCGGCAGCAGGAGGGAGCGCCCACTAGTCAAAGTGAACTGCCCCTCCATCCCCGACCAGCTTCTGGAAAGTGAACTGTTCGGACACGTCAAAGGGGCATTCACGGGGGCAGACAGGACTCGGCGCGGGCTCTTCATGTCTGCGCAACGGGGAACGCTCCTGCTGGATGAAATCGGGGACATCGGTGAGGCACTCCAGACCAAGCTGCTCCGGGTCTTGCAAGAGCGCGAGATTCGCCCTGTGGGGTCAAGCGCGAGCACCCTCGTGGATGTGCGTATCATCGCCAGCACCAACAGGGCCCTCGAAGAGCGCATCAAGCAGGGACTCTTCCGGGAAGACCTCTTCTACAGGCTCAACGTGCTGACCATCCACACGCCCCCCCTCCGAGAACGGCGCGACGACATCCCACTGCTGGCAGACCACTTCGTCGCGGCGACTTGCCGGGAGCTCTCCAGCCCTGTGAAACGCATCTCACCCGGCGCACTTGCCTGTCTTGCCGGAAGGGAGTGGCCCGGCAATGTCAGGGAACTACAGAACTACATCCGCAGGCTCGTCGTCTTCTGCCCGGGAGACACCATCGACACCGCCCACCTTCGTCTTGTGGACGGCACGACCTGCCCGACGACTGCGGAGACGCCATCCCTTGTTCCCTACAAAGAGGCGAAGGGGGCTGTCGTGGAGGATTTCACCCGCCGTTACGTCGAAGGCCTCTTGCGCCAGACGGGAGGCAACATATCCGAGGCGGCGCGACTTTCAGGCATCGAACGCGTGTCACTCCAGAAGATCCTGCGTCGTCTGGGCACTTCCGGAGACACGTTCAAAGGATAGACGGCAACCGGCTGGAATCACCCGAGCAACGTCATGACCTCCGGTCGCGCGCGCATCCACGCAAGCGACTGTTCGAAGGCCACTTCGTCATGCGGTTCCAGCGTCGCTGAAGGCTTGACCCCTCGCCGTTCAAGCCCCTCGAAGAACGCCGCCAGCGGGATGCGTCCGGCCCCCAGCCCGAGATGCTGGTCGCCACTGCCGTCATTGTCATGAAGATGCAGATGGCTGAGGCGAGGCGCGAAGGCATCAAGCCATCGGTCGAGGTCGTCACGGGCGATACCCCCCGCGAAGCTGAACCAGTGCCCCACATCGAAGCAGATGCCTGCCCTTTCCACCGGCAACGCATCGACAACCCTCCGAAGATGCTCCGGGCTGCGCTCGTGTGTGTTCTCAAGGCACAGCCTCGCCTCCGAGACCGCCAGCACCCCTTCCCACGTCCCCGCAGACCGTTCAAGCCAGCGGGCGGCATCGGCACCATGCTGGCTGCCGTCCCATGACACATGCCCTATCATATGATGTGGCGCATACAGTGACGCCAGTGCAGCTGCCCGACGCAAGGTTTCGCGTGAGGCGGCAAGGATGGCGTCATTGAAGCTGCCCGGATGCAGGTCGAAGAAGGGCAGATGCACCCCGCAAGCCAGCCCTTCGGCACGCAGCATGGCTGCCGTCTCACGATGCCACGACTCGGGGAGGTCCTGCACCGCCACCGTGTCCATCCCGAATTCGGGATTGATGCGCCTTTCTATGAAAAGCCTGAACCACCGCTTGTCTCGAGCGATCCAACTTAACGGCAAGTTTACGAACATAGCATTTCCCGCGCCACCGGTCGGTGACCATTGAAGGTTGCACAGCAGAGGCCCGCGCCCCTTTCACCGCATCGACGTTCATGCCCGCAACCACACGTCCCCAAGGGAAAAGGGGGCAATTGCCACATGCGCTGCAATTGCATCTGCGCGTGTTTTTTCACTTGACGCTCTTGACACAATAGCATACCCCCGCAGTAGGATTTATTCCATACTATACAGGTAGGGTATGCGATGCTCCCCACACCACCGCCCGCCCGCCTGTCGTATCACGAGGACAGCCACGAAGGAATCAGGTTCCCCTCAGGAGGGGGCGACCGGGAAACCACCGTGGCACGTCCGTCTGGCGACGCCGCTCCCCGCGGGGAAACGGGGGCGACGTCCGGCTGGGGATGTCTGAGGATGTGTATCACCCATTCTTCCAAAGGACTGCCACTATGAGGAACGGAAGGACACTGCTGCGATGGGCGGGAGTGTTGGCTGCCACCGCCATCATCGGCGTCGGCGGTTTCTGGTCACAGGGGACGACCAAGGCCCTCCCCGAAGGGCCGGGCGAAAAACGCGCCGACCTGATCGAGATCGGGGCCATGGAACGCTTCGGGAAGCTTGATCTTCCCAAGGTGGCGTTCCGCCACGACCAGCACACCACCGCCGTGACGGGCATGGGCAAGGACTGCGCCGCCTGTCACAAGAGCAAGGACGGCAAGATGTCGCTGAAGTTCATGCGGCTTGACGACAACAGCGCCGCTGAACTCAAGGAAATCTACCACGCCAACTGTATCGGCTGTCATACCGACCTCGCCAAGGCCGGTAAGAAGACCGGCCCGCAGGACGGCGAATGCCGCTCGTGCCACAACCCGAAGCCCTCTGCCGCCTCGTCGTGGAAGGAGATAGGCTTCGACAAGTCGCTGCACTACCGTCACGTGGCGTCCAAGGCCATCAAGCCCGTGGGCGACCCGCAGAAGAACTGCGGCGCTTGCCACCACGTCTATGACGAAGCTTCCAAGAAGCTCGTATGGGGTAAGAACAAGGAAGACTCGTGCCGCGCCTGTCACGGCGAGAAGCCCGTGGACAAGCGTCCCGCGCTCGACACCGCCGCCCACACCGCGTGCATCAGCTGCCACATGGACGTCGCCAAGACCAAGGCCGAGACCGGCCCGGTCAACTGCGCCGGCTGCCACGCCCCCGAGGCGCAGGCCAAGTTCAAGGTGGTACGCGAAGTGCCCCGCCTCGACCGCGGTCAGCCCGACGCCGCCCTCATCCTGCCCGTACCCGGCAAGGATGCCCCGCGCGAGATGAAGGGCACCATGAAGCCGGTCGCCTTCGACCACAAGGCCCACGAAGCCAAGGCCAACGACTGCCGCACCTGCCACCATGTGCGCATCGACACCTGCACCGCCTGCCATACCGTGAACGGTACCGCAGACAGCAAGTTCGTCCAGCTTGAAAAGGCCATGCACCAGCCCGACTCCATGCGCAGCTGCGTGGGTTGTCACAACACCCGCGTCCAGCAGCCCACCTGTGCCGGTTGCCACGGCTTCATCAAGCCCACGAAGAGCGATGCCCAGTGCGGCGTGTGCCACGTGGCCGCCCCCGGCTTCGACGCCAAGCAGGTCGAAGCGGGCGCATTGCTGAACCTCAAGGCAGAGCAGCGTTCGCAGGTTGCCGCCTCCATGCTGTCGGCCCGTCCGCAGCCCAAGGGCACCTTCGACCTCAATGACATCCCCGAAAAGGTCGTCATCGGCTCCATCGCCAAGGAATACCAGCCCAGCGAGTTCCCGCACCGCAAGATCGTGAAGACGCTCATCGCCGGTATCGGTGAAGACAAGCTGGCCGCCACCTTCCACATCGAGAAGGGCACGCTGTGCCAGGGCTGCCACCACAACAGCCCCGCCAGCCTCACCCCGCCCAAATGCGCGAGCTGCCACGGCAAGCCCTTCGACGCCGACAGGGGCGACCGTCCCGGTCTCAAGGCCGCCTACCACCAGCAGTGCATGGGCTGCCACGACCGGATGAAGATCGAAAAGCCGGCGAACACCGCCTGCGTCGATTGCCACAAGGAACGCGCGAAATAGGACGGTGAGGAGTACGACATGGATCGCAGAAGATTCCTGACCCTGCTGGGAAGCGCCGGCCTTACCGCCACAGTGGCCACGGCGGGCACGGCCAAGGCCGCGTCCACGGGCACCTTCCCGGGATACAAGGACAGCTACGGGGTGCTGCACGACACCACCCGTTGCATCGGTTGCCGCAAGTGCGAGCAGGCCTGCAACGAAGTGAACAAGCTCCCCGCCCCCAAGGCCAAGTTCGACGACCTGACGGTTCTCGAAAAGACGCGTCGCACCGACGCCGACTCGTGGACCGTGGTCAACAGGTACAACGCTGCCGGGCTCGACCATCCGGTCTTCCGCAAGCAGCAGTGCAACCACTGTCTCGAACCGGCCTGCGCCTCGGCGTGTTTCGTCAAGGCCTTCACCAAGAACCCCGACGGCTCCGTCACCTATGACGGCAGCCTCTGCGTCGGCTGTCGCTACTGCATGGTCGCCTGCCCGTTCAACGTGCCGGCCTTCCAGTACGCCGAAGCCTTCGACCCGCTCATCCAGAAGTGCACCATGTGCCACCCGCGTCTGGCCGAGGGCAAGCTCCCCGGCTGCGTCGAGATATGCCCGAAGGAGGCCCTCACCTTCGGTCGCCGCAAGGACCTCGTGCGCATCGCCCATGACCGCATCCGCCAGAACCCCGGTCGTTACATCGACCACGTGTACGGCGAACAGGAAATGGGCGGCACCGCGTGGATGTACCTCTCGGGCGTGCCCTTCTCCGCGACCGGCATGAACGAGGAACTCGGCACCAAGTCGGCCCCTGAATACACCGCAGGCGCACTGGGTGCCGTGCCCATGGTCGTTGGCATCTGGCCCATCCTTCTGACGGGTGCCTATGCCATCACCAAGCGCAAGGAAAAGATCGCCGCCGAAGAGCAGGCCGAAGCCGTGAAGCAGGCCGTTGCTGCAAGCCGCGCCGAAGCCGACGACAAGCTCAAGGCTGCCCTTGCCAAGGCCGACAAGGACAAGGAGGCCGCCGTCACCCGCGAGGTGAAGAAGGCCGTCGACGAAGCGCGCAAGACCTTCGAGGAGGAACTGGCAGCGAAAGAGCAGCCCGAAGCCCCCGAAGGCGACGACGCCGGCAAGCCCGGGGAGGATGCGTAGATGCAGCACGCCAACACCAACAAGTCGCTCATGACGCCGGGCAACATCATCACCGGCATCATCCTCGTCATGGGTCTGGTGCTGACCGTTCTTCGCTTCACGAAGGGCATCGGCGCCGTCTCGAACCTTGACGACAACAACCCCTGGGGCATCTGGATCGGCTTCGACCTGCTCTGCGGTGTGGCGCTCGCCGCCGGTGGCTATGTCACCTCGGCCTCGTGCTACCTGTTCGGCATGAAGCGCTACCACTCCGCAGTGCGCCCCGCCATCACCACGGCGTTCCTCGGCTACTTCTTCGTGGTCGTGGCACTGAACTACGACCTCGGTCATCCGCTGCGCCTGCCCTACCCGCTGGTCTACTCGCAGGGCACGACCTCGCTGCTCTTCGAAGTGGGTCTGTGCGTTGCCACCTACCTCACGGTGCTGTTCGTCGAATGGTCGCCTGCCGCCCTCGAGTGGCTCGGCCTTCGCAAGATCCGCAACGTGGTGGTGAAGCTCACGCTGGTGCTGACCATCTTCGGCGTGGTGCTCTCGACCCTGCACCAGTCGTCGCTGGGCGCACTGTTCCTCATCGCCCCGTCGAAGCTGCACCCGCTGTGGTACTCGTCGTTCCTGCCGGTGTTCTTCTTCATCTCGTCCATGGTGGCGGGCCTCTCGATGGTCATCTTCGAAGGCTCCCTCGCCCACAAGGGCATGCACCACATGATGGACGAGACGCACCTGAAGGAAGCCGACGGCGTCGTCTTCGGCTTCGGCAAGGCCGCTTCGTTCGTGCTGGCCGGCTACTTCATGATCAAGGTCATCGACGTGACCATGGACAACGACTGGCACTACCTCGCCACCGGTTACGGTGCGTGGTGGCTGGTGGAGATGCTCGGCTTCGTGGCGCTGCCCTCGTTCCTGTACGCCCTCGGCGTGCGCGAGAAGCGCATCGGCGTCATCCGCTTCGCCTCCGTGCTGGGCGTGCTCGGCATCGTGATGAACCGCTTCAACGTCTGCCTCGTCGCCTTCAACTGGCAGCTTCCGGCCGACCAGCGGTACTTCCCGCACTGGATGGAGATCGGCATATCGGTGTTCATCGTGACCTCGATCATCACCGTGTACCGCTTCATCGCGTCCCGGATGCCGGTCCTCTACGAGCACCCGGACTACAAGGACGCCCACTAGGGCAAGGAGCACGCAATGGATCAGGCAATCTACACCCTGCACGAGTTCATGCTCCACACCAAGAACTGGACGTACATCCTGATGGGTGTGACGCTCTTGGTGTACGTGGGTTACTGGCTCTTCCTCACCGGGCGTGACGAGAAGATCCGCAAATACTAGCCGGACCGAAGGAGCAACACCATGTACGCATTCCTTACCGGACCCATGCTGTGGGCGTCGCTGCTGGTCTTCTTCGGAGGCCTGCTCGCCCGCGTCATCTGGTACATCCGCGGTCTCGACTGGCGTCTCGACCGCGTGGCCTACAAGCCCCATCTCGCCATCGGCCTTCAGGGGGCCGTCCAGTCGGCCCTGAAGTGGCTGGTGCCCTTCGGCACCTACAGCTGGCGTCAGCAGCCCTTCTTCACCGTGGCGTTCTTCCTGTTCCACATCGGTGCGGTGCTGGTGCCGCTGTTCCTCGCCGGTCACAACGTGATCCTCGAAGAACGCTTCGGCTTCAGCCTGCCCGCGCTGCCCATGGGCGTGGCCGACACGCTGACGGTGCTCGCCATCATCGGTCTGGTGATGATCGCCCTGCGGCGCATCGCCCTCACCGAGGTGCGCATCCTCACCACCGGCTACGACTGGTTCATCCTTGCGGTCTCGGCCGCTCCCTTCGTGACCGGCTTCCTCGCCCGCCTGCATGTGGGCGACTACGACACGTGGCTGCTCGCCCACATCATCACCGGTGAGCTGTTCCTGATCGTGGCCCCGTTCACGAAGCTCTCGCACATCGTGCTGTTCTTCATGTCGCGCGGTCAGCTGGGGATGGACTACGCCATCAAGCGTGGTGGTGCCACCCGTGGCCCCGCCTTCCCCTGGTAACCGGCGGCTGAAGGGAGGAAACCATGCCTGAAGGTAAGTTCTGCAACAGAAAGCCCGTGAACACCGAGGAAGACCTCAAGGCTCTTCTCGGCGACAAGGGCGGTGCCCAGTACTACAAGGAAATGGAGGAACTGGAGGTCGATCAGGAGGCCCTGTGGGCCAACATCGAGAAGACCTGCCAGTCCCGCACCAAGACCTGGCTCGAGATATGCGCCCACTGCGGCATGTGCGCCGACAGCTGCTTCCTGTACCGTGTCAACGACCGTGACCCCAAGCAGGTGCCCGCGTACAAGATACAGTCCACCCTCGGCGAGATCATCCGCCGCAAGGGCAAGGTCGACACCCAGTTCATGCTCCACGCCATGGAAGTGGCGTGGTCGCAGTGCACCTGCTGCAACCGCTGCGGTCAGTACTGCCCCCATGGCATCGACATGGGCGTCATGTTCAGCTACCTGCGCGGTCTGCTCTACTCGCAGGGTTTCGTACCGTGGGAACTGAAGATCGGCTCCGGCATGCACCGCGTGTACGGCGCCCAGATGGACGTGACCACCGAAGACTGGGTCGAGACCTGCGAATGGATGGCCGAAGAACAGCAGGAAGAGTGGCCCGGGCTTGAGATTCCCGTCGACGTCGAGAACGCGGACATCATGTACGTGCTCAACGCCCGCGAACCCAAGCACTACCCCGAAGACGTGGCCGAGGCCGCCATCCTCTTCCACATCGCCGGAGAGAACTGGACCGTGCCGAGTGAAGGCTGGGAACAGACCTCTCTCGCCATGTTCGCGGGCGACTGGGCCGCATGCAAGATGCAGGTCGAGCGCGTCTACGCCGCCATCGAAAGGCTGAAGCCCAAGTGCGTCGTGGGTACCGAATGTGGTCACGCGCACCGCGCCTCCGCCATCGAAGGCCCCTACTGGGCCGGGTACGAAGACGGCAAGACCCCCGCACCCTGGCTGCACTACGTCGAGTGGGTGGCCATGGCACTGCGCACCGGGAAGATCAAGATCGACCCCGAAAAGCGCATCAAGGAACCCGTGACGTTGCAGGACTCGTGCAACTACATCCGCAACCACGGCCTTGCCAAGTGCACCCGCGAGATCATGAGCTACATCGCCGATGACTTCCGCGAGATGACCCCCAACCGCGAGCACAACTACTGCTGCGGCGGCGGTGGCGGCTTCAACGGCATCGGCAAGTTCCGCAAGCAGCGCAACAAGGCCCTGCAGACCAAGCGCGACCAGATTCTCGCCACCGGTGCGAAGCTGGTCGTGGCCCCGTGCCACAACTGCTGGGACGCCATCCGTGACCTCGAAGAGGAATACCGCATCGGCATCCGCTGGAGCTTCCTGAAGCCCCTGATCATCAAGATGGCCATCATACCCGAGCACTTGAGACCCGAAGAAGAATAGGCGGTGTGTGCCGGAGGAGTCACCCCTCCGGCACCCCCGGTGCGGGTCGCGGCCTATCGCGCTGCGGCCCGCACCGCCGTCATGGAGCATACATGCCCGCAAGGATACTGGTAGTTCAGGAAGACCCGGACATCGCGGCGTATCTCGTCTCGCTGTTCAGACAGGCGGGATACAAGGCCGATGCCGCCACGGAAGGCCCCGACGCCGTGGAGATGGTGCAGGCCTCGCGTCCCGATGTGGTCTTCCTCGACCTTGCATTGCCCCAACGCTGGGGCCCGCGTTTCTACAGCTGGATGGTGACACAACCCGGCTGCGGGAACGTTCCCGTCGTGCTGGTCACGGACTTCGCCGGACTCGAACTGATGGTGCCCAACGCCGTAGGCACGGTCGACAAGCCGTTCGACCCCGTCCTGCTACTGGCACTGGTCGACAGGGCACTGGCGACCTATGCCAAGGGCACACCTGACACGCCGGACACCACGGGCGCCCCTGCGCCCGACAACAGGTAGGCCATGAAGCTCACCACCCGAAGCCGCTACGGAACCCGCATGTTGCTCGACATCGCCATGCACGGTTCCGAACAGCCCGTCTCCATCAAGGACATCGCGCAACGGCAGGGCATCTCGGTGAAGTACCTTGAAAAACTCATCCGCGTGTTGCGCAAGGCCGGGTACATCACGAGCACGCTAGGTGCTCATGGCGGATACCAGCTGGCACACAAGGCTGAAGACATCCCTGTCGGGGATGTGGTCTACGCCCTCGAAGAGATGGAAGCCCCCGTCGAATGCGACGAGGAGAATCCCTGCTGCCCGCGCATGGCCGTATGCCTCACCCGCACCATATGGGGCGAGGCCGCCAAGGCCATGTACCGCAAACTGAACACGTTCACGCTGGCGGACCTCATGCGCGATGCGAGCCTGTGTCCCAAGAACGCATGCAACATATCGCCACACGCCACGCACTGAACCTTATGCGCATGTAAAAGGCCGGGATTGCTCCCGGCCTTTTCTTTTGCCGACTGAAGTCGGTATCGCCTTGCGGCAGCATCGTGGCTGCACGACGATACTAGAGCAGCCCGAAGTGCAGCAGCCCTGCCAGAACGAGCATGGCTTCCAGCCCGGCGACTCCATCATCGACCATCACGCCGTGTCCACCGGGCAGCCAGCTTTCGGCAGCGCGCACCGGCCACGGCTTGAGGATGTCGAACAGCCTGAAAAGAGCGAAGGCGGCCAGCACCTGCGGCCACGTGAGCGAGGCGAAGGGCAGCATGGTCACCCACTGCCCGAGGAGTTCGTCGACGACGACCTCTCCGGGGTCCTTACGCCCGAGGAGATGCTCTGCCCGTCCTGCGGCCCATGCCCCTATGAAGTAGACTACGGCAAGCGCCACGCAGCGCATGGGCAACGACAGCGGCAGAAAGACGAACGGCGCGAGCATCGCGGCCACGGCAGCACCGCAGGTTCCCGGACAGACGGGGCACACGCCGGAGGGCCCGAGACGGGCGATGGCGAGGGCGACCCTGTCGCGTGTCGACGAATCAGGCATGAACGGCCTCCACGGGCAACTGGCAGTGGATGGCGCCCCGGCGCAGCAGCAAGGCGGTGAGTTCGGCCACGGGCAACCCCACGACATTGGTCCACGAACCTTCGATGGAGCGCACCAGGAAAGCCCCTATGCCCTGTATGCCATAAGCCCCCGCCTTGTCGGAAGGCTCACCCGTGGCCACATAGGCAGCGAGGGCCTCTTCCGGGCAATCCCACATGGTCACGCGGGTTATGGAGTGGAAGGTCTCGCGTCCGCCTTCAGGCAAGACGACACAGCATCCGCTGGCGACGACATGGGTCCTGCCCGCCAGACGTCGCAGCATGGACAGGGCGTCATCCGCTGAAGCGGGTTTGCCGAGTATCATGTCATCCAGCGCCACGACCGTATCCGCAGCCACCACGAGGCGCCCCTTGTGGTCTGCGGCGACAGCGCGGGCCTTGGCCTCTGCCGCGCGCCGCACGTACACTTCGGGCTGTTCGCCCTCTATGGGCGAGGGTTCGGCGTCCACGGGCAGAATCACTTCGAAGGGAATGCCCATCTGTTCGAAAAAAGCGCGACGCCGGGGAGACCCCGACGCCAGAATGACAGGGTGTGCCGCAGTGAACGGCCCCGTTGATGTGAACATCATGCCTCCGTGCTGATAGCCATGGACAGTGCCATCCATGTGGGGACTTGATGCACCATCACGTGACGTCGCGCAAGCATCGACACGGCCCGTGACGTGTTCAGCGTGCAGCCACCCGCACCCGCAATGCCGAAAGCAGAATCCCCGCGAAGCACAGCCCCCCGAAGACGAGAAGGTCGGCCCTCATGCTGCGCAGGAATGGGGGCACGGTCTCGGCACTGACCGGATGTCCGCCCATGAACAGCGAGAAGCTGATGGTCACGGCAAGCATGCTCACCATCATGCCCAGTGTGCGCATGGTTCCCGTCATGCCGGAAGCAAGCCCCAGATGCCGCGGTTCGACACTGCTCATGATGGACGTGGTGTTGGGCGACGCGAAAAGCCCGAGGCCGATTCCCAGAAGCATCTGGACAAGCGCCACATGCCATAGCGAAGAGTCCTGCCCGAGGAACGACGCCAGAATCAGGGCTGCGCCACTGGCTGCCATGCCCACCGTCGCCACGCGTTCAGGCGCATACCTGTCGGCAAGACGCCCGCCGTAGGGCGAAAGCACCATCTGCAGAAGCGGCTGTAACACCAGCATAAAGCCCGCCTCGTCCGGCGCGAGTCCCTGCACGGTCTGAAGGTACAGGCTCATGAACAGCATCATGCCCGCGGTGGCCGCATAGTTGATGCACGCGGCAAGACACCCCAGCGCGAACGTGGCGTTGCTGAACAGCAGTTGCACGTCGAGCAGCGGATGCTGCCTTTTCGACTCGATACGCAGAAAAAGCGCGATACCCGCCACACCGCCAGCCACTGCCCACCACGCCCGGTGGTCGTTCTCGACCCATGCGGCGCCCAGCGCCAGCAGCGCGATGGCTACGGCATAGACGGCACTTCCCACGATGTCGAAGGGCTCGCCACGTGCATCACGCCACTCGTCATGCAGACGGGTGAGTGCGACCCACCACGTCACCGCCCCGAGGGGGACAGCCATGAGGAAGATATAGCGCCAGCCCATCGCCGAGGTGATGATACCCCCAAGCACCGGGCCGCACGAGATGCCCGCATATACCGCCGCCGCCCCGATACCCAGCGCCCGGCCCCTGCTTTCGCGCGGGTACACGCTCACGACCATGGCGAGACCGCTGGCGTTGATCATGGAGGCGCCCATGCCCTGCACCACGCGCAAGACAAGGAACAGGGGCACGGAAGTGGCAACCCACAGGGCGGTCGTGGCGATGGTGAACACCCCCACCCCCCAGCGGAAGATGCGCCGCCTTCCCTGTATGTCACCAAGGCGTCCCATCATCAGCAGGAAGATGGAAAGTGACATGACGTACACGGTCTCGATGAGACCGAGTTCCACGGCGCTTGCACCGAGGTCGTGCCCGATGACGGGAAGCGCTACACCCACGGCGGAGAGCATGAACGGCATGAGGAACAGCGAACAGCAGACGGCGAAGAGCACCTCACCGGGGCGGGTTCGCGGTGCCCCCGTGGTGGTGATGGCATCACTCATGAGCAGCCCCCTTTGTCCGGCTTTCCCTTGCCGTGGTGTCTGTCACAGCCACCTTGACGACACTCCCCTGTGCAGCGCCTACAGAGGGTGAGGAGATGCATTCTGCATCAGTGTCATTCTGCCCTTTCCCGAAGCAGGTCGGATGCGCTGTGCCACTCCCCTGCGAAATGAGGGACGGCACGCCATATTCCCCCACCAGACTATCAGCCCGTGCATCACGCTGCTGTGGGGTCTCAGCGCCCACATTGACGAGCATCCTGTCGAGGAACCCCAGCGTTAGGTGCCGTTCTTCATCTGAAAAATCAGCCGCGATGACCTCAGTCGCCCGACGCAACCGGTCGATGAGAGGCTTTCGCAAGGCTTCGCCTCGCGCGGTGAGCACGACGAAGCGTTCGCGCCTGTCGTCGGGATTGACGACCCGGCGCACAAGCCCGTCAGCCTCAAGCGAGGCAAGCGCGCGTGCCGTCGCCCCCTTGTCGAGGTGCAATGCCCCGGCAAGCGTCTCTTGTGACCTGCCGTCGCCCCCGAGAAAGAGTTCAGCAAGAAAAGGATACTGGCTGCGCCCTATGCCAAGCGGTGCCAGCGCCTCGCCAAGCCGCAAGGTGATGATGCGGTGCAGTTGGGCGATACGATAGGAAAACGATGTGAGTCTGCTGTTCATGATGGCCTCATTAGTTGCATAGGCAACTATTGAGGTGTTAGCTAGTGTGCTCGCACCCCATTGTCAACCGCAAAGACCCTAAAGAAGCCACGCGAAACGCCGATGAGTGTCTTGCAGGCAGAGTCTCCCCTCTGCGCGAAGGAAAGTGAAAAAAAGTTCTCCCCAGCCCTAAAGTTCCTTCGGGGGCATCCGATAAGCGAAATGAGGGGAGAACGTCGTGAGCACGAACTCGTTTTACATCCGCAACATGCTCCTGCATTATGACAGGCAGCTTGTGACGGCCCGTCGACTGGCCCGCTACAGGCAGGCCCTGCGATATGCCGAAGGCGGAGAAGAGCCAGCGATTCCGCCGGATGTGAAACGAAAGATCATGGTCGAGAGAGTCGCCCGCGAGATCTTCGAGAATCTCATCGTAACGGGCAGCGACAACCCCATCGTCGAGGAAGTGCGCGCGGAACTGGACAGGCAGACAGGAGAACGGCTCACCTTCACGTATCCTCCCGGCGGACTGGACGTGCAGATATTCAGGCAGCACGGCTCGGTTCCCGAAGAGGTAGCGCCAGCGGAGAAGGCAGCCATACTGGACAGACTCTGGGCGATAACTCTCACGAAGGTCGACGAGACCATGCTCTGACGTCACTCCCACGGGGAGGTTGATCATGGAAATCAAGACGTATCTCAAGCAGCTCGATCCCTACAGGACGCAGCTCGAAAAGGCCGAAACCGGCAAGGCGAACGCCCGCAAGGGGTCCGCACAACCGGAACGCGCAGCCCCGCAGGGGGACAGGATAAGCCTGTCCGTCGAAGGCAAGTTGCGCACAGAAGCCTACGCAGCGGCCCAGGCCGCGCCGGATGTCCGTCAGGAGAAGGTGGACACCTTGCGTGAACGCGTGAACAACGGCAGCTACACTGTCGATTCACGCAAGGTCGCAGAGAAGCTGGTCAAGGAAGAGATAGAACTGTTCCGTCGCTAGCAGTCCTGCCTGCGACCCACGAAACACCCCGAAGCGGGCCCGCCATGCGGAGCCCGCCTTTCGGCCATGGCGACCTGACGGCGCGGGCAGCCCCCCGCACCTGCGGCCCCATTACCGGGAACAGGCGGACCTGCGAGGGGCCCCAGCACACCTGTACCGATGCTTCGTCGCACCTGCAGACGTTCAGATGTCCGAAGAAGGAACAGCTGCCCCGCAACATGTGGCGTGGAGAACACCCGCCCATGGGACCATCGGGGCAATACCCGCAGGCTTCTCCAAAACGACCTATAGAAACGTCCCGACCGTGAAATGCCACGGTCGGGACGTTTTATGTCAAAAGCATGTGAGGCCTATTCTTGCACGTCGCCTTTGTCCTCTCCTGCGGCAGGAGGCGACGCCTTGCGCCGCACCGTCGTGGAACCGTTGGCGTCGTCCATGTGCAGATAGAACTGCGGAGGAAGCGAGGCGTCGGTCTGTGGCACCTGCAAGCCTATGCGCGCACGGTGATTGATGAGGATGGGTCCTGTGAGGTTGAGGGCGGTCTTCTCGGGCTGTCCGGCGGGGATGGAGACGGTGACAAGCACCGCCACCTGCCGGATGTTCTCCAGCTTCAGCAGCCGCTGTTCCGGGTCGCCTACGCGAATCTGGTAGTCGGTGAGAAAGCTGTAGGGGTCTGCCACCAGGAGTCCCAATCCGGGGTCGTCGAGGCTCTGAAGCACGAGAAACGGCGCACCCTCGCGCAATTGCAGCAGGGTGAAGTCGTGACGCCCCTCGAACCCGGCAAGACCACGCGGGAAATGGATGATCTTGTCCAGCGTGATACGCTGACGCCCGATACGCGTCTGAATCTCTATTTCGTTCTGCCGTGCCATATCTTCGTCGCCGCCAGAAGGTCTGCGTTGCTGATGTCGAGCGCCATACGGTTCTCTTCGATGACGCGCCTGTACACCTCTTCCCGGTAGACGACCATGTCGCCGGGCACCTCGATACCTATCTTCACCTGCTTCCCCTGTATGCCGAGGACGGTGATGCGGATGTCGTCACCAAGGTGCAGGCTCTCGCCCGCCTTACGTGTGAGGATGAGCATGGACCGACCTTGCCTAGAGGAAGTTCGAAAGGTTCATCTGCATGATCATCGACGACGACTTGAGGACGCTGTTGTAGATGAGCTGCTCCTGCGCAAGACGCGTCATGAGTTCGGAGAAGTCAACGTCCTCCACGGCGCTCATGCGTGTCGTCTGATCAAGCTTCTGGTTGTCGAGCACCCCGGAGACGACATCGAGCCTGTTCTCGCGCCCGCCGATGCTCGCAGCCGCCGTCAGTATGGTCTTGCTCACCCCGTTGAGTTCGTCAAGGCACTTCTGGACGCCGTCCTGATTGTTCGTCTCGGCGAAGGCGACCAGTCTGCCCACCGTCTCGAACATGTTGGGCGTGGTGCCGCCGCCCACGGGCTGTGCCGTGGCAGCGGGGTCGAGAGGATTCTTGTAGATACCCCCGAAGATGTCCTTACCCACCGAGTTGACGGTGATGTACTCGCCTTCCGACACCTCGAAACCGAGGTCGGCACGGCGGGGTCTTACGAGAAACTGCTGGCCTTCGTCCAGCGTGGTGTCACCCGCTGGCACATCCACGGTGAGAAAACCGCCGGGTATGGAGAGGGTCGCCTGATTCGCCACCGACGTGGTGGAGGTCGCCGCCACCCAGTTGCTGCCCCCATCGGTGCTGTAGGCGTAGCTGACGGTGGCGGGCGGGGCGGCCACATCCACGCCGCCTGTATTCGTCACCTTCACCAGCACGTCACCCGAGAACGTCCCGCGCGCCTGTGCCGTGGTGCCGGCGGCAGCACCGTAGGCGTCGACCTGCGGGGGCAGGTCGTTGTCGTCACCGCGGTAGAGTGCCGTGGGGCGCACATAGATGAGCGAACCGTTGTCGGCATCCACAGGGTCGGGCGGGTTGGCTGCGGTCAGCGTCGCCCCGTTGGGCAGGTTGAGGCGTACCCCTGTGGTGCCGAGGTCGATGGACGTGGCAGCCGCGGCAAGCGTACCCGTCTGCCATGAGGCCCCGCCGTCGGCGGAAAAGCGGTAGTTCAGCGGTGTGGCCCCGCCCACGGTGCCCGAATCGAGGAACTGCACCATGATGCTGGTCGGCGACGCGCCCTCGACCGAAAACTCCGTCCCCGCAGGCAGTGCGGCGGACTGGAGGTTGGGGTCGTTCGTCGTCACCTGCAACCCTTGCACGAAGGGAGCCTCGTCGTACTTGTGACCGGCGAAGATATGCCTGTTCTCGAACTTGGTGTTGGCGAGGTTGATGAGCTGCTCGTACTGCTGCCGCAACTCGAAGCTGATCTGTTTGCGGTTCTCGGGACTGACGCTGCTGGTGGCGGCCTGTTCGGCCAGCCCCTTGATGCGTGTGAGCACGGTGTTCATGCTCGTGAGCGTCGAGTCGGCGAGGTTGAGCCACCCCTTGGCCGTGTCCACGTTCTTCTTATACTGCTCCACGTCACCGAGCGAAGCCCGGTAGTTGAGCACTCTCGCCATGCCCACGGGGTCGTCGGAGGGGCGATTGATCTGCTTCTGACTCGACGACTGGATGTTCGACTCCACAAGGTCGGCCAGCGACGAGTTCATATTGCCCAGAAAGTTCTGGTACATCATCCGTTGCGAAACGCGCATCTCCCCACCTCCTACTGCTTCAGCCTCAGCAGCACCTGGAACATCTCGTCCGCCGTGGTCACGAGTTTGGCTGCGGCCTTGTACGAATGCTGGAACTTCACGAGGCTTGCCATCTCCTCGTCGAGGTTCACCCCGGAGACGGACGACATGCGCGAGTCGATGTCGTCGGACATGGCCTGATGGAAGGCCTTGTTGAACTTCGCCGAGGCGGTATCGGCACCCACCACGGCGACGATGGAACTGTAGAACTCCGAAAGCGACTGGTTGCCCGAGTTCGAACTGAACATCGACACAGTGACCTTCTTGGTGGAGAGGGCCGCAATCTCTTTGGCGCTGTTGTTGTCGCCGGAGTTGCCCTCGCTCGCGCCGTTCACCTGACCGGCGTTGATGAGCCCGGTGTTCTGGCGCAACTCGGGACGCAGGGCTATGTCGGCGGCACCCGACCCCTGAAAGAAGGTGTTCAGGCCTAGCGCCGCAAGCACCCCTGTGGAGTCGGCCCCGAACGAGAAGACATTGTCGCCCACACCGTCCACCACGAGTTTGCCGTCCTTGATGCTGGCGGTGATGAGGCCCGTGAACTTTGCGTCGTTGTTGATGGCGTCGACCACATCCTGAAGGCTGTGGTCGTCCTTGCTGAAGTTGGCGAGTCCGGGCGGGACCACCGACGAGAAGTCGATGGAACCGGAGTTGACCACGGCCCCGGTCGTCTTGTCGTAGACATAGATGCCGATGTTGCCATCCTGCAAACGGTCGTGGAAATTGATGCCCGCCGTGGGTGAACCGAGTGAGGCCGTGGTGTTGGGCACCTTGGTCGTACCCGCAGACTGCGCCAGTTTCTCAAGGCCCGCGCCCTGCGAATGGATGCGGTTCACTTCCCACATGAGGGTGTTGGCGAAGGCGTCGAGTTTATCGCGGTATTCGCCTATCTTGTCGTCCCGCACGGTGAAGAGGGCGCCAAGCGACCCGCCCGTGATGCGCGAAGTGTTGTCCGTACCGTCGGAAAGGGCCTGCGGGGTCACGTTGAGGGGGTCGCGCGTGGGCGTCACCCAGTACAGGCCGCTCTTGGGCGTGATGGTGAACCGGTCACCCGCCGACATGGGCTGTGTGGCCCCGGTGAAGGAGATGTCGAGTCCCTTGACCCGCTCTGTGGTGGGAGACGTCTGCGTCGTGTAATGCAGTTCGTTGCCGTCGGCATCTTTCAGCCACGTCTGCCCGCCGTCGAGCGACACACGGTAGGTGGCCGTGCCGACAGCCCCGCCCGTGACCACTTCAAGGGTGTATTCCGAACTGTCGCTTCCTGTGAACTCCAGCGTCCCGTCGAAAGCCGACGTGGTGGTCAGCTGCGCCTCGGACTTGGGCCCGTCGAAGCGCAGTTCATAGGCCACCGTGCCGTCGACGAGGGTCTGCCCCGCCTTGGTGTTGACAGTGTAGTTGCCGCCGCCGTTGTCCACCACGGTGACGTCGAGCTTCTCGGCCAGCTTGCGGACGAGTTGGTCGCGCTGGTCGTAGAGCGTGTTGGCGTTGTTGCGGCCCGGGTCATCGTGGATGTTGAGCTGACGGTTGATGTCGGCGATGGAGCGCAGCATGTCGTTCACCGCGTCCACATCCTGCCCTATCTGCTGGTCGATTTCCTGCTGCATGCGCAGCATGGTGTCGTCGGCGTTGCGGATGAGCTTGGTGAGGTTGTCGCTATGGGCGAGCAGCGCCTCCCGCACCGACTTGTCGTCCGGCCGCTTCGAGAGTTCCTGCCAGTCGTTGAAGAACGTGGTCAGGGCCGCGTTGATGCCGGAGGTGTTGGCCTCGTTGAAGAGGTTCTCCACCCCTTGCAGTTCTTCGTACTGCTTCTCCCACCGTTGCTGGGTGGAATACTTGTCGAGGTACGACGAGAAGAGGAACTTGTTGAAATGCCTTATGACTTCGGCGGCGTAGACGCCCTGCCCCATCTGCCCGCCGAACTTGTCCAGCGTGGGAGCCTCCTCGAAGCGCACCTCCTGACGCGAGTACCCGGGGGTATTCACGTTGGCAATGTTGTTGCCGGTGGTCTGGATGGCACTCTGTGCACCGTTGAGCGCGTTCCAGCCGAGGTTGAACAGCGAGGAGATGGACATCACAGCCTCCCGTGGATGATGGCGGCCTCGACGCGCTGGGGCGCGACGGTGCCGCGTCTGCCATAGGCGACGGGCTTGGGGGGCACGAGACGACGATGCAGGTAGTCGAGAAGCTCCTGACTCTGGTCGAGCAGTGCCAGCGTGAGGTCGGCGTTGAACGACGCCTGACGGGCGCAGCGCTGTTCCGTGGCGTCAAGTTCAGCCATGACAGTACGCAGGGCATCGCCCTGACCTTCGGGCAGCAGGGCCGCATAGTCGAGCACACGACCGCCATCCAGCATCGCCCTGACTTCGCAGCGTTCGGCGGCCAGCTGGCGCATGAGTTCGTGGATGGAGAGCTCAAGGCCCATCACCGCTTCGCTGTCGCGGGCCTGAAGCAGGGAAAACTCTTCCTCAAGCAGCGTCAGCAGCAAGGCCATGGCCCGTGATTGCCGGACAAGATTGCCGTGGATGCTGTCGTACATGGTCTACCTCCGTCATGGGTGCATCAGCTGGCTGATGGCGCGTTCCCCTTGCCTGCCAAGGTCTCCGGGTTGAGGGCCAGTTCGCCGAGTCGCACTTCGAAATGGACGTGAGGGCCGTTGGCGCGCCCTGTCGCCCCTGCTTTTGCAAGTTCCGAACCGGAGGCGACGACATCACCCGCACGGACCGAGAGTGCCGCGTTGTGACCATAGTAGCTACGCCATCCACCCGCGTGTTCCACGACGACGAGATTGCCGTAGTCGCCCTGTTCCCCTGCGAACACGACCTTGCCATCCCAGCAGGCCCGCACGGGTGAACCCTCGGCGGCGGCGAGGTCGACGCCGGGGTGCCATGCACGTTCTCCCGTGACCGGGTCGCTACGCCAGCCGAAACCTTCGGAGATATGCCCTGCCACCGGCCATGCGAGACGTCCCGGCAGGGGGGCGGGGGCGGGCCCACCCACGGGCGAGGCAAGACGCGTCGCGGGCATTCCCACGGGTGCGCCCGCGGGAGAGGAAGGCGGTGATGCGACCGGCGGTACAGGCTGCGTCGCGCCCTGTGGGGGCGTCACCATACCCGGAACGCCGGGAGTGTAAGCCGGTACACCCGGCAGCGTCGGAGGCTGCGGGGCCGAAGGTGCCGGCACGCCCTGTGCCGCTGCCGCAGACGGCGCGAACGTAGACGCGGCGTTCTGCACCGCCTGCGCACCTTCCGCGGGCGTCATACCCGGGCGGCGCGTCACGGGCTGCCCCGAAGGAACGCGAGGCCCTGTCACTGCGGGGCTGGCCGTGTCGGTACGGCGGCCCGCATTGCGGCGGTAGGTGGTGGGGATGTCGGGGCGACCGTTGCGCGGGCTTCGCACCACGGGCGGCGGGGTCATGAAATCGGCACCGGCCGAACGCGCGGCGCGCGCTGCGTCGTGCCCAGCCGGAGGAATCGTGGCAGCCGGGGAGGTCGTGGCAGATTCGGGGCCGGAGGCGGCGGTCGGCCCTGCGGCGGCTACGGCCGCACCAGTGGCTACCTGTTCCGTGTCGGTTGTTCCCGCAGCAGGTGCGGCACTGCGCTGTGCTGCGACCTGACGGGCGTAGGCGGCCAATTCGCGCTGCAACACGGCCTGCTGGTCGGGCGAGAGAGGCACTGCGGGGGTGGAGGCCTCTCCGGCAGCCGCTACCGGGCTGGCGTGACCGGCGTCTGCCGCATTCGCCGAAGACGCCGGTGACGACGCGGACGAGGCAGATGGCACGGGCGGCGCAGGTTGCCCCGTCGTCATTCCTCCCATGGCACCCTCGGCTGCGGAAGTCGGCTGCCCATGGGCGGCGTCGGAAAGAGGCGCGTACAAGGGGGCCGAAGCACCCGCAGCGGCAGAGGCCTCACCCGGCTTCGCGGCACCGGCAGTGGCGTCACCTCCCGATACGACGGACGCGGTCTGCCCCGCCCCACGTTCCGGCAATGCCGACACGGGGTCCACCGGCACGGCATCATGCGTCCCCTGCGCTGCGCTACGGCGGCTTGCACTCAACAGGGTGGACGAAAGCTGGTCGTAGAGCATGTCGGCGAGGCCGATACCCCCCGCAGAGGACATCTTCTTCGCCAGTTCCTGATCGAACATGGACTGCCAGAACTGCTCTTCACGGCTGTGCAGGTAGCCTTCCTTGGGCACCGTGGTGCGCATCTGCTCCCAGACCTTCTGCAGGAACACCGACTCGAACCCCTCACAGGCCTCACGCAGCTTCTTGGCCTTGTCGGGCTGTGCGCCGACGCGCTGCCGCAGGGCGTCGAGACTCCGCTTGCGGGCGACGAGGTCGTCCTGCTGGCTGGCGGCGCGCGCCAGCGAGGGGTCGGTGAGCGGGGCAGTCATATCAGATGACCTCGAGTTCGGCGTGCAACGCGCCCGCAGCCTTCATGGCCCTCAATATGGAGATGAGGTCACGAGGCGTGGCGCCTATGGCATTGAGCCCATCGACCAGTTCCTGCAACGTGGCGCCTTCGATCATCATCAGCCGGCGGTTCTCCTCGCGTACGTTCACGTTGGTCTGCGGTGTGACCACCGTCTGCCCCTGACTGAAGGGGGCGGGCTGCGACACCTGCTGCGACTCCTGCACGGTGACCTGCAGACTGCCATGGGCAACGGCCACGCGGGATATGCGCACATCGCGCCCAAGCACCACGGTTCCGGTCTTCTCGTCCACCACCACCCGCGCAGGAGCGTCGGGGGCGACCTCGATGTTCTCGACCGACGCCATCAACGGCACGAGATTGCCGCGATAGTTGGGGGGCACGTCCATGGCCACGGTCGAGGCGTCTACGGCGTTGGCGTAGCGCCCGCCCATGGCGGCGTTGAGCCGTTCGGCCACCTGCTGGGCCGTGGAGAAGTCTGCGGTGGACAGGTTCAGCGTGAGCCTGTCCTGCTGGTTGAACTCGAAGGGCACGCCACGTTCGATGATGGCCCCGCCGGGGATGAGCCCCACCGTGGTGATGTTCTTCTGCGCGCGCGCCGCCTGCCCTTCGGCGGAGAAACCACCGAGGGCGAGCGAGCCTTGCGCGAGGCCGTATATCTTGCCGTCGACACCCTTGAGCGGGGTCTGCAACAGCACGCCGCCCAGAAGGCTTGTGGCGTCACCCATGGATGACACGGTGACATCGAGACGCGCGCCCGGCTTTGCGGAGACAGGCATGCGCGCCGTGACCATCACCGAAGCCACGTTCTTGGGTTTGAGTTGCTTGGGGTCGACGGCCACGCCCATGCGTTCGAGCATGTTGACCATGGAACTGACGGTGAACACCGACTCCTTCTTGTCACCCGTACCGCCAAGGCCCACCACGAGTCCGTAGCCCACAAGCTGGTTGTCGCGCACACCCGAGAAGGTGGCGATGTCCTTGATGCGCACGGCCCCGGCGCTTCCCGGCATGGCCAGCGGAAGCAACGTGGACAACGCCACGGCAAGGAGAAGGGGCCACACCCCCTGCCAACGGGCAGGACGGTCAAACAACGACATCATGCGCTCCTAGAAGGGCCAGAGGTTGTCCATGAGGCGTGAGAACCAGCCGGGACGCTGCTTGTCGGCAAGGACACCCTTGCCGTAGTAGGCGATGCGCGAATCGGCCAGCTGGGTGGACATGACCGAGTTGTCGCTGGCCACGTCACGCGAACGGACAAGGCCGCTCAAGACGATGTACTGCGTCTCGTCGTTGACGCGCGTCTCGCGCGCGCCCTCCACCTGCAGAAGGCCGCCCGGCATCACGCGAACCACGCGTGCAGCGATGGTAGCGGTGACGGTGTTCTCGCGCTTGGTCTCGCCCTTGCCGTCGAGTTTGCTCTTCGACCCGGTCTGCAACAGGGCGTTGGTGCCCACCTTGCCCCCGAACGCACCCACGGGGTTCATGGGGTTGATGGACGCGCTGTCCTGTCCGAAGTAGGCCCCTACGGTATAGTTGTTGGTCGAATCGCGTTCTGACGTGGTGTCGGCCTTGTTCTTGGCCTTGGCGTTCTCGACGATCTTCACCAGCACGATGTCACCGACACGCCGCGCACGGCTGTCGGAGAACATGAGGTCGGCCTCGGCGTCGTTGAACATGGAACCGGGATTCGCAGCCGCCTGTTCCGGCTCGACATAGGTCTGGGGCGGGGCCACCGGTGGCAGGGGCGATGCCTGCTGCCGCGCGGCGTTGCACCCGGCCATGAGCAGCACCGCGCAACTGGCGGCCAGTGTCTTGCGTATCATCGTCAATCCTCCGTGCGCCTACCTGACCACCACGGTGCTTCCGTCGCGGACGGTGGCGTACACCTGCTTTCTGCTTTGCAAATTGCGCACCTGAATGGTCTCACCGGGCATTCCGTCCGCCAGGGCCTCGCCCTGTACGGCAAGACGCAAGGCTGGCGACTCGTACACCAGTGTCACGATTCCGCCACGGGTCACCGCCGGGTTGGGGGCCACGTCGTCCTGATAGACCACCTGCCCTGCCCCCACAGGACGCTGCAATTGCCACGGCCCGCCCCGGCCATCCCACGGAGCGGCCCGCAGGTGCGCGATATTCTTTCGCATCCACGTGACCTTTTCGACTTCGAGCCTGTCCCCCCGGTTGAGGGGCTGGGCGGCGCAGGGGACCGTGAGCCACACATCCAGAAACGCCGTGCCCGTGAAGCGACGCACCACGGCGCCGTCCATCTCCAGCACGGCGAAGCGCAACGAAAGTCTGCCGGGCGCGGGCTGCAACGGTTCGAGAATCACCTTCTGCTGCGGGTGTTCCAGAAAGGCGAAGGGCGGAAGCCTGAAATCGGAGAACGAAGCCTCGCCCCCCATGGACGCCAGTTGCGGCGTCATGGTTCTGACGACGATGTCGCGCAGGTCGCCCTCGCGCAACACGGCCCCGCCACGCTGCAACGCCATGGACGGCGGAAGCAGGCAGCTGTCTGCCGTGGCACCCAGCGCCGCCCGCAACGCCTCGCCAAGTCGCACCTTGTTGACGATCATGGGACGCCCGGCGTCGGCGGGGGCTGCCCACAGCGGACGTGCCGCGAGGTCGCGCCACACCGCGGCGGGCATCTCGCCCACGGGGTCGGCCACCTCGCCGAGAAGCACCGTCGGACCCGCCACCACGGCGGCTTCGCGCAACCGTATGCGCCATCCTGCATCCCCGGTGGCAGCCAGCACCGCGACCACGCCGCACAACACAAACGCCATGCACGCAGCCACAAGTAATCCGCTTCGCCTCATGCCCGGTCTACCTCTTGAGGTTCACGGCCGTCTGCAACATCTGGTCTGAAGTGGAGATGGCCTTGGAGTTCATTTCATAGGCGCGTTGACCGACGATCATGTTGACCATCTCATCGACCACCTCGACGTTGGACATCTCGAGGAAGCCCTGCGCCAGCGTCCCGACGTTGTCTTCACCGGGCACCCCTTCCACCGCTTCGCCCGACGCCTCCGAGGGCACGTAGAGGTTGCGGCCGATGGCGTCGAGTCCCGCCGGGTTGATGAAGGTGTAGAGGGGGATGTCGGCGGCGGCGAGTTCCTGCCCGTTGGCATCGAGTGCGGCGATGTGCCCCGCCTCTGTCACGACGACGTTCTTGGTCTCGGCAGGCACGGTGAACTCCGGCTGGAGCACATAGCCGTTGGCCGTGACCACCGTACCGTCCTGATTGAGCTTGAAGGCCCCGGCGCGGGTGTAGCGAGGTTCGCCATTGACCAGCACCTGAAAGAAGCCGTCGCCCTCGATGGCGATGTCCAGCGGGTTGCCGCTGTTCTGGAAGTCGCCTTGCGAGAAGAACTTGTGCACCGCCGTGGGGCGCACGCCCATGCCCACCTGGATGCCCACCGGGATGCGGCTGTCGCCCTCGGTGGCCGAACCTGCGATGCGCATGTTCTGGTACATCAGGTCTTCGAACTCGGCGCGGCTTTTCTTGAAGCCGGAGGTGTTCACGTTGGCGAGGTTGTGCGAGATGACGTCGATGTTAAGCTGCTGCGCCACCATGCCGGTAGCCGCAGTCCAGAGTGAACGCATCATGATCCTTCTCCCTGTCGGGACGCCGTGCGCGGCCCGCTATGTTCCGACGGCCCGGCCTAGCGGCCCCTGCCTATCTTGGTTATGGCGTCGCGGTCGACGGTGTCCGAGGTCTGCATCACCTTCTGGTAGGCTTCGAACTGGCGTTGCGTCTCGATCATGTTGACCATCTCGTTGACCACCTCCACGTTGGAGGTCTCGATGTAGCCCTGTGAAACGATCACGTCCGGCCCGACGGGGACTTCGCCCGCCGTGCTGCCCTCTCGCAGCCGGTAGAGATTGCCGCCGAGCTTCTCCAGCCCTTCAAGGTCGGACACGGTGACCACCTGCAACTGCCCCACGTCGACACCGTCCACGGCGATGCGCCCGTCGGAGGCGACCTGAAGGTTCTTGCCCTGCGGCAGGTTGATGTCGCCGCCCTCTGAAAGGACGGGCCACCCCTGCATGGTGACGAGCTGCCCGTCGGAAGTCTGACGGAAATGACCGTTGCGGGTGTAGAACTCGCCTTCGGGGGTGCGCACCTTGAAGAACCCGTTACCGCTGATGGCAAGGTCGAGCGGGTCGCTCGTATAATGGAAGCTGCCCTGACTGAAGTCGGTGCGCGCCACGGCGATGCGGGGTCTTGCCACGTGCAGGGGTTCGGGGAACAGCTTCTTCGACCGGACATTGGCCATGGGCTCCATGATCTCGTCATGCGCGAAAAGGGCCATGGTGTCCTTGAAGGCGAGCACGTCGCGCTTGTAGCCGTTGGTGTTCACGTTAGCGAGATTGTTGGCGATATTGTTGAGTCGATGCTCGGTTGTGAGAGCACCGAACAGACCGCTCAGCATACTGTCCTGCATGGGGCCTCCTTACGGGGTGTTGACGCCCGCGGCTTCTTCGCCCTTGCTTTTGCAATATGCAGACCACGGCACAGTCTTCTCGTGCGGGGTCATGCCCCCTCTCGCCGCCAAAAACCCTTGACAACATGCGTGAGGGTTGACACCCCGCCTCCGCGGCGCTATAGAACCCCGAATCAGATGAAGCGGCGAGACGGTTTTCAAGCGACTCGCTTCCCGGGCATCCCGCCATGCGCCCGCCGACAGACCGCTTCCACATCCTGTTGACCGATTGCGGTCCTACCGGGTGGCCTGACGATGGCCCCCCTTTTTTTTGGCGTAACGCCCCTGCACAAGGAACAACAATGACCAAACAGGCACTTGACGCAACCATAGCTGATATGGCCGGGCCGTTTCTCGCGTCGCTCGGCCTCGAACTGTGGGGCATCGAGTTATCGTACGGCGGTCGCACCGTCGTGCGTCTCTTCGTCGATGGCCCCGAAGGGGTCACCATCGACCAGTGTGCCGAAGTCTCGCGCCATGTGGGCCTCGCGCTGGAGGTCGAAGACGTCATCAGCTCCGCCTATGTCCTCGAAGTCTCCTCACCGGGCCTCGAAAGGCCCTTCTTCCGCGCGGAGCAGATGTCCCCTTATGTGGGACGCCAGATAGAGCTCACACTCATCGACCCCACCCCCGAATGGCCCGGCCGTCGCAAGTTCCGCGGCGAGCTTCTGGCCGTTGAGGGCGACACCGTGGTTTTGCGTCCCGAAGGTGCCCCCGCACCCGAAGCCGAAGAGGCTGTCCTGCGCACATCGTGGCAGGGCGTCCGCAAGGCCAATCTCATCCACGTGTTCCCCGAGCCGGGCCACAAGCCCCGCCGTTAGGCAGCCCCGGAAAGCCAAGACCGAGCCGGAGGACTTTTCCATGAGCATGGAACTCAAGAAAGCCATCGACCAGATAAGCAAGGACAAGGGCCTCGAACGCGACATGCTCGTCGCAACCCTTGAAGAGGCCGTCCGCACATCGGTCGTTCGCAAGTATGGCGACGACATCGACGTCGAGGTCTCGTACAACGACGAAAGCGGCGAGATCGAAGTCTACCAGTTCAAGATCGTCGTCGCCGAACTGGATGACGAGGACGAGGACGGCAACGCCCACATCGTCCTCGAAGAAGCCCGCAAGCACGACCCCAGCGTCCAGATCGACGACGAGATGGGCTTCCGCCTCAAGGTCGAGGATCTCGGCCGCATCGCCGCCCAGTCCGCCAAGCAGGTCATCATCCAGCGCATGCGTGACGCCGAGCAGGAGCTCATCTACGACGAGTTCAAGGACCGGCGTGGCGAGATCATCAGCGGCATCATCCAGCGCCGGGACAAGGCCGGCTGGATCATCAACCTCGGGCGTACCGAGGCCCTGCTCCCCAAAGAGGAGCAGATCCCCCGCGAGCACTACAAGCGCGGCGACCGGGTTCAGGCCATCATCATCGAGGTACGCAAGGAAGGACGCGGGCCGCAGGTCATCGTCTCGCGCTCTCACCGCGACTACATGGCAGCGCTCTTCCGCCGCGAGGTTCCCGAGGTCGACGACGGTACCGTGCAGATCATGGGCGTGGCCCGCGACCCCGGCAGCCGTGCCAAGGTCGCCGTGCTCTCGCGTGAGCGTGACGTCGATCCCGTGGGCGCGTGTGTCGGCATTCGCGGCTCCCGCATCCAGAACGTCGTGCAGGAGCTTCGCGGCGAACGCATCGACATCGTGGTGTGGAGCCCTGAAATCGCCACCTACGCCCGCAATGCCCTGTCTCCTGCCGTCATTTCGCGCATCGTGGTCGATGAAGAGGAGAATCTCCTCGAAGTCATCGTGCCTGACGACCAGCTCACCAACGCCATCGGGCGCAAGGGGCAGAACGTCAAGCTGGCCGCGAAGCTGCTGGGCTGGAAGATAGATATCTATACGGAAACCCGGTACAATGAGGCCAACGCCATCGGGCGCGGCCTCGAGCAGATCGCCAGCGTTGCCGAAATCTCCATCGAGCAATTCGTCACGGCGGGTTTCCAGTCCATTGAACGTTTGCGGGAAGCCTCCGACGAGGAACTCGCCAGCGGGCTCGGCATCGATGACAATCGCATCGCCGACCTGCGTGCTGCTATCAACTTCCTCAGCCCTGCGCCTTCCGCCTCAGACGGGGACGACGCAGACGGGGAGACGGAATAATCGATGACGCCTTCCGAGGAACGGCACCAGCCGGTCCGGATGTGCGTCATCTGTAGACGGCGCTTTGCCAAGCATGAGCTTCTGCGCTACGTCTGCCCCGCCGAAGGGGCAGCGCCCGTCGCCGACGAGCGACAGGTCCTTCCCGGAAGGGGATGGTACGTATGCGGCGACCCGGCATGCCGGGAGCGGCTCCGCAAGTTCGGCGGATGGCGACGGAAGCGCAAGGGGGTTTAAGGAATGACGGAAAACAAGACCAAGGTGAAGGATCTCGCGGCCGAACTGGGCGTGACGACGAAGGAGCTGGGTCAGGTGCTCAAGGATATGAACATCTCGGCCAAGACCTCCACCAGCGTCATCGCTCAGGAAGACCTGCCGCGGATCAAGGAGCGCGTTCAGGCGCAACGCGACGGTGGAGCCCGCAAAGAGGGCAACCCCGACGTGATCGTGCGCCGTCGCCATCGCGACGGCGACAGGGCGTCCGCACGCGCCGAGGCAAAGGCCCCCGAGCAGGAGGCCACAGCCGCCATGCCCGAGACCTCCGCGCCCGAAAGGGCCGAAGAAGCCGACAAGCCCGCTGTGGCGAAGCCCGCCAAGGCTCCGGAGACGGAAGCCCACGCGCGTGCCCGCAAAGAGCCGCAGGCGGAACCTGTCAAGGCGCGCATCATCCGCCGCCCTGACGAGCCCGCCCCTGTGGCGAAGGTCGTCGAGGCTGCACCCGCAGAGACACCCGCCCCCGAAGCGCCCGCCGTAAAGGCGACCGTCACGGCCGAAGCAGCCCCTGCGAAGACCGTAGAGCCCGAATCCGAACGCCCGCAGGCCGACAAGCCCGCCACGGCGCGTGTCGTGCGTCCTGCCACGCCCGACGCCTCGGCCGTGCCGGACGGTACGTCCTCTGCCCCCACGCTGCCTGTCCGTTCCGCCGAACCTTCCGACACCGTCGAGCGTGCAGACGCCGACGCGGATGGTGATGACGACGATGCACAGCAGCGTCGCCGCAAGAAGAAGCGCCGCCAGCCTGAAGCCGTGGTGCCGCAGGTTCGCGTCATCTCGCGTCCCGACCCTGCCGCTGTGGCCCAACAGCAGATGCAGCAGCAGGCGGCACAGCAACAGCGTGAAGCAGGCGGCTATCGCCCCGGCGGTCAGCGTCCCGAGGGCGGCTACCGTCCCGAAGGCCAGCGCGAAGGCGGCTACCGCCCCGAAGGCCAGCGCGAAGGCGGCTATCGCCCCGGCGGCGCACCCCGCCCCGAAGGTGGCTACCGTCCCGGTGGTCCGCGCCCTGAAGGCGGCTACCGCCCCGGCGCACCGCGCCCCGAAGGCGGCTACAGGCCCGCTGGCGGTCCCCGCCCCGAGGGTCAGCGTGAAGGTGGCTACCGCCCCGGCGCACCGCGCCCCGAAGGTGGCTACAGGCCCGCTGGTGGCGCACCGCGTCCTGAAGGACAGCGCGAGGGCGGCTACCGTCCCGCCGGTGGTCCTCCCCGTCCGGGTGGCGCACCGCGTCCCGGCGGCTTCGGCGGTGCACCCGGCGGCATGCCCGTACCCGGTGCCGATGGCCGCGGCGACCAGAGCAAGAAGAAGCGGCAGAAGGGCCGTCGTACCGTAGATTTTCAGGCTGACGGGCCTCGTGGTCGCAGCGATGACGACGTGATGCGCGGCCCCCGCGGCCGGGGCAAGCGCGGCAAGAAGGACGTACGTCCCGCCGCGACCCAGCCGCTGAAGGCCGTCAAGCGCAAGATCAAGGTCGACGAGGCCATCCGCGTGGCCGACATGGCCCACCAGATGGGTCTCAAGGCCAACGAGATCATCAAGGTGCTCTTCGGTCTCGGCGTCATGGCGACGATCAACCAGTCGCTCGACATCGATACGGCAACTGTCGTTGCCGGAGAGTTCGGCTACGAAGTGGAGAAGGTCGGCTTCTCGGAAGACGACTACCTCGTGCCCAAGGAAGAGGACGCGCCCGAGACGCTGGTCACCCGGCCTCCGGTCGTCACCATCATGGGTCACGTCGACCACGGCAAGACCTCCCTCCTCGACGCCATCCGCAAGTCCAACGTGACGGCTGGCGAAGCGGGCGGCATCACCCAGCACATCGGTGCCTACCATGTGACCACCAAGAAGGGCGAGATCGTGTTCCTCGACACGCCCGGTCACGAGGCGTTCACCGCCATGCGCGCACGTGGTGCCCAGATCACCGACCTCGTCGTGCTCGTCGTCGCCGCCGATGACGGCGTCATGGAGCAGACCCGCGAAGCCGTGAACCACTCGAAGGCTGCGGGCGTGCCCATCATGGTCGCCGTCAACAAGATGGACAAGGAAGGGGCAAACCCCGACCGCGTCATCCGCGAGTTGTCCGAACTGGGCCTCGTGGCGGAAGACTGGGGTGGCGATACCATCTTCGCCAAGGTCTCGGCAAAGACCCGCGAAGGTCTCGACGAACTGCTCGAACTCATCGCCATTCAGGCCGAAATCCTCGAACTGAAGGCCAACCCCGACAAGGCCGCCCGCGGTCACGTCGTCGAGGCCAAGCTCGACAAGGGCCGTGGCCCTCTCGCCACGGTGCTGGTGCAGGAAGGCACTCTCCGTCAGGGCGACGCCTTCGTCTGCGGCGTGTTCGCAGGCCGCGTGCGCGCCATGTTCGACGACCAGGGCCGCAAGGTGAAGGAAGCCGGTCCCTCGACTCCGGTCGAGGTGCAGGGCTTTGACGGTGTCGTCGAAGCCGGCGAGGAGTTCGTGAGCGTAGCCGACGACAAGGTCGCCCGCCGCATCGCCGAAAGCCGCGCCGTCAAGCAGCGCGAGCGCGAACTCGCCAAGGAGTCGAAGGTCACCCTCGAAACCTTCCTGTCGCGCCGTGCCGACGCCGCCGAGGCGCTCACGCTCAACCTCGTTCTCAAGGCCGACGTGCAGGGCACGCTCGAGGCCATCAGCGAGGCCGTGCGCAAGCTCAGCACCGAGAAGGTCAAGATCAACATCATCCACGGCGGTGCCGGTGCCATCACCGAATCCGACATCCTGCTGGCATCGGCCTCCGACGCCATCATCATCGGCTTCAATGTCCGCCCGACCTCCAAGGTCAAGGACATCGCCGAGCAGGAGAACGTGGACATCCGCTTCTACGACATCATCTACAAGCTCGTGGATGAGATCAAGAGCGCCATGGCGGGCATGCTCGCCCCGGTGCAGCGCGAAGTGTACCTCGGTCAGGCCGAAGTGCGCGAGACCTTCAGCGTGCCCAAGATCGGCGTCATCGCCGGTTGTCACGTGGCCGACGGCAAGGTCACCCGCAACGCGGGTGTGCGCCTGCTGCGCGACGGTGTGGTCGTCTACACGGGCAAGATCACGTCCCTCAAGCGCTTCAAGGACGACGTCCGCGACGTGCAGAAGGGCTACGAGTGCGGCATGGGCCTCGAGAACTTCAACGACATCAAGGTCGGCGACGTCATCGAAGCCTTCGAAATGGTCGAAGAGGCCGCTACACTGTAGTGCTTGTTACGGGGGTGGAGCCCGTCTCCACCCCCGATGACAGCGGGTGCGCCACGGTATGTGCTGCAATGCACGCCACCATGCGCCCCACACCGGATGAACCATGGTTCTTGGTGTACTGACCGTAGAATACCGCCTGCACGGCAACGACTCGCTCAAGGGCAAGCGGCGCATCGCCAACAGCCTCAAGCAGAAGGTGCGCAACACCTTCAACGTGGCCATCGCCGAAGTCGAAACAGAAGACTCCCTCACCATGCTGCGTCTCGCGGTAGTCTCCGTCAGCAACAGCCACCAGCACCTACAGAGCCGTCTCGACAAATGCCTCGCCATGATGGAGGCCGTCTGTCCCGAAGAGATGGTCTACAGCGACATTGAAATCTTCGCGGCCGACTGACCGCCCCCGGACATACCATGCAGGAACCACAGGCTCGCATAGCCGCCCTTCTCCGCGACGCGGACGACATCCTCATCACCACCCATGCCAATCCCGATGGCGACGCCATCGGTTCACTCGGTGCCATGGGCCACGTGCTGGCGACTCTTGGCAAGCGCTTCTGCCTCTGCAACGTGTCCGGTGTGCCTTCGCACCTCTCATGGGTTCCCCTGCCCGGTCAGGTGTACACATCTTTCGATGAACTGCCCTTTCAGCCCAGGCTTGCCATCGTGCTGGACTGCGGTGACGAGAAACGCCCCGGCGAGGCACTGCGTGCCCCGCTTGCCGACCTACCGTCCATCAACATCGACCACCATCAGGGCAATCCCCTCTTCGGCACCGTCGACAACTGGGTCGAACCCCAGCGGGCAGCCACCGGCGAAATGGTGGCCGAGATCGCCCTCGCGCTGGGCCAGCCCCTTGCCGGTGCCCTCGGCGAATGCCTCTATCTCGCCCTTGTCTCCGACACCGGGTCGTTCTCGTTCGGCAACACCTCGGCCCGAGTCCTTTCCCTTGCCGCTGAAATCGTAGGCAACGGGCTGGATGTGGCGGCCCTCACCGAACGGCACGACAATCAGTGGTCTTTCGCCCGGATGCAGTTGTGGGGCAGGCTCATGCAGGAGATGCGTCTTGCGTTCGACGGCACAGTGGCTATATCGGTCATTCCCGATGCGCTCATCGAGTCATGCGGCGCACGACGTGCCGACCTCGAAGGCTGGGCCTCCCAGATGCGCAAGGTGCGCGGGGTGCGCGTCTCGGTCATGGTTCGCGGCAACGGTCCGGAAGGGTCGAAGGTCAGCCTGCGTTCCACCGGGTCTGATGATGTGCGCGCCGTGGCCGCACGCTTCGGCGGAGGCGGGCACCGGAACGCGGCGGGCGTGGAAATGCCCTTGCCCCCGGAAGAAGCCTCACGGCAAGTCGTTGCAGCCCTAGGCGAACAACTCGGGCTGGACGGTGATGGAGCGTCACTGTATGTTTGACCAGATGCCCGTACAGCAGCATGGTCTGCTGGTGCTGGACAAGCCCAGTGGCCCCTCGTCGGCCCAGTGCATCTCGAAGGTGAAGCGGCTGGGTCAGAAGAAGATAGGTCATGCGGGGACTCTCGACCCCATGGCTGGTGGTGTGTTGCTCGTCCTGCTGGGACATGCGACGAAAATTTCAGGTCACCTCATGGCCGATGGCGAGAAGGTGTATGCAGGCACCCTGCGCCTTGGCGAGACGACCGACACTTGGGACGCCGAAGGTACGGTGACAGCCACCGCGCCCTGGCACCATGTGACAGAAGCCGACGTGCGCGCCATCGTCGACTCGTGGCTGGGTTCCTCCGAGCAGGAGGTGCCCCCCTATTCTGCCGCAAAGCATCAGGGCCAGCCCCTGTACAAGCTTTCGCGTGCAGGCCGCGAGACCCCGGTGAAGACGAAGACCGTCGAGATTTCCCTTGCGGAGGTCGTATGGTGCGACCTGCCGCATGTACGTTTCCGGGTAAGATGCAGTTCCGGCACCTACATACGGTCCCTGGCCCACAGCTTGGGGATACGTCTAGGGTGCGGCGCCGTGCTTACGGAACTGACCCGGGAGTACAGTCATCCGTTCGGACTGGACATGGCGCATACCCTTGATGCCGTGCTCGCAGAACCCGGACGCCTCGCAGAGCGGGTCATCCCCATCACGCACGCGTTGCCGCACTGGCCAAAGGTCGGCATCAGCCTCCAGCAGGAGGCGAGCGTACGCAACGGGATACCACTGCCCTATCAACCCGAGATGGTGGCGGACATGCCATTCATGGAAGGTGTGAAGGCGATACTGCTCGACACGCGCGAGGTGCCCGTGGCTCTTGTCGAAACGGCCATCGTAGGTGGCAGACAGGTCTGGGCCGTACTCCGGGGACTGTGGAGTTAACGCCCAACATCGGAGGAACTAGCTGTGGTTATGGACATCGAAGCAAAAAAGGCCGTCATCGACGCACACGCAAAGCACGAAGGCGACACCGGCTCTCCTGAAGTGCAGGTCGCCCTGCTCACCGCCCGCATCGAACAGCTTACCGGCCACTTCAAGGTCCACAAGAAGGACTACCACTCGCGCACCGGCCTTCTGAAGCTGGTTGGTCAGCGCCGCAAGCTGCTGAACTACCTCAAGAAGAAGGACGTCCAGCGTTACCGTGCCCTCATCGAGAAGCTCGGTCTGAGAAAGTAGCAGGTTCGTCCAGAGGGGGGCCGCACGGCCCCCCTCCTCCGTCGAAACATCGGCACGCGCCGATACAACACGTCTTCGGTAAGGGGGGTCCGGGAAGAGGGCCGCACGGACGCCGTCCGGAAAGCCCGACCTTCTCCCCGGAATCCCCTTCGCAGACGGAGAGGAAACAACATGACCAATATATTCAACGCCATGCGCGTCACCGCCACTGTCGGCGGCAAGGAGATCGTCTTCGAGACAGGTCGCCTCGCCAATCAGGCCGATGGTGCCGTGTGGATACAGTGCGGCGGTACCGTGGTGCTCGTCACCGCGTGCTCGCAAGCCACTGACCGCGACCTCGGCTTCTTCCCGCTCACCGTCGAATACTCCGAGAAGATGTACGCCGCCGGCCGCATCCCCGGCAGCTTCTTCCGACGCGAGATCGGCCGCCCCAGCGAGCGCGAGACCCTCGTCTCCCGCCTCATCGACCGCCCCATCCGTCCGCTCTTCCCCAAGGGCCTCAAGGATGAGGTGCAGGTGCTCGCCAACGTCATCTCCTCCGACCAGAACAACGACTCCGACGTGCTCGCCGTCACCGGCGCCTCCACCGCACTCGGCCTGTCGTCCATCCCGTTCGACGGCCCGGTCGCCGGTGCGCGCATCGGTCGCATCGACGGTCAGTTCGTCATCAACCCCACCATCAAGGAGATGGAGCGCAGCGACCTCAACATCGTGCTCGCCGCCTCGCGTGATGCCGTGGTGATGGTCGAAGGCGAAGCCAGCTTCGTGCCCGAAGCGGTCATCGTCGAAGCCCTCGAATGGGGTCACAAGGAAATCCAGCCCCTCATCGACGCACAGCTGAAGCTGCGCGAGATGGCTGGCAAGGCCAAGCGCGAGTTCACCGCACCGGTCGAAGATGCAGACCTTGCCGCACGTGTGGCCGCCCTTGCCACCGCAGACCTTGACGTAGCCCTTCGCATTCCCGAGAAGATGGCCCGCAAGGATGCCCGCAAGGCCGTCAAGGAGAAGGTGATGGAGGCCCTTGTGGCCGACCCCGCCTACGCCGAAGACACCACTCCGCTGCGCGCCGTGGGCGACATCCTCTCTGCGCTTGAGAAGCGCATCGTGCGCGAACGCATCGTGCGCGAAGGCCGCCGCATCGACGGTCGCGACACCACCACCGTTCGCCCCATTCTCATCGAAGCGGGCATCCTGCCCCGCGCCCATGGTTCCGCCCTGTTCGCGCGCGGCGAGACCAAGTCGCTGGTCGTGGCCACCCTCGGTAGTTCCACCGACGAACAGCGCATGGACTCGCTGACCGGCGACGTCACCAAGCGCTTCATGCTGCACTACAACTTCGCCCCCTACTGCGTGGGTGAAGTGAAGCCCGTGCGCGTCTCCCGCCGCGAAATCGGCCACGGCGCACTGGCCGAAAAGGCCCTGCGTCCCATCCTGCCCCTCGGCGAAGACTTTCCCTTCACCCTGCGCGTGGTCGCCGAGACGATGGAATCCAACGGTTCGTCGTCCATGGCCGCCGTCTGCGGCGGCTGCCTCTCGCTGATGGACGCCGGTGTGCCCATCACCGCCCCTGTGGCCGGTGTGGCCATGGGCCTCATCAAGGAGGGCGACCAGTACGTGGTGCTCACCGACATCCTCGGTGACGAAGACGCCCTCGGCGACATGGACTTCAAGATAGCCGGTACCAGCGAAGGCATCACGGCTGTCCAGATGGACATCAAGGTCAAGGGCCTGCCCACCGATGTCATGGCCCGCGCCATGCAGCAGGCCCGTGATGCGCGCCTGCACATCCTCGGCGAGATGGGCAAGGTTCTCGAAGCCCCCCGTGCCGAACTTTCCGCCTACGCGCCGCAGCATGCCGAGGTGTTCGTCAACCCCGACATCATCCGCATCATCATCGGCCCCGGCGGCAAGAACATCAAGGCCATCACCGCCACCACCGGCGCGTCCATCGACATCGAGGACAGCGGCCGCGTCTCCATCTTCGCGCCCACGCTCGAAGCCATGGAAATGGCCCGCGAGATGGTGCAGTACTACGACCAGCGCGCCGACATCGGCAAGAACTACACCGGCAAGGTGCGCAAGGTCCTCGAAATCGGCGCCATCGTCGAAATCCTGCCCAACCTCGAAGCCCTCGTGCACATCTCGCAGCTTGACACCAACAGGGTCGAGCAGGCGTCCGACGTGGCCCGCCTCGGCGAGGACATGGTCGTGAAGGTCATCGAGATCAACGGCGACCGCATCCGCGCCAGCCGCAAGGCCGTCCTGCTTGAAGAGCAGGGCATCGAATGGAAGCCCGAAGACACCGCTCGCCCCTCCGGTCCCCGCGAAGGTGGACGCCGTGACGGCGGACGTGATGGTCGCCGCGACGGCGGTCGTGACGGTCGCCGTGATGGCGGACGTGACGGTGGTCGCCGCGATGGCGGACGTCGCGACGGCGGACGCGACCGCAACTAAGCTGTAAGCCATGAGGGCGCGGGGCAACCCGCGCCCTTTCTCGTGGGGCAGACAGCAACGCAAAGAGGTATGAAGCCGCAACGCACGGGGGCGGCATGGCGCACACCCGCCCTCTCTACGTCACCTTGTCGTGGCGTGAGCGTTAGGTCATGGTCGCGGCGAACCACCCAAGAAATCACATCTTTTCGTCGCCTCCGGTCATGTGCATTTTCGCTTGCAGCGCAATTGACACGGGGGCGGGGCGAGGCTACACTCTCGCACCATATTTTGTTCAAATATATTCACGACCTGCATACAGCTATGTCGCAATGCGACACCCGGGGGAGGACTGGACGCGGGACGCAATGAGGTTCGTGATGGATGATATTGAACATCTCCGGCAGCGCCACGACGCTGCCATGCGCAGGCTTGAACGCATCACAGAGCGCGACGCCAGACGGCGACGCAAACATCTTGAGCGTTTCGACCGCGCGTATACGTTGCTGCGCCAGCGTCTCGGCATGACTCCCGATGCCGCAACGCATCAGCATGCAGGCGTAACAACCCGGCTTTACGCCGGTTTCGTGGGCGCGCTGCGCTCGCTGATGTTCTGAGCGCGCCCCCAACTACGCAACCGACAAGGAAAACCATGCTCAAGCATTTTGAAGGTCTCGGCGACAAGTGGCGCGCTCTCGTTGAAAATCCCGACGAAACCGTGAAGGGTCTCGTCCAGACCATCGCCAATGAAGGCGGCACCCGCGAAGCGTGGCAGTCGCACACCCCCGACGGGCACACCGTGCTCATGGCATGGCCTGCCACAGAGCCCTGCCGCGCCGGACTCATCATCCGTGGCGACCAGAACGGCGAGAACTACCAGCCCGTCAGTGCCCTGCCGCTGCTGGAAGGGCTCGAGAACGAGCTTGAAGTCACCGAAGTGCACCCGTGGGGCAACGACGCCGAAGGCGAAATCGCCGCCTGCCGCGCCGGTGACGACAGCATCTGGTTCTACGACCCCCTGCTCTACCGTGACCGCTGGAGTTGCATCGTCGGGCAGAAGCAGGTCTTCACCCTTTCCGCGCTCGCCTATGCGCTGCGCCCCGCCACCCGTGACAGCATCCAGGTCAAGGGCGGCCCCCAGTTCGACAGCTACGCCAAGGCATACGTGGACAAGAACCCCGGTGTCGACCCCGCCAGCATCCCTCCGCTGACGCTCCCGCTCAAGGGCGCCCGCATCATGCAGCAGTACGTCAACGCCAGCGAATACCAGATTCGCGTTCCCGTTGAAGAGGTCGCCACCTGCCAGTTCAACGGCGAGAAGGTGTTCATGCTGACCGTGTCGCTTGCAGGCAAGGACGACAAGGCGCTGCGCGCCATGCTCTACGTCGCTGAGCGCACTCTTGGCGGCTTCGAACCCAAGGCGGGCGACGACATCGAGGCCATCGTCTGGTTGCAGGGCCGTCTCGTCGACTAGCCTCGCAAACACCACAGCTTTCACGCCTACCAAGGGCGACCGGAAACGGTCGCCCTTCTCTGTTGCACACGGACGGGCAGCCCGCGCCTGCCGGGGAAGACACAGAACCCATCCTGCCCGCCAGCTTGCCACCTGCCCCGATGCCCATGGCTGGCATGCGTAGCGGGCACGTTGATGCCCGTCGTGAAACAGGGGTCAATCGCCCGCCTTGGCCCTACGCGAAAAGGCGGCTGTCGCCAGCCGCCTTCCGAATCGTCAAAGGACTCCGTACTGTGCGGACAACATCCCCGTAAGCGATGCCGCCGCTCCATCATGCGCTGCGCTCATGGCCCTGGGCAAGGCTGCTACCCGGCCTTGGCCCCCCGTAGCTGCCTCTTGTCTCCCACGCGGATGGTGACACGCTCACGGTCGAAGTACTCGAGCAGCGGGATGATGTACTTGCGCGACAGCCCGCCCGAGAGTTCCTTGAAACCCGAGGGGTCGAGGTCGTCGTGGTCGTCGAACCACCGGGCCACGCGGCCCTTGAGTTCATCAAGCGCACTGCGATGGAAGAGCAGCCCGTCCTTGACGCGCACAAGTTCGCCGCCATCGTGCAGCAGCTTGAGCACGGGCGCGGCCTCCTTCTGTTCCAGCGACAGGGTCTCCAGCACATCCTTGAGGTTGGGCGGGGTCATGCCTGCCTCGGAATAGATGGCGAGCAGTTTGCCCCTCAATCCCTCCTGGTCGGAAGCCAGCGAGACCTTGTGTCCGGGCAGGCGCAACACGTCGCCCTCGGCGACCAGTGCCCCCTGCTTGATGAGGCGTTCGACCACGAAATGGATGAGGCGGGGGTGCAAGCCGCGTCCCCAGCCCGAGGCCAGCACGCCGCGCGCCATGCCGGGCTTGAGCGGTTCCTTGGCATGGAACGCGCCAGCATGGTCGAGGCACCCGGCAGAGAGGGCTTGCAGGGCATCCGCCCCGACGTAGGCCCTCTCCTCACGGTCGAAGCAGAACAGACGCCCGCGTGCACCGAGCGCCTGCAGCACTTTCTCAAGCCGCTTCGACTCAAGGTCGGTGAGCACGGAAAGACGTACGAAGCCCGCACCGGCATTGCCGGAAAGGTCCACATGGGCCTGCACCAGTTCCTCTTCGGTGGCTTCGGGGAGGCTTGCCAGCAAGGCGACCTTGTCGGCGAAATGCGGGTCGCGCCGACGCAGGTCGTGACCTGTGGGGTTGACCACCACGCCCCCCGCCACGGTACGCAGGGGCGAGAATGTCCGCACCACGCACCTGTCGCCGAACACGCCCACCATCGGTTCCGTGAAACGCACCTGACACAGTGCCGTCTCGCCGGGGTTGAGGCGGTCGCGGTCGTGAAAATGCAGACGCGCCAGCACCTCGCGCGCACCGTGATGGAAGTGCACCTCGGTACGGTTACGCAAGGGCCGCGCTGCGGACGAGAGACAGGTCAGGCGTACGTCCCACCGCTGCGCGGGGAACAACGTACCGGGCAGCGCCAGCACCTCGCCCCGCTGCACCTCGGCCACGTCCACGCCCTGGAGGTTGACTGCGGTACGACGCCCCGCAAGGGCCTTGTCCACAGGCCCGCCGTGGCTTTGCAGCCCCCGGACCTTGCTTGTGCGCCCTTCGGGATAGAGCACCACATCGTCCCCCACCTTGAGCGAACCGGATATCATGGTGCCCGTCACCACCGTACCATGCCCGCGCATGGTGAACACCCGGTCGACGGGCAGGCGGAAGAGGTCGGTACGGCGTTCAGGACGCAATTCACGTTCAAGGGTGGCGAGGTGTTCGCGCAGGGTGTCGAGACCCTGCCCTGTCACGGCGGAGACCGGAAAGATGGGCGCACCCTCAAGGAATGTCCCGGCAAGGAATCCAGCCACGTCGTCCTGTGCCAGTTCAAGCCAGTCGGCATCGACCATGTCCACCTTGGTGAGGGCGACGAGACCATGCCGGATGCCCAGCAGCGAGCATATCTCAAGATGTTCGCGGGTCTGCGGCATGACGCCCTCGTCGGCGGCGATGACCAGCATGACGAAGTCGACGCCCGACGCCCCTGCCACCATGTTGCGGACGAACTTCTCGTGCCCCGGCACGTCGACGACGCCAAGCCGCCCGCCACCGGGCAGGTCGCAGAAGGCGAAGCCCAGTTCGATGGTGATGCCTCGCCGTTTCTCCTCGTCGAGGCGGTCGCAGTCGATGCCGGTCAGCGCCCGGACGAGCGAAGTCTTGCCATGGTCGATATGTCCAGCCGTGCCCATGATTACAGGCATGGTCGCTCCTGATGCTAGCTGTGACCGGCGCGTGGCCGGAAATGGACGGCAGGGACATGTCGCGACATCCCCTTGCCGTAGGGCATGTTGTGGTTGTAGGCAAAAAAGCACGGTGCCTCAAGCACGGGCCATGCGCCACCCGTTTTCTCTTACGGGATGCCGCCCGACGCGCCCGTCCTGCTGCATACGGCCCGGGGCCTATGGCCTGCTGCGTACGGCCCGGAGATCAAGACCCGATGTCCGAGACCCGAAGCGTTCGCCCCGGCACAACGGCATACTCTGCCCCGACGCGTACGCCCTACCCTGTCGGCCGTCCAACCGGGCACCACCCCATTCGCGGAGGAACAAGATGGAGACCATCACCCTGCATACCACCACCCGCGAACAGATGCTCGACATCACGTCCGCCATCCGCGAACTCGTGAGCACACGAGGCTGGCGTGACGGGGCGTTGCTGCTCTTCTGCCCGCATACCACGGGTGCGCTCACCGTCAACGAAGCCGCAGACCCGGACGTGGCACGCGACATGACCGTGAACATGGGACGCCTCGTGCCGCGCCATGGCGACTATCGCCATGCCGAAGGCAACAGCGACGCGCACATCAAGACGAGCCTTTTCGGCCCTTCACTCATGCTCATCGTGGACGGCGGCGAGGTACGCCTCGGCACATGGCAGGGCATCTATTTCTGCGAATGGGACGGCCCCCGTTCGCGCAAGCTGTGGGCCCAATGGCTGGCCCAGTGACTGGTTGATTCACCACTACCACCCGGCGATACCGGGGTAGCCGTCTCGTCCGCGTACGGGCACGCCTCCGGACCGGGCCTACCGTGGCCGGGGCACGGATACAGGCCCATCGTGACGGTTCACCGGATGGAGTCGACGGATGGCAAGGGCGACGGTGAAGTCGCCGGAAGAGGCATAGGGCAGAAGCGAGGCGGGAAAGCCGAGAATGACGGGTAGCCCCACATCCGGCATGATGACGGCCCGCACGGATGCAGCCCGCGGCACCTCACGACCGGCAACACTCGCCGTAAACGTCCACACGACATACACGACACGGCAACACGATACATGGGGACGGCATACCCTCTCCCCGGCACGGCACACGACAGGAAGGCACATGGGACATCTCACTGGCAAGGACGTATACAGAAGACTGGCGGGCAAACTGGACAACACACCTGTCCGCACGCCGGACACCCCCGCCTTCCGCGCCCTGCTGCGTGAACTCTATACCCCTGAAGAAGCCGACCTTGTGGCCTGCATGCCCTACCGTCCGGCAACGGCCTCGCGCATCGCAGCCGTGTGCCGCATGGGCAGGGCACGTGTCGAGGCGATGCTGGACACGTTATGTGCGAAAGGGCTGGTCATCGACCTGCGTGAAGGCGACACAGCAACGTACATGATAAGCCCCATCGTCATCGGCATCTTCGAATTCACCATGATGCGCACGGGCGGCGACCTGCCCCACGGCACGTGGGCGCGTCTCTTCAACGACTACATGTTCGGCGATACGACGTTCTTCGACGCCAACTTCGCCAGCGGGCAACGCATCTCCATCATGCGTGCCCTGCCGCACGAAGAGGCGGTGGAAGAAGCAGCGAGGACGGAGATTCTCGACCACGAACGGGCGCGCGCACTCGTCGACAGGCACACGACCTTTGCCGTGGGCCTGTGCTCATGCCGCCACGAGAAGGTGCATATCGGCGAAGAACCATGCGACGCCCCGCTTGAAACGTGTACCTCCCTTGGCAGCGGGGCCGAATTCCTCATCCGCAACGGCTTCGCACGACGCATCGACAGGGCTGAGATGCTCGACATCCTCGCACGGTCACGCGACCTCGGCCTCACCCTCTCCACAGACAACGTCCGGCGCGATGCGGGCTTCATCTGCCACTGCTGCGGCTGTTGCTGCAACCTCATGCGGGGCATCAAGGTCACGGGGCATACCGGCATCCTCGTCACGTCCAACTGGCTGGCGACATGCGATGCCGATGCCTGCACCGGCTGTGGTCTTTGCGTTCGCGCCTGCCCGGTGGACGCGCTGCACGTCGTACGGAAAGACGGACAGCGAACGGCGAGTAACGAGACCGTCGACGCGAGGGGCGATGTGCCCGACGACGAGGCCGCATCTTCCACCGCCCGCCGGGGCAAGGCCCGCCGCCGACTGGAGGTCGACACGAGCGTGTGTCTCGGGTGCGGTGTCTGCGCCCTGCGCTGCCCCACCGGGGCACTTCGCCTCGAAGAACGCCCTGCGCGCGTCTTCCACCCCGAAGACTCGTTCGAGAGGGTCATCCTGCAAAGCCTCGAACGTGGTACGTTCCAGAACCTCATCTTCGACAATCCCGCCAGCCGCTCACAGGCGTTCATGCGCGGACTGGTGGGCGGATTCCTGAGACTCGACCCAGTGAAACGCGCTCTCATGGGCGACAGGTTGCGTTCCCGGTTCCTCGGTGCCATCCGCAGGGTCGCCACGTAACGCGACAGGGGATACCCCGGCAAGGGACACAGGACGGATGCCGGGAACGACCGGGCTGCCCGGCAAGGGAGAGGAGTCATGTTCGGACGGTTCTTCACCACACGCCCATGCGTCGGCTGCGGCTTCTGCTGCACAAAGGCCCTGTGTCCTCCTGCACGCGCCATCTTCCCCCACCTCGACCGCTGCCCCTTCCTCAAATGGGAAGACACGCGCTACATCTGCATGCTGGCACGCGACAGCGAAGAACACGCACGGATGCTGGGCATCGGCGAAGGGTGCATCCGCCCCTTCAACCGTTGGCGTCGCGATGTGCGTCGCCGCGTATGACCCGCGTTCACGGCGTGCATGACAGTTTACAGATACACCCCCCAGCCGTTACCATGCCCGCCACGACACGGCACCCCGCCCGCCCCTTCAACCCACCCGGTAGGTCATGGCACTCAAAGAACGTCTCGGCTTCACGCAGGAACCCCTATGGCTCATGGATGGCTCGGCCTTCATCTTCAGGGGGTTCTACGCCTTCCAGAACATGCAGCGGTCGGACGGCTTTCCGACCAACGCCCTGTTCATCGTCACGCGCATCCTCCTGCGGCTGCTGCGTGAAGAGAAGCCGCGCCATTTCGCCTTCGTGCTGGATGGCAAGGGGCCGACATTCCGCCACGACCTCTTTCCACTCTACAAGGCGCAGCGCGCAGCGACTCCCGAACCGCTGGTGCAGCAGCTGGAACCCATCCGCCGCATGGTCACGGCGCTGGGGCTGCCGCTTGAAGTCTCGGACGGCTGCGAAGCCGACGACTGCATAGCCTCCCTCGCCGCCCGCTACCGCGACGAAAGGCCCGTCGTCATCATCGGTGCGGACAAGGACCTCAAGCAGTGCCTGCACCCCAACGTGGTGCTGTGGGACCCCGGCGCGAAGGAAGAGAAGCTCACCACGCTCGCCTCCTTCACGGCAGAGACGGGGCTCACCCCCGCCCAGTGGCCTGATGTGCAAGCCGTCATCGGCGACACCAGCGACAACATCCCCGGTATTCCGGGCGTCGGCCCCAAGACGGCGTCCAAGATTTTCGCCGACTTCCCCACGCTGGAGGACATCCGCGACGGCTTCGACAGGCTGCCCCCCAACCTCCAGAAGAAGTTCGAGCAGCACCTCGACGCCATGTTCCTCTACCGGCAGCTGACGACGCTCGCCATAGACCGGTGCGCCGACCTCACCCCGGAACGCCTCTCGGTGCAGCCCCTCGACGCACGCACCGCCTCCACCTTCCTGCAGGAGTTCGAATTGCGGGCGCTCAGCCGCGAACTCGCAGGCATGGTGCGGAACGGACATGTGCAGGTTGCGCTGCCAGGCGATGCATCCGCCCCGATGGACACGGGCGCGATGGCGGCACCGGCCGCACCGTCCACACCTCGTCCTTCAGACTCCGGCACACCGGGCTCCCTTTTCGGCGAAGGCGGCGTGCCCCTGCCGTGGGATACCGACGACGCTCCCCGCAACGATGCCGAGCATACACCTGCCGGTGCCACCGGCGCAGGCGGTACCCTCCGCGGAATGCCGGGCACACACACCTCGCAGGACGACGCGACCGCCCCGGCTGAAGCGGCATCACGTGAGACGGGCAGCCCCCCGGCGCAGTCCGCCATCAAGGCAGCCCCGGAAGCCGCCACCGACGACGCCAGCGCGAAGTCCGCCAAAGGCGCCAAGCCCGTCAGCGAAGCACAGGCACGCAAGCGCGCCCTCATCCAGCAGGCGAGCCTTTTCGACCAGAGTACGCGCCGCAACGACACCGTCGCCACATGCACCGACCCGCGCGGGCTGCCGCCCTGTCAGGGCCGCGACATCGCCGTCGTGCCGCTGTGCGGCGATGCCGCCCGCACCTGCCCTCCGGTTTCCGGCACACAGAACGGTTCGACCAGCCCCGTGGCGTTCGCCGTGGCCGTAGCCGGGTGCGAGGTGCAATACTCCGGCCCTGTGCAGGGACTGGCGCGGCACCTCGCCAGCGCGAAGCGCATCGCCACGCCGGACGTGAAGGCACTGCTGCGCAGCCATGCCATCTGGCGCGACATCCCCGGAGACCGATGGTTCGACCTCGGCCTTGCGGCCTACCTTCTCGACCCGGAAGAACGCGACTACGGCTGGCCGCGCCTCGCCGCGCGATGGGGCGACATGCTCGACCGTTCCACCGACAACCCCGGACTGCTGGCGCTGGAGATGGCGCAAGGCATGGCGGGCAGGCTGGCGGGCGCGTCGCTGGATACCCTCATGCGCACGCTGGAACTGCCGCTGGTGCCCGTACTCGCCGACATGGAAGAGGCTGGCATCGCCGTCGACCGTACGGCCTTCGCCGCCTTCCTCGACGAGGTGCAGCACGAACTCGACCGCATCACGCAGGAGGTCTACAAGGCCGCCGGAGGCCAGTTCAACATCCGCTCGGCGCAACAGCTTGGCGAACTGCTCTTCGGCACGCTGGGACTGCCCACCGTGGGCAAGACGCGCGGCGGGCAGGCAACCACCTCGCAGGACGCGCTGGAGAAGCTTTCGGGCAGGCATCCCGTGGTCGACCTCATCCTCGACTTCCGCAAGCTGGAGAAGCTGCGCTCGACCTATCTCGAACCGCTGCCCAAGCTGGTCGACGCCGCAGGGCGCATCCATTCCACGTTCAACCAGCTGGCCACCGCCACGGGGCGACTCTCGTCGAGCAACCCCAACCTGCAGAACATCCCCGCGCGGGGCGACCTCGGCAGGCGCATGCGCTCGTGCTTCACCGCCGCAGAGGGCAACCTGCTGGTCTCGGCCGACTATTCGCAGATCGAATTGCGGGTGCTGGCGCACATGTCGCAAGACCCGACCCTGCTCGCCGCCTTCCGCGAAGGGGCTGACATCCACCGCCGCACGGCAGGGCTGCTCTACGATACCGCGCCCGAGGACGTCACGCCCGACCAGCGCCGCAACGCCAAGACCATCAACTTCGGGCTCATCTACGGCATGGGCCCGCAGAAACTCGGGCAGGAACTGCGCATCACCGTCAACGAGGCCAAGCAGTTCATCGAACGGTACTTCAGCCGCCTGCAACACCTGCGCAACTTCTACGACAACGTGGAGGCCGCAGCACGCGAACAAGGGCATGTGACCACACTGGCGGGCAGACGCAGGCTGCTGCCGGAGATGCACTCCGAGAACACGCAACTGCGCTCGCAGGCCCGCCGGCAGGCCATCAACACGCTCATTCAGGGCAGTGCGGCGGACATCATCAAACTCGCCATGCTCGCCGCCCACGACGACCCCGTGCTGCACGGGCTGAAGGCCCGCCTCATCCTGCAGGTACACGACGAACTGATGCTCGAAGTGCCGGAGGCGAACGCACAGGCCGCAGGCGAACGACTGGCCCTTCTCATGTCGGAGGTACGGCCCGGAGGCGTGACACTGGACGTACCGCTGCTGGTGGACTGGGGTGCAGGCAAGGACTGGGGTTCGGCCCATTGAGCATACCCGCCCGTCTGACCTGTGAAGGCGCATGACGCGATGGGGACGGATGACGGTGCCCCGCACAGCGGTGCGAACGACAGCGGCATGGCCGCCCAGACAAACGACGGCGACAGCGCCTGGGCAGACACGGCGACAGCGCCTGACGCCCCGTACAACGATTTTCAGGGCCAATGCCCACAAGGACGAAACATGACCCCGGAATTGAAGAAGCTGCAACTGCGCCGCGGTGAAGACCGCCGCCTGCGTGTAGGACACCTCTGGGTGTTCAGCAACGAGGTGGATGTCGCCCGCACGCCCCTCAAGGACTTCGCCCCCGGCGAAGCCGCCTGCGTCGTAGACGCCGGGGGCCGCCCCCTCGGCACCGCCTACGTCAACCCCGCGTCGCTCATCTGCGCCCGCATGGTGAGTCGCAAGCCCGATGCCCCGCTGGGCCCCGACCTGCTGCGCCGTCGTCTCACAGATGCACTCGCCCTGCGCGAACGCCTCATCGGCGTCCCCTTCTACAGGCTGTGCTTCGGCGAAGGCGACTTTCTGCCGGGTCTGGTGGTCGACCGCTATGGCGACGTGGCCGCCGCGCAAATCACCACCGCAGGCATGGAGATGCACCGGGACGACATCGCCTCGGTGCTGCAGGACATGCTGAGCCTCTCCGCCCTTCTGTGGCGCAACGACACGGCATCGCGTGAACTCGAAGGGTTGCCCCGCGTTGTCGAAACGGCCTTCGGTGCCGTGCCGGAGACCGTCACCGTCGAAGAGTCGGGGGCACGGTTCACCGCCCCCCTCGCCAGCGGGCAGAAGACGGGCTGGTTCTACGACCAGCGGTGCAATCGCATCGAAGCCGCCCGATTCGCACAGGGTGCGCGCGTCCTCGACGCCTTCTGCTATCTTGGCAGCTTCGGCGTCATGGCAGCGCGTGCCGGGGCCGTAGCGGTGACCTTTCTCGACGCCTCGCGCCCCGCGCTGGACGCCGCCCTCGCCAACGCGGCGGCCAACGCCACCTGCGAGACCGACGCAGTACACGGCGACGCCCTCGACACCCTCGCCACCCTGCGCGACGAGGGCCGCCGCTTCGAGGTGGTGTGCATCGACCCGCCCGCCTTCATCAAGCGCCGCAAGGATGTGAAGCAGGGGCTTGCCGCGTACCAGCGCGTCAACGAACTTGCCATCGACCTCGTTGCCGACGGGGGCGTGCTCGTCACCTGCTCCTGCTCACAGCACCTCGACCGTGACGCCCTGCGCCGCGTGCTGCTGCACGCCGCCGGACGCCGCAGGACACAGGCGCAGATCGTTTTCCAGGGACATCAGGGGCCTGATCATCCCGTACACCCGGCCATGCCCGAGACCGATTACCTCAAGTGTTTCATCGCGCGCGTAAGCCGCGCCTGAGGAGACTTCGATGCTCAACAAACCCCGCCTGCTCACACCCGGCCCCACGCCGCTGCCTGAACGAGTGCGCCTTGTCATGGCGCAGGACATGATCCATCACCGCAAACCCGCCTTCAAGAAGCTCATGGGCGAAGTGCAGGAGAAGTTGCGCATCCTCTTCGGCACCTCACAGCCGGTGCTGCCGCTTGCCTGTTCCGGCAGCGGTGCCATGACCGCCGCCGTACACGGGCTCTTCGTCCCCGGCGAGAAGGTTATCGTGGTCGAAGGCGGCAAGTTCGGCCAGCGCTGGCGCGAAATCGCGTCCCTGCGCGGTCTTGAGGTGGTCTCCATCGTCGTCGAGTGGGGGCGTGCCGTCTCCCTTGCCGAAGTCGAAGCGGCCCTCGACGCCCACCCGGACGCCAAGGGCGTGCTGATGCAGCTTTCCGAGACCTCCACGGGCGTATTGCACCCTGTACGGGGCATCGCCGCCGTCACCCGCAAGCGCGACGTGCTGCTGGTGGCCGACGGCATCTCCGCCGTGGGCATCTCGCCCTGCCCCATGGACGAATGGGGCGTGGACTGTCTGCTCACGGGTTCGCAGAAGGGACTGATGCTGCCCCCCGGCCTCGCGCTCATCGCGCTCTCCGAAAGGGCGTGGCGCAAGGCCGACACGGTGGCCCCCTCATGCTTCTACTTCAACCTGCCCGGCGAACGCGCCAACTGCGAGAAGGGACAGACCCTCTTCACCACGCCCGTCAGCCTCATCGTGGGCCTTGGCGAGAGCCTCGACATGTTCCTTGAAGCCGGGCTTGAGACCGTGTACCGCAAGCAGTGGGCACTCACCATGCTCGCCCGCGCGGGCACGGCGGCCCTCGGCCTCGCCCCGCTGGCACCGGAACGCTTCACATGGGGTCTCACCAGCGTGATGCTGCCCGCGGGTGTGGACGGCACCCGGCTGTTGCAGGTCGCCGCCGACAACCATGGCGTCGTCATGGCGGGCGGTCAGGACCACCTCAAGGGACGCATCCTCCGCATCGGCCATATGGGCTGGGTGGACTGGGCAGACATTGTGGCAGGGCTGCATGCCGTGGCCTCTGGTCTGCGCACCTGCGGGGCCTATGTGGGCGCGCGCGACTACATCGAGACGGGGCTTGCCGCCTACGAGGCGGCATTGCAGGTGGCGCCGGGTACTCCGGTCTAGGACATCGTGACAGGACGGCGGGCAAGGCACGACGCACCCGCCACACGCAACGGAGGACTACCTATATGACCGATGAAGGAAAGAGCGGTTGCGGTTGCGGCGGTGCAAGGGGCGACGCGACCCCGCAGATGCCGCAGGTCACCTTTTCCACGTTCATCCTCTCGCTGGCTTCGTCGGCGCTGGTACAACTGGGCGAGGTGCCCGACCCTGATACGGGCCGCATCTCCGAGAACCTGCTCATGGGCAAGCACACCATCGACGTGCTGACCATGCTGCAGGACAAGACCCGCGCCTGCATCGACGACGACGAGCGCCGCCTTCTCGACGGCATCCTCTACGAACTGCGCATGAAATACGTCGTGAAGGCGAAATAGGAGACGATGATGCAGACCATCCGCGCCGGACTGGTGGGCGTCACGGGGTATACGGGCATGGAACTGGCCCGGCTTCTGGCTGGGCACCCCGCCATGCGGCTTGTGCTCGCCACCTCGCGCGCCGAAGCAGGCAGACGACTCGACGACATCTACCCCTTCCTCATCGGGTTGCCGGGCGGCGACATCACCATCGTCGCGCCCGACCCCGACGTCATCGCCGCCTCGTGCGACATCGCCTTTCTCGCCGTCCCGCATGGCGCTGCCATGGAGATGGCCGCCTCGTTGCGCGAACGCGGATTGCGCGTCGTCGACCTTTCTGCCGACTTCCGCCTGCGCGATGTCACTGTGTACGAAAGCTGGTACCGCACAGACCACACCCGCAAGGGGCTTCTGCCCGAAGCCGTGTACGGTCTGCCCGAACTCTACGGCAAGGATGTGGCTCAGGCAGGGCTTGTAGCCAACCCCGGCTGCTACCCCACCTCGGTCATCCTCGGCCTTGCCGCGGCGCTGGACACCGACATCGTCCACCGCGACGACATCGTCATCGACGCCAAGTCGGGCGCGTCGGGCGCCGGTCGCAAGGCCGCTGTGGGTTCGCTCTTCTGCGAAGTGCACGACTCGTTCAAGGCCTATAACCTTGGCAAACACCGCCATACCCCGGAGATAGAGCAGGAGCTCTCGGTCATCGCGGGCGAGGCGCTCACGGTGTCGTTCAATACGCACCTGCTGCCCATCGACCGTGGCATCCTCTCCACCATGTACCTGCGCATGAAGAAACCGCTCGACCTCGATACGGTGCATGCCATGTACGCCGACTACTGGGCCGCGCACCAGACGCGGGGCGGATGGGTACGGCTGCTGCCCAAGGGACGCCTGCCCGAGACGCGTCACGTGAAGGGCACCATGTTCTGCGACATCGGCCTCGTCGTCGACCCCCGGACGGGGCGCCTCATCGTCGTCTCTGCCATCGACAACCTGTGCCGCGGGGCATCCGGACAGGCAGTGGCCAACGCCAACATCATGCTGGGCCTTCCGGTGGATGCCGGACTCAGGCTTGCCCCCCTCATGCCCTGACCCGTTGACCCGCTACCCGCCAACGCGACTGTAGGCTGACCCGGCCACGGAACACATCACACATGACAAAGGGGCGCTCCCGACCGGGAGCGCCCCTTTGTCATGCAAGATTCTCCCGCACCGCCATGCAGACAGATTGCCCTTGAGCTTCGTCATGACGTTACGCCATGACTGCGTCCGATTCGCCCAGCACCGAGGGCGCGCTGTCTTACATCACGCCAAGGGCACGCCCGTCTCACATCGCGCCGAGGGCGCGTCCGGGGTCGATGCCCACTCCGACGGGGTCGAGGCAGGTGGCGATGCGCACCGCCGTCTGCCCCGCAAGGTCGAGAGGACGAGGCGAACAAGGCCTGCCCTTCGAATCGTGCACGATGAGCACCCGTGGCTGCAGCGGGTTGCGCAAGTTGGCTTCGCTCACCACGCAGCGCTGACCGGTATTGAGTTCGACGACGCTGCCCACAGGGTAGATGCCAAGGCACCGGATGAATCGCTCGACAAGACCGGGCGAGAAATCCTGCCCGCGCATGCCATACATGAGCGACAGTGCCTTGTGGGGCAGCATGGGTTCCTTGTACACGCGCCTGCTTGTCAGCGCGTCGTACACATCCACCACGGCAAGTATGCGCCCCGCCACGCTTATCTGCTCACCCCGCAGCCCGCGCGGGTAGCCAAGCCCGTTGTGCTTTTCGTGATGCTCGTAGACGCCTTCAAGCACCTCTTCGGGGACGCCGCCCCGTTCGCGCATGTACTCGAAGCCGATGCCCGGATGCCCCTTCATCACTTCGAACTCGTCAGGAGACAGCCTTCTGGGGGATTTCAGGATGTCGTCGGGGATGCGCGCCTTGCCGAGGTCGTGGAAGAGTCCGGCAAGCCCGAGACGGGCGAGCGTCACCGGCCCGAAACCGAGATGTCGCCCGAAGACCATGCTCAGTAGCCCCACGTTGATGCAGTGGGTATAGGTGTACTCATCGACGTTGCGCAGCTTGGCGAGACCTACCAGCGCATTGGTGTTGCGCGTTATGCTGCCCAGCATGCTGTCGACCAGCGGTTCGGCCTCGCTCATGTCGACAACGCCCTTGTCGCGCATCTCGTCCATGATGCCGCGGGCATAGCGCACGGTCGTATCGTACAGCACCGTCGCCTTGCGCATCTCCTCCGCAACCGGGACCTGCGGTTCGAGGACGCCGGGGTCTTCAAGCTGCTGGAGGGCACCCGAGAGAATCTCCTCGTCGGAGACGCCGTCCGGGTCGCGCCCGAAAAGACTGCGCCGTGTGTCGATGAAGACTTCGAGGTATCCTTCGTCACGGATGCGGCGCACGTCACTCTCTGACCCGACAAGTCCTTCGTGCGCATAGAGATAGGGATTCTCGAGCCATGAGATGCCCGTATCGACGACGAACATGCCCGGCTTGAGTTCCACGGTTCCTATCTTCTTCAGCATGCGTTCTCCTGAAGTGCAGAGAAATCGCTATATGCGTAAACCATGCCGAGGGCAACAACCCTCGGCCGTTCGTGACACTCGTGGCATCACGCGACGTAGCGACCCATGCGGGGCCCTCCATCGGACATGTCAGGCGCACCCGGCAGGGACGCGACCAGTCCGGGCGCAGTCAGCCGTCTACCACACGACCCGTTGCCGTTTCAGGGCAGACCACTCATAGAGGCATACCCTTCCGGCATGAGGCTACACCACTATCGGGCGATGCCTCCAGAAGGGTTTGCCCTACTTTACGACATGGGGTCCCGCAGCTATCATAAAAGAATAGGAAGGCTCCATGCAGGAAACGGAAAGCGGATACAGCCCCATATTCATAGCCAGACAACCCGTCTTCGACGGGCGCATGAACCTGTGGGGACACGAACTGCTCTTCCGGGACAGCGAAGAAGCGCGCCATGCCCGCATCGATGACCCTGACAGGGCCACCGCGTCGGTCATCGCAGACGGTTTCGCCCTTGCGCTGGAAGCCATGCTGCCGGGCCAGTACATGCTGGTGAACATGCCGCAGGGGCTGCTGGAAGAGGAATACGTGACAGCCCTGCCCGCCGAAGTCTGCATCCCGGAGATTCTGGAGACGGTGCACCCCACACCTGAAGTGCTCGAACGGCTTCAGCTGCTCAAGGCCCGTGGCTACACCCTTGCCCTCGACGACTTCGTGGGGCAGCCCGGTAATGAAGCCCTGCTTGAACTCGCCGACATCATCAAGGTGGACGTGCTTGCCGTGCCCCCGGACGACCTCCCTGCGCTGGTCGCCAGCCTGCATCGGCGAGGTGCACAGCTTCTGGCTGAGAAGGTCGAAGACAACGCCATGTTCCACAGGTGTCTCGACCTCGGCTTCACGCTCTTCCAGGGTTTCTTCTTCGCCCGCCCCGAAGTGGTTCCGGGGCGCAAGCCGTCGGTGGCGCAAAGCACGCTGGTGCGGCTTCTGCCCCAACTCAGCGGCCCCGCCGAACCACGCAAACTGGGGCGCACCATCGGCACCGACCCCGGTCTCTCATACAGGCTGCTGCGGCACATCAACTCGGCATGGTACGGGCTGACCCGCACCGTGTCCTCTGTCGAACATGCCGTGCTGCTGCTGGGCGAGAGGCCCACGCGCACATGGCTGCTGGCGGTGCTGCTGTCCGATGCGGCGAAGGGCGCCAAAGGGCACGAACTGACCTTCGTCGCCGTGCGGCGCGCGCTTCCTTGAACTGGCACAGTCCGAGGCCCCGGCGGCGACGCGCCGCCAGCCCGATGCCATGTTCCTGATGGGGCTTCTCAGCGGTCTGGACGCCCTGCTGGGCATGAGCATGTCCGAAGTCGTGGAGAGACTGCCGCTGGACGACGACATCGCATCTGCGCTGTGCGGGACCTGCGAAATCAGGAGTGACGACTGCATCCCGGCACAGTGGCTGCACCTTGCCACAGCCCTTGAGAAGGCCGACTGGACGATGGCGGACAGCATCCTGGCATCGCTGGGGCTGTCGCAGGGGCAGGCGGCACGTTTCCATGCCCAGTCGCTTCTCTGGGCTGCACGCGTCCTGCGTAACGACGAGAATCCCTGAGCCCTCACTCACTCTTCAGGCCCCACACTTCAGGCTTCCGGGCTACAGACTCCGGACTGCGGGCATTGGACTGCGGACTTCGGGGGACGCGCACCTACCTGCAGGACGCTGACCCGTGGACATGAGACACCGGCCCGCTTTCAGCGACCAGTGCCGCATGCACGAGAGGCCACGGCAACGCAGCTGTGACCGCCATGCAAACCCTCGGTGTCACAGCGCGCATTGCGGTATGCCGCCCCTCGGCAGTATCCCGTGTCACCAGACCAGGCCGCCAGACCAAACCCCTGAAGGCGATGCCCTTCTTGTCCGTCCCAGGTATTTTCTCGACGCCGTACTAGCCTTCCACCATACGCAGGTCGGTGACGCGCTTGGACTTGGCGAACGACCGGGGCAACTCGCCGGGTGCCACCACCGCCACCGAGACACGCGCCATGAGCTTGCGATGCAGTTCGTTGCCGATGGCGACACCAAGCGTGCGCTCGTCGCCCGTTGCGGCACCGGGCTGCCGTTCGACCTTGAGCAGCATGTGGTCGCGCCCTTCCTTGCGTGTGAGTTCGATATGGTATTCCGAGCCCACCTCAGGGAAGAGGTGCAGCACATCGGCAATCTGACCGGGGTAGATGTTCACGCCGCGGAAGATGATCATGTCGTCGGAACGTCCGAGGATATGGTCATGGCGGGGGATGTTCCGCCCGCAGGAGCATGTGCCGGGAATCAGGCGCGTGAGGTCGCGGGTGCGGTAGCGGATGAGCGGCGATGCCTCCTTGCGCAGCGAGGTGACCACCATCTCGCCCACCTCGCCGGGTTCGACGGGTTGCAGCGTCTCGGGGTCGAGAATCTCCACGAGGAAGAGGTCGGCCCAGTAATGGATGCCATCATGCGCCTCGCACTCAAGACCGGTACCGGGGCCGTACATCTCGGTCATGCCCGCGATGTCGAAGCTGCCTTCGAGGCCCAGCTTCTCCTCGAAGGTACGACGCATCTTGGCGCTGTGCGCCTCCGCACCGAAGATGACCTTGCGCAGCCTGATGTCGCCCCTCAGCCCGTGGCGTTCGACCTCCTCCGCCATGAGCAGCGCCATGGACGCCGTGGAACACAGGCACGTGACGCCAAGGTCGGTGAGCAACTGCAACTGCATCTCGAGGTTGCCGGGGCCTACCGGGACGGTGAGGGCACCGAAGCGTTCGCAGCCAAGCTGGAACCCTGCCCCGGCTGTCCACAGCCCGTAGCCCACGGCAATCTGCACACGGTCTTCCTGCGTCAGCCCCGCGAGCTCGTAGCAGCGGGCCATCTGCAGTGCGAAGGTGTCGACGTCGCGCTGGGTGTAGGCCAGTATCTTGCGCTTGCCCGTGGTACCGGACGAGGCGTGGATGCGCACCACGTCCTTCTCGGGCACGGAAAGCAGCGGCAAGGGGTAGTCGTCGCGCAGGTCGGCAACGGTGGTGAAGGGCAGACGGCGCACATCGTCGAGGTGGACGATGTCATCCGGAACGACGCCCGCGGCACGCAGCTTCGCACGGTAGCGCGGGCTGCCTTCGTAGGCGTGGCGCACCGTCCAGCGCAGGCCTTCCAGCTGGATGGCGTGAAGTTTCTCTTCGTCGAGACTGGGCAGAAAGCGGTACGGCTGCGACATGGCTTCCTCGTGGGATGATGGTGCAGGGCTTACGGGTTGTCGCCCGCCGTGAAATGCTCTAAGAACCCTCGCAACGCGCCTTCGGCGCGAGCCGATGTGCTACCATGAAACACGGTGGGGGAAAACCCCGTCCCGGGTCCCTGCCTCAATCCTCCGGAGGCCCAGTCGTGCGGATTCTGATCGTCGGTTCTGGCGGCCGTGAACACGCCCTCGCGTGGAAATTGCGCCAGAGCCCTCTCGTCACAGAGCTTTTCATCGCCCCCGGCAACGGCGGCACCGCCCTCGAAGGCACCAATGTGCCCATCGCGGACGACGACCTGCCCGCGCTGGTGGCCTTCGCCCGTGAACAAAAGATCGACCTCGTCGTGCCCGGCCCCGAATTGCCCCTCGTCCTCGGCCTCAAAGAGGCCCTCGTGCGCGAGAACATCCCCTGCTTCGGCCCCAACGCCTACGCCGCCCAGCTTGAAGGCAGCAAGGCCTTCGCCAAGAACGTCATGCGTGACGCAGGGGTTCCCACCGCCGACTTCGCCGTCTTCGACGAACCCGCCGACGCCCGTGCCTACGTCCTCGAAAAGGGAGCACCTCTCGTGGTGAAGGCCGACGGCCTCGCTGCGGGCAAGGGCGTTGTCGTGGCCTCCACCACCGAAGAAGCCGTCGCCGCCCTTGACGAAATCATGGGCCGCAAGGCCTACGGCCGTGCGGGCGACCATGTGGTCGTCGAAGAGTGCCTCATCGGTGAGGAAGCCTCGTTCCTGTGCTTCTGCGATGGCGACACCGTGCTGCCCCTGCCCTCCGCGCAGGACCACAAGGCCGTCTTCGATGGCGACAAGGGCCCCAACACGGGCGGCATGGGTGCCTACAGCCCCGCCCCCGTCCTGCCCGCCAGCCGGTATGATGAGATCATCGAGATGGTCATCCGTCCCGTGATGCGCGAGATGGAACGCAGGGGCAGCCCGTTCTCCGGCATCCTCTACGCCGGACTGATGATGACCGCCGCCGGGCCGAAGGTCCTCGAATTCAACGTCCGCTTCGGCGACCCCGAATGCCAGCCGCTGCTCATGCGTCTTGACGGCGACCTCGCAGCCATCATGCTGGCATGCGCCACGGGCCGCCTGAACGAAGTCACCCTCGACCTCAAGCCCCAGACCGCCCTCGGTGTGGTGGTGGCCGCCAAGGGCTACCCCGGCACATACCCCAAGGGCATGGTCATCGAAGGCATCCAAGAGGCCGAAGCCCTTGGCGACATCAAGGTCTTCCAGGCGGGAACGCGCCTTGAAGACGGCCATACCGTCTCCACGGGCGGGCGCATCCTGTGCGTCACCGCCCTCGGTGACGACCTCGCCGCCGCGCAGCGTCGCGCCTACGAGGCCCTCGCCCATATCCGCATGCCCGACTGCCACTTCCGCACCGACATCGGGGCCAAGGGCCTCGGTCGGTCATAACAAGGAGCCGCACATGCCCAAGGTAGCCATCTTCATTGGCAGCATCTCCGACGAGGAGACCATCAAACCCTGTACCGACGTCCTGCGCAGCCTCGGTATCAGCTTCCGCTTCACGGTGAGTTCCGCGCACCGCACCCCCGAACGCACCGAACGCCTCGTCGAGGAACTTGAAGGCTCTGGAACGCAGGTGTTCATCTGCGCGGCTGGCATGGCGGCACACCTTGCGGGGGCGGTCGCCGCCCGCACCACCAAGCCCGTCATCGGCATCCCGGTCACGGCCTCGGCACTGGGCGGCATGGACGCCCTGCTTGCCACGGTGCAGATGCCTCCCGGATTCCCCGTCGCCACCGTCGCCCTCGACAAGGCCGGGGCACGCAACGCGGCATGGCTTGCCGCCCAGATGCTGGCACTTGCCGACCCCGACCTTGCCAAGCGCATCGCCGATGCACGCGCAGGCTTCCGCGAGGATGCCGCCAAGGCCGGTGCCGACCTTGAGGCGCGCTACCCCGGCTAGCCCTTCTCAAACCCGGGCCCACCAAGGTCACGCGCGACTCGAAGACAGAGAGAACAAAGGCCGCCCCCTCACGGGAGCGGCCTTTGACATGATGGCAAGCCCCGCACGCCGGGCCTGCGCCGTCTGCGGCACTTCCGTGCCGGACGGCAAGGCACGAAACGCCTTCACGCACGGCGAGGGTGAACCCTGCGTCTGTTCATGCCTTTCGAGGGCCACTGCCCTGCGGCAGCAGACTAAAGGCCGCCCCCTCGCGGGAGCGGCCTTTTTCACCGTAGCATCACAAAAAACCGTTCGGGACGTCAGGCCGTGCCGCCGACGCCATCATCAAGAAGTGCGTCATGCATCTCCACGCTGCCCACACGCACGATGCGGTGTCTGTAGCCCGTTCTCTCGGGCTGACAGCGGGGGCACCCGTCGCTGATGATCATGCACTGCATGTCGAGGTCGCCATAGGCGACTCCCGTCCCTGCCACGAAAAGGGTGGAACGGCCCTGTTCCCACAGGAGAGGGCGCCCGCAACGCGCGCATTCGGCATACATGAGTTCCGGGTCGAAATCCCGTTTGTGAACCTCCCGCCCATGCGGAGGGTCGCCCGGCTGCCGCAGAGAATCGCGGATGATCCGTACCATGGCTGTCCTCCCGGTATCAGGTTGAGGGTGCGTGGTTCTGGGTCTACACTTTCAAGAGTAACTCCTGTGCCCGCCCAAAGCAACGTCCCCGCACGAGATGCAGTACGATGAACGCCGCCAGCGCGGTGGATGCCACCAGCATGAGCATGACGACGATCTGATAGCGCACGGCGGCACCGGGGGCTGCCCCGGCCAGAATCTGCCCCGTCATCATGCCCGGCAACGAGACGAGCCCCACCCCCATCATGGAATTGATGGAAGGCATCATGCCAGTGCGCAGGGCCGAACGGAAGATGTCCTCGGTGGCCTCGCGCGGGTCGGCGCCGAGGCCAAGACGCATCTCCACCTCGGCACGGCGGTTACGCAGGTCGGAGAAGAGCCTGTCGAGTGCCAGCGACAGGGCATTCATGGAGTTGCCAGCCACCATGCCCCCGATGGGAATGAAGTACTGGGGCTTCCACCACGGTTGCGCGCCGATGATGAAGGCCGTCACGCAGAAGGTCACCAGAAAGAAGCTGCCCTGTACCGCCATCAGTGTGGGGGCGAAGAAGTCCACCGACCTCTCCTTCACACGCCCGCGCACGATGCGTGCCGCGAACCATGTCTGCACCACGTAGAGGCCCACCACCGGAAGGGCCGCTTCAAGCCCGAAGATGATCTCGAGCAGATACCCCATGGCGATGAGTTGCACGAAGGTGCGCACCGTACCCACGGCGAGGTCGCGCCCGAGGCCCAGCCTCTGCACCAGCGAAAGCACCCCCACCAGCAGCACGAACCCCGATGCGATGCCCAGTTGTACAAGGTCGATGTCGATGTAGGCTTGCGTCACGGTCGCACCTCCACCCCACCGTTGCCGTCAGCGGAAGCAGACGACACGGACGGCTTGGGCGCCCCTGAAGGTGCCGATGTCCCGGGCGATTGCGACACCGCACATGGGCGGCACCCCACGATGGCCTCTTCACCCGCCAGCCTGCCCCCCTGCACCTCGATGCGGCGGGCATTCCTACATCGTGGCCTGTAGTCGGTGTGATTGACCATGAGGATGGTCATCCCCGCGGCATTGCAGGCCTCAGTGATGTCCTCCACCACCTCGCGGCTTTCGGCATCCAGCGCACTGGTGGGTTCGTCCATGAGCAGCATCTCCGGCCCGGTCAGCAGCGTACGTATGCAGCACAGGCGTTGCCGCTGTCCCACGCTCAACGTGGACGCCTCCGTGTCGGGGGTCACGCCCTCAAGTCTGAAGCGATGCAGCCACTCCACGATGTCCTCATCGGCGGGCCGGGGGCGCTTGGCGTGCACGGCGAATGAGAAAGGTAGGAGAAGATTCTCGCGTACCGAGCCCTCCGCCACCGTGGGCGTCTGCTGCACGAGTCCCATCCGCGACCGGAGCACCTGCGGGGCCAGTTCTTCGACGGGGGTACCGTCATACCGGATGACTCCCGATGCAGGAACCTCGAAGCGCACGGCAAGACGCAGCAACGTCGACTTTCCGCCTCCCGAGGGTCCGCCTACGAGGACGAAATCGCCACGCTGCACCGCCAGCGTGATGCCCGAAAGCCCCGTCCCGCCGGGGTAGCTGAAACGCACGTCGTCGAATTCGAGAAGAGGCGGAGGCGTCATATGAACTCCCTGCTCAATGGATACCGGGTTGGAGCACAGTGTATGCCGACGCCCGTCTGCTGTCATGTCGTCCGACACGGACATGTCGCGGACATGACACCGGGCAGTCTGCAACGCCAGCCCCTTGTACCTGCCGTCGTGCCACGACGACGCCTCTGGCCGCCCCTTGCCCCCGTCCCGGCGAGGCGTTAGATAGAACATCATGCAGCCCGAATCCACCCACCAAGCGCGTCGCGTCATTCAGGTACTCCCGCCCGAACTCCGCAACCAGATTGCCGCTGGCGAGGTCGTCGAACGTCCAGCCAGCGTGGTCAAGGAACTCGTCGAGAACAGCCTTGACGCGGGTGCCACCGCCATCGAGGTCGTCCTTGAGGATGGCGGGCAGTCGTACATCATGGTGCGCGACGACGGGTACGGCATCCCCGCCGATGAACTGGAACTCGCCGTCACGCGCCACGCCACCAGCAAGGTGACCAATCTTGCCGAACTGGCGCGCATCATGAGCTTCGGCTTCAGGGGCGAGGCCCTGCCCAGCATCGCCTCGGTGTCCCGTTTCGCCATGACATCGGCCCATGCCAAAGCCGAAGGCGGGACGGTCGCCACGCGCATCGAGGTCGAGCACGGAAGGGTTCTGGCATCCGGCCCTGCCGCCCTGCACCGGGGAACCATCGTCGAGGTGCGAGAACTCTTCGCCAACATCCCGGCGCGCCTCAAGTTCATGAAGACGCAGGCCACCGAGACGAAGCGCTGTCAGGAACTTTTCGCCCGCATCGCCCTCGCCCGCCCCGACATCGCCTTCACGCTCTCCGCAGGCAGGCGCGAGTTGCTGCGCTTTCCTGCGGGTCAGACCCTGCGCCAGCGCCTCGGAACCCTGTGGCCGCCTGCCGTGGTCGAGACGCTGTACGCCTTCGACCGCAGTACCGGCACGGTGCGCGTGCACGGTCTTGCCGCCGACCCGCGCGGAGCGCAGCCGCGTCCCGACAGGCTGCTGCTGTACGTCAACGGTCGCGCCGTCAACGACAGGCTGCTGCTCAAGGCCGTGCGCGAGGCCTACAAGGGACGCCTGCTGGCCCGCGAATACCCGCAGGTGGTGCTCTTTCTCGACATCGACCCCGAAGAGGTGGACGTGAACGTCCACCCCGCCAAGAACGAAGTGCGCTTCCGCGACGAACGCGAGGTGTTCGTGGCCGTGCTGCGCGCCGTGGGCGATGCGGTCGAGGCCTCGGCCCAGGGCATTCCCGATGAGACGGAACCGGGCACAGACCCCTTTGCCGCGCCGTTGCGCCCTGTGCCGCCCGCCGCACCCCATGCCCGCCCCCTCGGATTCTGGGGCGAGGCCGACCGGGCCTCCGTGTTGCAGCCCTCCGGCAAGCGCCGCCCCGACGAGACCGGGCACGTCGAGACCGTACTGGTCGAGACCATGGGGGGCGAGGCGGCTTCGCCATCGCACACTGTGCCCGGCACCGATGCACCTTCACCCCGCACGCCGGACGATGTGCCCCGTGCGGATGTCCATCCCCGGATGGATGTTCCCCCCATGGCAGCATCTTCCGGCGACGGCACGCGCCCCGTGCGGGCACTGCATATGGCTGAACACGCCGCATACGACACGGGCGTGTCCGGCTTCAAAGCCGGGACGCCTGACAGTATGGCACCCCGGAACGGCCATGCATCATGGGGCGACGCCACAGACCGCACCCTGACCGGCAACGCCGGGGCTGCCAACGACCGGACTGACGACAACGGGACAGCGTACCGCAATGCACCTTTCACCGACTGCCCTCCGGGCATGATTGCACCGTCCGGCACTGCCGAAGCCCGTCAGACGTCTCCGGCAGACACGGCACCCCCGCAGACATACGACGAAGGCCTCGAGGGTGGCGTCCGCGTGGGCGACCATCTCTATCTCGGCCAGATAGCCGATACCTATCTCGTCTTGCGCCACGGCAACGACCAGCTCGTCCTCGTCGACCAGCACGCCGCACATGAGCGGGTGCTGCATGCGCGCCTGCGACGCGGCGGCATGGCTGGCGGAGGCCAGTTGCTGGCCCTGCCCATCGAATTGCCCTTGCACCCGGCTGAACTTGAACGGCTGCGCCTGCTCGACGACGACCTGCGGGCCCTCGGCTTCGAGTGCTCCACCTCCGGGCAGACCCTGAGTGTCCGCGCCATGCCCCCGGTGCTCGACAGGGCGGGGGCCACATCCTTCCTGCGCGAGGCGCTTGCCGGACGCCGCGAGAATCTCGACGACCTCTGGGCCATGATGGCCTGCAAGGCCGCGATCAAGGCAGGCCAGCGTCTCACCCCGGACGAGGCCGCAGGACTGCTCGCCCAGTGGCTGGCCACGCCGGAGCACGACTTCTGCCCGCACGGTCGCCCTGCCGTACTGCGCTTCAACCCCGGCGAACTGGAGCGCATGTTCAAGCGGCGCACGTGACGGTGATGCGCCCCTGACACCCAATGGCGCGGGGCGCGGCCTGCCGCCTCTATTGCGACTGTCCGTCCCTTGCATGGACTGCGGCCTGTTACGGCGCACGGACGCCATAGTGCGACCGCCCGCCCGTCGACGCTGCCGTCTGCCGTGTACAACGTCTTCCGTCACAGAAAGTCCACGCCCGCGGCGAGGATTGTTCTTCCCCTCCCGCGCCGAAGCGGCTACGCTTGGTTTGCTGTACCAGCCTTCGTCCCGCCGTGGGCGAAGCCGCTCACGCGCATCATCGGCCCGGAGTGTGAACCATGCAGAACGGCACGACGCCCCCGCATATCCTTACCGTGGAAGACGACGAATCCTTGCGCGCGTCTGTCGTCGCATGGCTCGAAGATGCGGGCTACACCGTCTCTGAAGCCGGAGACGCACACAGGGCACTCGAAATCATCCAGCGCGGCCCGCCCGACCTCATCCTGCTCGACCTCGGCATTCCGGGCATCAGCGGCGAAGACCTGCTGGCCATGCTCAACGACCGCCACCCCGGCCTCCCTGTCGTGGTGGTCTCCGGCAGGGCCGACATCGGCGATGCCATCGCCGCCTTCAGACTCGGAGCATGGGACTACCTCACCAAGCCCCTGCCCGACCTCGACATGCTTGGCGTGACCATCACCAACTGCCTCGAGCGCAAGCGGCTGCGCACCCTGCTGCACTCCGCCGAGATGCGCTATCAGGAACTTGTGCATCACCTTCCGGTACTGGTCTTCGCCCTCGACGAGGGACTGAACCTGACCTTCATCAACAACTCCGTCCGCAGTCTCCTTGGCTGGTCAGCCCATGAGGCACTCGCCGTTCCCGGCTGGTTCGTGGCCAACCTGCATCCTGACGACGCACCACAGGTCAGGGCCGCCTTCACGCAGGCGCTACGCAGCCCCGCAGGGGCCTTCGGGCTGGAATTCCGCTTCATGCACAGCGGCGGCTACCCCGTACCGCTTCAGGCCCGTTTCACCTACGAACCGTCACCCCGACCCGACAGCGGGATGCCCGGACGTATCGAGGGCGTCCTCGTCGACCTGACAGAACGGATGTTCATCGAACGCCTTCTCGGACAGCAGACCCGGCTTAACACCCTCGCAGCCGTCACCGACGAGGTGGCCCATGAATTCCGCAACCCGGTGTTCGCCCTCGCCGGGTTCGCACGCGCCCTGAAACGCCGGTGCCCCGAAGCCCCCGAGGCCGACGTCATCCTCGAAGAGGCCGCCAAACTCGAAGGGCTCATCGACGGCATCCATGCGCGCCTCATGCCCGTGGCCCATCCGCACCGCCCGTGCCGCCTTGATGAGGTGGCGGGGTTCTGCGTCGACATGATGCGCCCCATCGCCATGCGCCGCGCCTTTCGACTCGGCTTCGAGGCAGCCCCCGACCTTCCGCCCGTGGTCACCGATGAGGACCTTGTGGCGCAACTGCTGCTTGCCCTGCTCACCACGGCCTTCGACAACGGTTCACCGGGAGGGCTGACACAGATAGCCATCCATCCGGGCGAAGGCGGGCAACGCCTGACCGTGTCCTTCCCTCCCGCCACGACCCACGCACAGGCCGAGGTGGACGACGTGAGCGGCTATGCGCGCTCCCTCGCCGTGGCCTACAGGCTTGCCAGCCGTCTGGGTTTCGCACTCACCACGGACAAGGACGACGGTACGACCTCTTTCATCCTCGACGTGCCCGAACACCCTGTGACCACTCCGGAATCGCGACAGTAACGCCCTGCGCCCCCGGTACGACAGGCGCAGGAAGGCGCACATCACGCAAAAGGCCACCGTCTCCGGTGGCCTTTCGATCGATGCAGCATGCCTGCGGCGCAGGTCGTATGCCCTGCCCCCCTACAGGTGGGGGTCGGCCGCGGCGAGGTACCGGCGCACGTATTCGGTGACGCCATCCTCCAGTTCAGTGAAACGTACCGGGCAGCCCGCGTCGCGCAGCTTGCCCATGGTGGCTTCGGTGAACGACTGGTACTTGCCGCGCAGTTGTTCAGGCATGTCGATGTACTCGATGACCGGTTCACGGTCCATGGCGCGGAACACCGCGGTGACGAGGTCGTTCCACGTGCGCGCCTTGCCGGTGCCCACGTTGAACACGCCGTTGACGCCGGGGTTCTGCAACAGCCACCACATGACCTCCACGCAATCCTTCACGTAGATGAAGTCGCGCATCTGCCCGCCATCGGCGTAATCGGGATGGCACGAACGGAACAGGCGCATGACGCCCTCCTGCCCTATCTGTGCGTAGGCCTTGCAGATGACACTGCGCATGTCGCCCTTGTGGTATTCGTTGGGCCCGTAGACGTTGAAGAACTTCAGGCTGGCGATGCCGTCGAGTCTGCCTTCGCGGTACGCCCAGAGGTCGAACAGCTGCTTCGAGTAGCCGTACATGTTCAGCGGCTTGAGGCGCAGCATGGTGGTATCGTCGTCGGAGAAACCGAGGCTGCCGTCACCGTAGGTCGCCGCGCTGCTGGCGTTGATGAAGCGTGCGCCCGTCTCCATGCACAATTCACACAACATGCGGCTGTAACGCAGGTTGTTCTCCATGAGGAAGTCGGCGTCGCGTTCGGTGGTGGCGGAACACGCCCCCATGTGCACCACGGCATCCACATCCCACGGCAGGTCGCCATGCAGCACCATGTCCATGAAGGTGTCGCGATGGACGTAGTCGACATAGCGGCGATTGACGAGGTTCTTCCACTTCTCGCTGGTGGACAGGTTGTCGACGACGACGATGTCCTCTATGCCCATCTCGTTCAGCTTCCAGACCATGGCACTGCCGATGAAACCCGCGCCTCCGGTGACGATGTACATGAGCCTCTCCTTACATGCGCCGTGCGCATGACGTTATCTGGGTACAGGTTGACGTGCGCCTGTCAGACGGGCCGCACGTCAACCGCTGCACGCTGGATACGGTATGCGCCGCCGACGTTCAAGCCCGACGCGCAGCCCGCGCCGTGCCGCCCTTGCCGTGCCATCGTTGGCATGAGCGCCACCCGTGCTGCCCGTCATCGCAGGGCAGACATGCACTGCGCCTGTCACATCTCGAACGGCAACGGCCCCTCCACCGTCACGACAAGTCCCCCGGCGTTCTGACGGACAGACAAGCCGTACATGGATGCAGTGACGAACAGGGGGCGACCGAACAGGAAGTCCATCTCGGACGGCGGGACGTCAGCCCGTTCATTGGCTATCTGGCGATAGGCGATGTCGAGACGCACGAGGTCGAGAAACGCCTCGCACGCAGCCCCGTCATCGGGTGCAGCGCGTACCGCGAGGGCAGGGGCGAGGCTACGGGCGCAACCGCACGCATCCTCATGGGCTTCGGCCACGTCAAGCCATGCAGCCGGGGCACCCGTGGCGCGCAGCACGTCAGCCCGCGTGACCCGGTCACGCGGTGAAAGGTCGATGATGGCGCGTGTGTCACGACACAGCAGGGCGCGGCATTCGACGGGACGATGCGCGTAGACCGAACAGCCACGTTCGCCGGGGCGCAAGAACTGACACGCCCACAGACCGGGCCGACTGCCCCTGAACTTGACGAGTTCGGCCTCAAGCGGGACTAGCGCTTCCGCCACATCATCACGCGCCAACTCGCCACGCCGCAACGTGAGACAGTGCTCACGCACAAAATGTCCCGCCTCGAACAGCGGCATGTCCTCGGCATGCAAGGTCGGGCCACCCTTACGGCAACAGGTGCCGCATCCCTGACAGGCCGTCTCGTCGCCGGGCGTACCATCTGCCATGCCCGGCTGTTCCATGAACACCATCATGCCTCCCGTTCAACAATGTCATGCGTCATCGTCACTGCCCGTCCGGGCATCACTCCCGGCACCGGGCACTCCCGCCCCGCACCAGACGTACCCCGAAACGGCACGTATCATCCTGCCAGCCCACGAACCCCATGGCAGCACTCACGAACCACGAGGCCATGTAGGATTTGCGGTCGCTTGTCCACAGCGGGTCGGGTAACGGCGCGAAGACCGAGGCGACGCACGGGTCTCCCACGGTGACGCCAGCGTCCACGAGTGTGAGGAGTTCATCCACCGTGGGCAAGCGCCAGTCGTCATGCCCCGCGAAACGAAGGGCGTTGCGGGCCTCGACATAGGCCTCCGCCTCGTCACGCGTGAGCGGGAAATCGCAGCCTCCGGTCTCCCATTGTAGCCCCGTGGCCGCATGGGACACCGTGCCGTCGTCTCGGGCCTCCAGCCCCTGCCTCGCCGCTGAGGCGGGACGCCAGAGGGCATCAAGCGCGAACGTCGCGCGGGCCTCGTGCACCCCCACCTTCACCGGGCGGCACCGCACACCGCCCGACGCGGCTGGCGCGCCTTCGCACGTGACTGCCTGTCCTGCCTGACCCGCCTGTCCTGCCTGACCGGTCTCATCAGTCTGGCCCGCCTGTACGGATTCGTGCCCGGCATCATGCCGCATATCGCTGGCATCCCCCGGCCCCGCAGCCTGTTCAGGTATAAGTCGGCAGGTGGCCTCGACCTGCTTCCGCCATGCGGCCTCGCAACGGGCGAGTGCCGCCAGCATGGATGCCGCATCGGGAAAGCGACGCGCAGGGTCGGCTGCCATGGCGGTATCGAAGAAGGCATCCCACCCTTCATCGAGTTCATCGGAAAGGGCACTGGCACGGGGGATGCGTCCATCCTTCATGCGCTCTTCATCGGTGGGCAATACGCCCGTGAGCATCCGGAAGAGCATCACCCCCACCGGGTACAGGTCGGCCCGCGCGTCCACGGCATCGGGTGCGGACTCCTGTTCAGGCGGTGCGTAGTACGGCGACCCCACCTTCACCCCACGCGGCGAGAGACGCGTCTCACCCCGCAGGCGCGAAAGCCCGAAGTCGATGAGTTTCACCGCATCGTCACCCGTCACCATGATGTTGAAGGGCTTCACGTCACGATGGACGATGCCCTCATGGTGCATCCGGCGCAACGCCTCCAGCGTCTGGCGTGCATAGCGCACGGCCCTCTCCAGCGGCAGGCGTCGTGTGGGGGCCTCCACGCGGTAGCTTTCGCCCATGAGCAAGCCGAGATTGAGGCAATAGTATTCCATGACGAAGAAGGGCAGCCCGCCCGCCTCGTCCACATCCCACACCGCCGCCACATGTGGATGGTCCAGCGACGCCATGACTGTGGCCTCGTGCAGGAAGCCCTCTCGCAGGGCGTCCATGCCCGCGAGGTCGACGAGGATGTCAGCGGGCTTCAGCAGCTTGAGGGCAGCCACCCGGCCTGTCACAGGCTGGCGCACCTTGTACACCACGCCCATGCCACCACGGCCCAGTAAACCGCAGACTTCGTAACGTCCTATCTTCATTTCAGTCTCTCTCGCAGGAAATCTATTCAGCCTGAAAGTGTCCCCACCGGCGCAGCCCGGCACGCCGGTCACTGACGCCCAGCGACCGGCAACGCATCGCAAACTCTACGCAAGCCGATCGAATCAGCCCAGCCTGTCGATGTACCGCTGTGCCACCCCCGCCTCGGCGAAGCGACGCACCGCCGCCGCCACGTCATAGGCGACACGCCGCACGGTGAGGGTGCGCGCCGTGTCGTCCCATACGACATACTTGGCACGCGGGTCGCCATCACGCGGTTGCCCGACGCTACCCACGTTGACGAGATGACGCGCCCCGGCATCTAGGACAAGGGTCTGCACGGTCACGCGCGGACTTGCTGTGGAGAGGGTCAGGCCTTCAGGCTGCGCACCGGGTGACGTTGCGAGTGTCGCGTCGGGTGACGGGCCGGGTAACGGGCCGGGAGGCATCTGGCCCGCCACGTCCGGTGACGCCGTGGGCAGCAGCACGGAGGCGACCGCACCCGTCTCGTCGCAGCGCAGCACTTCGAGGTCGTGCGTATGCCCTACAAAGCACAAGGCCTCCGCGAAGAGGGTGAAGACCTTGGGCAGTCGCCGCCCCATGAATTCGAAGAGATAGGTGAAAGGCGAGTCCGGCGGCATACCGTGTACGAAACGGCACCCGTGGCGCAGCAACACCGGAGGCATGGACGCGATGCAGGCCCGCCCGTCCGCATCAAGCCACGCCTCGGTGAGGTCGAGTGCCTCGCGGGACTGGCTGTTGAACCTGCGCCGCCTACGCCTGTCGGCGATGGCCGCCTCGTGGTTGCCCAGCACGGAATCGATGCCTCGTTGACGCAGCAGACGCAGCACAGGGCCGGGGTCGGGGCCGTAGCCCACATTGTCACCCAGCGAGATGATGTCATCCACGTCCTGCGTCGCGATGTCGGCGAGTACCGCCTCGAATGCACCGAGGTTGCCGTGGATGTCGGAGAGTACGACGAGTCGCATGGACGACTGATAGCAGGCCCGCCCCGGCTTGGAAAGCAGACGGCCCCCGTCGCACGAAGCGGCGGGGGCCGGGAATGACCTTGTTGGCGCAGGACCTTCTACAGTCCGGCTGTCACGATGTCACCGAAGGCGACCGTGCCCACGGTGGTGGCGTTCTCCATCTGCGTGGCGAGGTCGACGGTGACGCGCCGCGAGGCGATGGCCTCGTTGACGGCCTTGTAGATGCGTTCTGCCGCTTCGTTCCAGCCCATGTGTTCCAGCATGAGCGCACCGCAGAGGATGAGGCTGCCGGGGTTGGCCTTGTCCTGCCCTGCGATGGTGGGGGCGGTGCCGTGGGTGGCCTCGAAGAAGGCGAGGCTGTCGGACATGTTCACGCCGGGGGCGAGGCCGAGGCCGCCCACCTGCGCAGCCAGCGCGTCGGAGATGTAGTCGCCGTTGAGGTTGGACGTGGCGATGACGCTGTACTGCTGGGGGCGGATGAGCACCTCCTGGAACATGGCGTCGGCGATGCGGTCCTTGACCACGAGGCGCCCCGCGGTGCCCTCGGTCTCCGTGGTGGTGAGGTCGGCGAATTCGTCACGCGCCACCTCGTAGCCCCACTCGCGGAAGCCACCCTCGGTGAACTTCATGATGTTGCCCTTGTGTACCAGCGTGAGATTGGGCCGCTTCTGGTCGATGGCGAAGCGCAGGGCGCGGCGCACGAGACGCTTGCTGCCCTTCTCCGTCATGGGCTTGATGCCCACGGCGGCTTCGATGTCGACCTTCGCCCCCAGTTCATCACGCAGGAAGGCGATGAGACGCTTGGCCTCGGGCGTGCCCGCGCGGTACTCAATGCCCGCGTACACGTCTTCGGTGTTCTCGCGAAAGACCACCATGTCCACGAGGTCGGGACGCTTCACCGGAGACATGATGCCGTCGAAGTACCTGATGGGCCGGATGCAGGCGTACAGGTCCAGCGTCTGGCGCATGGTCACGTTCAGGCTGCGAAAACCCTTGCCCACCGGGGTGCCCAGCGGCCCCTTGATGGCAAGTTCAGCCGTCGCCAGCGTATCGAGCGTGGACTGGGGCAGGTATTCGCCCGTCTCGCGGTGGGCCTTCTCGCCCGCCAGCAGTTCCTTCCATTCGATGGAGCGCGAGTCGCCGTAGGACTTCTCCACCGCAGCGTCGATGACCGGGCGGGCAGCCTTCCACACCTCGGGTCCGATGCCGTCACCTTCAATCCAGTAGACCGTCTTACGCATGACCGCTCCTTTGTGGAAACCCCGCACGTCAGGCGTGCGGGGTTCTGGTATCGTGCCGGGCCACTTGGCGCCGGGGGCGAGGCAATGGCCTATCTCGAATCACCTTTTTTGTCAAAAACAACGACACACCCGTTACACGTGGACATTTGGGATGCATTTAACGTAAAAGCATGTAACACACCAAAAACAAAAGGTATCAGAAGCTTGCCCGTCCAGCACTCTGCGCATCTTGGGGCTCATGCCCCAAACAAACTCGTGCCTGGACCGAGTGGCCACGCAAGATTCTGTAAGCACCGCACCAACATCACAACTATCACACGACACACCACATGAAGGAACGTATTGCATACATAGACGCCCTAAAGGTTATCGCGTGCTTCGCTGTCATCAATTTGCACTGCACTTCTCCATGGGTATCTAATTTTCTGGGTTCACCATTATGGTTCGTAGCCATGGGAAATGCCGTCATCACCCATCTCGCAGTCCCCATGTTCTTCATGCTTGCCGGTGCAGTCATACCTGAACGCATCGACGACATCGGTCAACACTACAGAAAAACGCTTTGGCGCTATGTTGTGCCAACCCTACTTTCTCTAGTTCTTTACAAAATACTGGGTATACTTCTTCTCGATCAGCGGGATTATCTCGCTGGAGTATTTTACAATATTGGAAGCAACCCAGGATTCCACTTATGGTTCATGTGGATTTACATTGGCTATATGGTCGTTCTTCCCGTGCTCGTCGTTATTGCGAGAGATGTGCTGAGCTAGTTATTACCTGACAGTAGGCCCTTCAAAAGGAAGTGGTCATGCCGTTCCCGACTGGGGTAGCGATGAGGTTGCGAAGCTTCATCAACCACCAGCAAGGAATCCGACATGACCACAGGCAAGAAGGTAGCACGAAGGAAGTTGAGCCTGCTAGAGCTTGCAAGCGAACTCGACAACGTGAGCAAGGCGTGCCGCATCATGGGGTATTCGCGGCAGCAGTTCTATGAAATCCGCCGTAATTACCAGACGTTTGGCGCAGAAGGGCTTGTGGACCGCCTGCCGGGGCCACGAGAACCACACCCGAACCGGGTGGACGAGGCGACAGAGGATAGGATTTTGGCGTACAGCCTTGAATTTCCGACGCATGGCCCCGTCCGCGTGGCCCAACAGTTGGTTTTGCAAGGTGTTCAGGTCAGTTCCGGGGGCGTGCGGGGTGTCTGGAGCCGCAACGGGATGCTGACCCGACATGAACGGCTGCTGCGCCTGGAGCGGCATGTGCGTGATACCGGAATCGCCCTGAATGACGACCAGGTTCGCACCTTGGAGCGATTCAGCCCGGAATTCCGGGAGCGCCATATCGAAACCCGGTGCAGCGGCGATCTGGTGGCCGTGGATACGTTTTTCGTAGGCACGCTGAAGGGCGTGGGGAAAATCTATCTGCAATCGGCCATCGACTGCCACAGCCGCTACGCCTTCGGCAGACTGTACACCAGCAAGCTGCCGGTTACGGCGGTACACATGCTCAACGAGTCCGTGCTGCCCTTTTTCGAGGAGCACGACACGCCGGTCGTCACAGTGCTTTCGGATAATGGCCGGGAATTCTGCGGGCGTCCTGACAGACACCCCTACGAACTATTCCTGCAACTGGAAAATATCGAGCACCGGACAACCCGCGTCAGACGTCCGCAAAGCAACGGCTTTGTGGAGCGGCTGCACAGGACATTGCTCGACGAGCATTTCAGGATTCAGGGGCGAAAAAACTGGTATGAGTCTCTGGATGAAATGCAGGCAGACCTTGACGCCTACTTGCGCCACTATAACCACGAGCGGGCACACCAAGGCAGAAACATGAGCGGCCGGACACCCTATCAAGCCTTCCTTGATAGCCGTCCCGAAGGGCAGCCGAAAGAAGACAACGAAGGACACTACGCAGCCTGATCAGCGCCCCAGCCGGGTACGGCAAGTGTCAGGTGAATACTATCTCTGTACATTGCTCAGTGGTTAGGTATTATATTTCCTGTCAAGAATATCATATTCACGGTATATGGATTATACTTTGTCACCGGACATCATCTCGCCGTCAGCCCCAATCGATTTAAGAGCATTACCTTATTGAAATGGTTTTCAATCACATATATCGCAACATACGCTACAGCAACCATTTCATCATATGATGACACACTGTATCTTGCAAAATTCCTTACAAAAGATTCTATACTTATATTCGCTCTCACATCGATTGCCTTTTTGCTCATAAAGCAGACATGCAACCATCAATGCAGCATATTGACAACGCTTTCAAAGCACACGTTCAATATATACCTTCTGCATGCTGCCTTTTTCCTTAAACCTTTCTCATTTCTTGCTTTTCCCTCAATCACACTCCACGGCCTTGCTGGCAGTATCTTCGTGACCACGCCTGTCACCTTCATACTTTGTTTGTGTATCAGTGTTCTTTTAAGCATCGCCACCCGATTCATCACCAAGAGGGCACGCCCCGGTGGCTTGGCATAAGGTGACTGTAAAAGGCTTCATCCACCCAGATAATGCGTGGGCATGGTCATCTTCACGCTCAATCTGCCTTGAGGCCGCGCGCCATGGCGCACCGACCTTGCAGTACAGCGACGTGCCCCCCGTCCATGTGGCCAAGAAACGGGAACAACACAGAAACGGGCGGCCCGAAGGCCGCCCTCAGTCACCCTTATCTCTCCGCCCACGCCTTCATGAACGAGGCGGCGTCGCCGCCCGCGTCGAGATGACGCAACAGGGCAGAACCGAAGATGACGGCGTCGGGCGGATGTGACAGCCCCTCCAGTTGCGCTGGACGGCTGATGCCGAAACCGAGCGCCACGGGGATGGAGAAGCACTGACGTGCCCGCGCCAGCGTGTCCGCCACCTCCACGGGCAGGCCGTCCCGCACGCCCGTGGTGCCCATGACCGACACCACATAGACGTAGCCCGAGGCGACGGCGGCATACTCGCGCATACGCCCTTCGCCCGTGTTGGGCCCCACCAGCGCTATGAGGTCCATGTCCCGCGCGGCAAGCAGTGCCCGCAGGTCGGCGTCCTCATCCAGTGGCAGGTCGGGGATGATGCACCCCGCCACGCCTGCGTCCGCCGCATCGCTCACGAAACGCTCGAAGCCGTACTGCATGAACGGGTTGAGGTACCCCATCAGCACAAGCCCTGCACGCAGCCTGCCCTTGCGGGCCGCCAGTCCGTCCATGATCCAGCGCAGCGTCACACCGGACTCCAGCGCGCGCTGCGAGGCGGCCGCCACCACCGGGCCGTCCGCCACGGGGTCGGAGAAGGGCACGCCCACTTCGATGATGTCGGCCCCTGCCGCGTCGAGGGCCTCGAGTTCATCCCAGAAGCGTTCTTTCGTCGGGAAGCCCGCCGTCAGAAAGGGGATGAGGGCGGGACGCCCCGCCGCCTGTGCCTCGCGAATGCGCCGTTCGAGACGTGACGCGCTCATGCCTTGCCTCCCAAGCTGGGGAACAGGTGTTCCCGCACGATGTCCATATCCTTGTCGCCACGTCCCGAAAGGTTCACCACCACATTGCCGCCCTGCGGCAGCAGATGCGGGTTCTCAAGCACCCATGCCACCGCGTGCGACGATTCCAGCGCGGGGATGATGCCCTCGGCGCGGGTGAGTGCCTTGAATGCGGCAAGCGCCTGCGTGTCGGTGACCATGCCGTAGACCACGCGCCCCGTGGCCCCGAGATGGGCATGTTCCGGCCCCACACCGGGGTAGTCGAGTCCCGCCGAGACGGAGTGCGACGGCAGTATCTGTCCGTCGCCGTCCTGTAGCAGCATGGTACGGTTGCCATGCAGCACCCCCGGCGACCCAAGGTTGATGGGTGCGGAGTTGTAGCACCCCGGTTCGCCCGTGCCTGCGGCCTCGACACCCACGATGCGCACGTCCGCATCGTCCACGAAGGCGTGGAACATGCCGATGGCATTGGAACCGCCGCCCACGCACGCCACCACCATGTCGGGCAGCGCACCCGTGCGTTCCAGCATCTGCCGCCGGGTCTCGTGACCGATGACAGCCTGAAAGTCGCGCACCAGCGTGGGGAAGGGGTGCGGCCCCGCCGCCGTGCCGAAGCAGTAGTGCGTACTGCCCTGTTCCGCTATCCAGTAGCGCAGGGTCTCGTTGATGGCGTCCTTGAGGGTGCGCGTGCCGCTTTCCACGGGCACGACCTCCGCCCCCAGCAGCTTCATGCGCATGACGTTGGCGGACTGGCGTTCCACATCCACCGCCCCCATGAAGACGATGCACGACAGCCCCAGCCGTGCCGCCGCCGCTGCGGTGGCCACGCCATGCTGCCCCGCGCCGGTCTCCGCCACGAGACGCGTCTTGCCCATGCGCCGGGCCAGCAACGCCTGCCCGAGGGTGTTGTTCACCTTGTGCGCCCCGGTGTGCAGCAGGTCTTCACGTTTCAGCCACAGGGTGCAGCCGAGTTCACGCGACAGGGTGTCGCACCGGGTGAGGGGGGTCTCACGCCCTGCGAAGTTGTGCAGCAGGTCGTCAAGCTCATGGCGGAATGCCTGCGTGGGCATGATGTCGCGCATGGCCGCCTCAATCTCCATCAGGGGCGGCATCAGCAGTTCAGGCACGAACCTGCCGCCGAAATCGCCGAAGTAACCTTTCTTCATGACCTTGCATCTCCGATGCGGGCTTCAGGCCCGCTGACATCGCCGCACGCCGCAAGGGCGACGAGGGCGTTTTCGATTCGTTGCATGTCCTTGATGCCGGGGGCCGATTCGACGCCGGAATTGAGATCGACCCCCCACGGGTGACAGGCCCGCACGGCCCTTTCCACGTTATCCGGCCCGAGGCCCCCGGCCAGCAGCCACGGGCGCGGGCAGGACATCCCCTCCAGCGCATCCCACGGCAGTGTCGCGCCATGACCGCCGCCCGCAGTGCCCGCATCGAACACGAAGTGCCCGACATACGGGGCCAGCGTCGCAAGTTCATGCTCAAACGACACTGTGGTGGCATGTCTTGCGGGCCACACGGCACGCAGAAGGCGGCCACGGGCCATGTCGTGCGGCGAGTCGGCGTGTTCACCGCCCGACGAGGGCGACATCCCCGAGAGCACCTCGGGCAGGATGTCTGCCAGTGCCGCGACAAGTTCCTTGCAGAACGCCACATCCTGCCCGCCATGCAGCTGGGCCATGTGCAGACGCGCCACGCGCATCGTGCGCACCACCTCATCCACGGACTGACGCACGAACACGCCCACCCGCAGCATCCTCCCCGTGTCCATGTCCGCCACGCACGCCGGGTCGACGTTTCGGGGACTCGACGCGTGGAAGATGAACCCGCCAAGGTGTACGCCAAGACGTGCGCAGCTGGCGGCATCCTCTTGCCGGGTGAGTCCGCACACCTTGACCCGCAGGCGGGTCTGGCGAGACGTGCTGGCACCCGGTTCACCCGATGCACCCGATTCCCCCGATACACCCGGTTCATCAGGTTCATCCGGCGACAGCGCCGGGGACGCCATCCCCCCCGGCAGGGCGGGCAGCAGAGGCGAAACATCCGTCCGGGACGTCACGCCGCCTCCCGCCCCAGCAGTGCACGCAGGGCCGCACCGGGGTCGCCCCCGCGCATCAGGGCCGTGCCCACCAGTGCCGCGTCGTACCCGGCGGTGGCTGCGGCGGCGAGGTGTTCCGGGGCAGACATCCCGCTGGCCGCCACCCACGTCTCCGCCGCATCGCGCAAGACGCCCATGCCAAGGCAGGCAGGCATGCTCACCTTGAGCGTGTCGAGGTCGCGGGCGTTGACCTGAATGATGCGCGCCCCCGATGCCCTTGCGATGTCGAGGTCGTCGGTGTCGAAGACCTCCACCACGGCGTCCATGCCTTGCGCCTCTGCCTGTTCACGCAGGTCGCGCAACAGGGCCGCGTCGGGCGTGAGGCGCACGATGAGCAGCAGGGCCGAGGCGGGTGTGGCGGCCGTGGCCGTCACCTGCAAGGGGTGCATGATGAAGTCCTTGCGCAGCAGGGGCAGACCCGGCGCGGTCATGCGGCCGAGGTATGAAAGCTCACCCCTGAAGTGCACTTCCTCGGTGAGTACCGAGATGGCGGTGGCCCCGCCCGCCTCATAGGCCGTGGCCACCTCTTCGGGAGTCAGCTTCGTGTCGATGACCCCGCATGAGGGCGAGGCCCGCTTGTACTCGGCGATGACGGCAAGACCGTCGCCGCGCAGGGCAGTACCGAACGCGGGGCGCGGGCCTGCGAAAGGCGCAGGCAGACCGCCACGGCGGGCGCATTGCTCCAGTTTGTCCACCTCATGCCGCTTGGCGGCGCGGAAACGTTCAAGCATGGAGCACCTTCCTTCCCGCGCCTGCGTGCACGGCGCGGCGTGCCTCGTTCATGCAGTCTTCAAGGGGCCTGTCGTCGTGCAGCAGGTGCAGGGCCATGCCCACGTTGAATACCAGCATGTCGCGCATGGCCTGCGGGCCTGCGCCCGAAAGGAGTTCACGCAGCACCCGCACGGCCTCCTCCCTGTCACGCACCACGAGGTCTTCGGGGGTGCATGGCGCGATACCGTAGCGAGCAGGATCGACCTCATGTTCGGACACGATGCCGTCACGCAGGAACAGCACCCGCGCGGGGCCCAGCGGCGTCAACTCGTCATAGCCGCCCGCCCCGAACACCACGGCAGCGCGGGCCGCGCCGGTACGCCGCAGTGTCTCGGCCATGAGCGGCATGAGCGACTCGCGCGCCACGCCAAGCAGCATGTGCGTAGGCCGAGCCGGGTTGAGAAGCGGCCCCAGCAGGTTGAAGAGGGTACGCACACCCAGTTCGCGGCGGATGGGCATCACGTGCCTGAAGGCGGGATGGAAGCGCGGCGCGAAGAGAAAGGCGAAACCGCGCTCATGCAGCATGGCGGGCACGTCGGCAGCGTCCACCTCCAGCGGCAGGCCCAGCCCTTCGATGGCGTCGGCGCTGCCGCAACTGGACGAGACCGCCCGGTTGCCGTGCTTGACCACCTTGTGGCCCATGCCCGCCAGCGTGAGTGCCGTGGCGGTGGAACAATTGAACGACGAACGGCCGTCGCCGCCCGTTCCCACGATGTCGATGCTTGGCGCATCGACACCGCGCACCGTCACTGCACGGGCCAGCGCCGCGCGCACGGCCTCTGTCATCTCGTCGGCGGTCTCGCCCTTCATGCGCAGTCCCATGAGGAACGAGCCCGCCTGCGCCGGTGTCATGTCGCCGTCCATGAGACTGGCGAAGCCTGCGCCCGCCATCTCGGGATGCAGGTCGCACCCGGTGGCAAGCGTCTCGAGGATGGTCGCTATGGCGGTCATGCCGTCACCTCCTGCCGCACGGTCGCACCATGCGGCGTCATGCGGGGGCAGCTGCCGCCCGTCATTGCCGGGAAATTGCCCAGAAGCCGCACACCGTCCGGCGTGAGCACCGATTCGGGATGGAACTGTACGCCCACCCACGGCCTGTCGCGGTAGCGCATGGCCATGACCTCGCCTTCGGGCGTACGGGCGGTCACCTCGAGAAGGTCGGGCTTCTCTTCGGCCCGCACGATGAGCGAATGGTACCGCCCCACCGTCATGGGCTGCGGCAGTCCCGCGAAGAGTCCCGCGCCGTCATGGGTGATGTCCGAGGTCTTGCCGTGCATGATGCGCGGCCCCACCTCCACCGTGGCCCCCGCGTACAATCCCAGAACCTGATGCCCGAGGCACACGCCGAGGACAGGCACCGTACGGGGCAGCACGTCGAGAAAGGCGAGGCACCCACCGGCGTTGCGCGGATGGCTTGGCCCCGGCGAGATGCACACCATGTCGAGGTCGGGCCGTGTCGCGCATGCCACAAGGGCGGGGTCGTCGTTGCGCACCACCACCGGGGCGAGGCCCAGACCGTAGAACGCCTGCACCAGATTGAAGGTGAACGAGTCGTAGTTATCGATGAGCAGGAACATGACAGCCTCCATCCAGTGCGGCACGCATGGCCGCCGCCTTGTTGCAGCACTCCTTCCATTCCGCGGCGGGTTTCGAGTCGAACACGATGCCCGCCCCCGCCTGCCAGTGCACCTGCCCCTCGCGCACCCACATGCTGCGGATGGTGATGCCGGTGTCGAGACTCACGCTGTCACGGTCGAGTCCGAACCAGCCTATGCACCCGGCATAGGGGCCGCGCGGCTGTCCTTCGGCCTCGGCGATGATTTCCATGGCGCGCACCTTGGGGGCACCACTCACCGTGCCTGCCGGAAACGTGGCCGTCAGCACGTCCAGTGCGTCGTGCCCCTCTGCGAGGTCTGCGGTCACCCGCGAGGTGAGGTGCATGACGTGCGAGAACTTCTCCACCTCCATGAACCGCTCGACCTGCACCGTACCGGGGGCGGCGATGCGCCCGAGGTCGTTGCGCCCGAGGTCGACCAGCATGACATGTTCGGCGCGTTCCTTGGGGTCATCGAGCAATTCCGCCGCGAGGCGCGCGTCTTCGACGTCATCGACCCCGCGCGGACGGGTTCCGGCGATGGGGCTGACCTGCAACCGCCCCTTGCTGCAACGCACCATCACCTCCGGCGACGAACCCAGCAGCGAGACACCCGGCAGGCGCATGAAGAACATGTAGGGCGAGGGGTTGATGCGTCGCAGTCTGCGGTACAGCGTGAAGGGGTCGCCATTGAAGGACGCCTGGAACCGCGTGGAGAGCACCACCTGTATGGCCTCGCCCTGCCGGATCATCTCGCGGGTGCGCTCCACGGCGCGCTTGTAGGCTGACTCGTCGGGCACCGCGCGGGTGGGCCCCACCTCCGGCGTCTGCGGCGCACGGTCGAGCACCGAACGGTCGATGCGCAGACCGTTGCGGTCGGTGAGCGAGAGCATGGTCAGGCGGTTGTAGAGATGGTCGAAGACCACCACCGTGCCCGGCAGGGCAAGACACGCCTCTGCCGCTTCCGCCCGTAGCACCGGGGCGAGTTTGGGTTCGAGCAGACCTGCCACGCCGTAGCCCATGTACCCGTACAGGGCTCGCGTGATGGGCGGCTGGTTGGCGAAGTCGGGGTCCGGTTCGATGGTCAGCCGCCGCATGACGGCACGCACGCCCTCGATGAAGGGCATCCCCTCCAGCTCCTTCAGTGCCGCAAGACGCGGGTCGCGTACTGCCACCTCAAGCCGCCCTGCCGCACAGCCGAGACGCAGAAGGAAGTTGAAGCCGATGATGCTGTAACGCCCCCAGCGTCCGTCCACCTCGGCACTCTCGAGCAGGATGCCCTGCCCCGACCCCACCATGCCCAGAAACAGACTGATGGGCGTATCCACATCGCCCTCAAGCAGGCTGCACGACTGCCGCAGCACGATGCGCCCATCCGGGCATCCAGCCGGATTCGCATCCGCATGGGCACCTGCGCCCCCGGCTTGCGTGCCGGCTTGCGTGCTGGGCATCGCATGAGCATTGTCCTGCGTCGTGGCGTGACCGGCGACACGACCTGCGTCCTCTTCACCGCCCGTGCGCCGTTTCGCGCCTGCGGGCCTTTTCGCGTCGTCCATCTCCATGTCGTTCTCCTCGTGTCGCCTTTCCGGGATGCCGTCCCGGGCGTTTGCCCCTTTTGTGGCGAAAAAGAAAAAGCCGCGCCCCCGGGGAGGGAGCGCGGCTGCAACAACGATATGACGGTGCCGTACGCCTGTTACTGGCGTGCTCCTCCCCTGTCATCATGCGTGCGCCACCACCAGCGTGCGCGGTCGACGAGCACGTCGACATCGCCGGCGGAAGCGATGTTCAGGAAGGAACGGAACGAACGGACGGCGTCCTGACTGGCAGGATTGGCTTCGAACATGCCCTCGAACAGGGCTGCGTCTTCGGTGAGCATCTTGCGGGCCGCGTCGAGACGGCGGCGGAAGGAGGGCGTGACGAAGGGCAGAAGCTCTTCATTGTGGGCCAGCGTAGCGAGATAGGCGACGCTGGAGATGAAGTTCAGCCCCTGTATCATGGCGGCGGCACGGTCGTGCTCTTGCGCCGTGGTACGGAAGGTGTCACAGCCGATCATGCGAAAACACTGCTCCACGAGTGTTACATCCGCGTCACGGGCGGATGAACCGGGCGTCACAGCCACAGGCAGATGGTCGTCCTGCGGGTCCGGGCCGAAAAGGGGATGGGTTCCCACCACCGGCCCGGCGTGAAACGCCTGCATCACTTCCATTGGTCGTACCTTAACTGACGTGATGTCCGCAAGCACTTGTTTGGGAGAAAGCAGCGGTGCGACAATCGAGAGTACCTCTGCCAGCACCTCCACGGGCACACACAGGATGACCACATCCGCCCCCTGCACCGCCGGGCGCACGGTGTCGGGCGTCAGGGGCCTGTCCACACCGGCGACCTCGCACCCGGCAGCGGAGAAGCGCGACGTCAGCAGACGCCCCATGCGTCCCTTGTCACCCACGAGGGCTATCTTCACGGCGCTCATGCCCTCACCTTCTCCCATAGTTCCCAGAAATGCGGGAACGACTTGCTCACACACGAAGGGTCGTCAAGGCGCACATCCACCCCGCCAAGCCCAAGCAGGGCAAGACTCATGGCCATGCGATGGTCGCCGTGGGCGGAGAAGAGCGTACCCGGTTCAGTGGCGAGGGCACCGCCCTGCACCACCAGCCCGTCGGCGCGTTCCTCGGCGTTCACGCCCGCCCTGCGCAATTCTCCCACCGGGGCGGCGATGCGGTCGCTTTCCTTGATACGCAGGTGGGCCACGTTACGGACGACAGTACGCCCCGTGGCGAATGCCGCCACCGCCGCCACCGTGGGCACAAGGTCGGGGCAGTGGCCCATGTCCACCTCGACGCCATGCAACGGGGCGGGATGCACCACCACATGCCCCTCTCCGGGGCGGATGTCGGCACCCATGGCGGTGAGGATGTCGAGCAACGCCCGGTCGCCCTGCAGGGAGTCGACGCGCAGCCCCTCCACGCGCACAGGGCGAGGGCCCACGGCACCTGCGGCGAGAAAGTAGCTTGCGCCCGACCAGTCGCCCTCCACCCTGTAGCTGCCTGCGCGGTACATGCCGGGACGTACCCTGAAGCGCACCAGCCCCGGCACGGCCTCGTGCAGGCTACGCCAGTCCACCGCGCCCCACGGGGCGTCGACGGCGTCACGCGTCTCCACGGTGAAGTCGATGCCGAAATCCTCGAGGGTCTGGAGGGTGAGCCCCACATAGGGCCATGACACGACGCTCTTGCCAGCCACGTTCACGGTCATGCCCTGCGTCAGCGGCGCGGCAAGCAACAGGCCGGAAAGATACTGGCTCGACTCGTCCATGCCGATGGAGACCTCGCCACCGCGCATACCGGCAGCGTCGATGACGAGCGGCGGAAAGCCCGCGCGCGCCTCGAAGGCTATCTGCACGCCAAGTGATGCCAGCGCGTCGGTGAGTTCCCCGATGGGCCGTTCGTGCATGCGCGGAGCACCATGGATGCGGAAACGCCCCATGCCCGCCGCCAGCACGGCCGTGAGCAGACGGCAGGTGGTGCCCGACTCGTGCACATCGCACGATACGGGGGCCTCGAAGCCCCCTGCCGGGGTGCCCGCCACGCCGCGTACGAGGTAGCTTCCGGGGGCGCGCCGTTCGATGTGCGCCCCCGCCGCCCGGAGGATGTCGGCGGTGCAGGTCAGGTCGCGGCTTTCGAGCACATGTTCCACCGTCGACTCGCCTGCTGCCAGCGCCGCCCCGATGAGAGCGCGGTGCGAGAGCGACTTGGACGGCGGTGCGGTGACGACTACGGGTTCCATCACAGGCCTCCCTGGCCTATCTGATCGGGCAGACCGGGCAACGCTTCATGCGCCGCCATGTCGAAATGCGGCCCCACAGGATAGCTGCCGAGAATGCGCAACGTGTGGCACAGTGTGCGCAGTTCTTCGACGAGACGGGCGTACCGTTCAGTGCCGAGGTCGCATTCCACGTCCACGAAGAAGACGTACTGCCACTTCTCGCCCCGCAAGGGACGCGATTCGAGCTTCTTCATGTTGATGCCCTCGCGGGCCAGCAGTTCGAGCACTCCAGCCAGCGCACCTGCCTTGTCTGGCAGGGAGAAGAGCATGGAGGTCTTCTCGCGTCCCTGCTGGTCGGCAGGGGCGGGGGCGATGACCACGAAGCGCGTCCAGTTGTCTGGCTGGTCTTCGATACCCCGTTCCAGCACGTTGAGCCCGAGAAGGTCAGCGAGGCTGCGGTGACCGATGGCGGCGGCCCCCGCCTCGCCCGCCGCCCTGCGGGCTGCCGCGGCGGTGGATTCGGTGGGGATGATGCGGGCGTTGGGCAGGTGCGCACGCAGCCACCCGCCGCACTGGGCCAGCGGCTGCGGGTGCGAGTACACGGTGTCGATGTCCGCCAGTGCCGCCGCCGTGCCAAGCAGGCAGTGGCTGATGCGGCAGAAGAGTTCGGCCTGTATGAACACCTCGTGTTGCAGGAAGAGGTCGAGACTCTGCCCCACCGTACCCTGCAACGAGTTCTCCAGCGGCACGATGCCCAGTTCGCACTGGCGGTCGTGCACGGCGCGGAACACGTCGGGCAGACCGGGCTGCGGCCTGTAGTCCATGGCCCTGCCGAGGAACTCCATGCCTGCGAAATACGAGAAGGTGCCTTCAGGGCCGAGGTAGGCCACACGCTGCGGGCGTTGCAGGCTGCGCGACGAGGAGATGATCTCGCGCCAGATGGCTCGCAGGTGTTCGTCGGGCAACGGCCCTTCATTGGCGGCTTCGAGGTTGTCGAACACCTCGCGCTCACGGAAGGGGCGGAAGACGATGCCGGGGTCGGTGGCCTTGATGCGGCCGACCTCAAGACTCAGTGCGGCGCGTCGATTGAGCAGCGCAAGCAGGTCGCGGTCGAGACCGTCGATGGTCACGCGGATGGCCTGTAGCCGTTGCGCCACATCAGGCGGTGTGCCGTTCACGGGTTCGGGTGCGCTCACGGCTAGGCCTCCCTGATGTCTTCGGTGATGCGCATCCCGAAGTGGCGTCCCGCCACGTCGGTACGGCACAGCACCTCGTCGCCCTCGCGCAGGGCCACCACGCTCACGGGCGTACCGTCAGCGCGCACAAGGCGGATGGTCTCGGCATTCTGCAGGAAGACCGCCCCCACGGTGTCGCCCACGCGCGCCTCGACCAGCAGCATGGGGCGCACCTCGACCTTGAGCCTGCCCACGGTGGCGATGGTCGTCGCGCCATCGGCCCCCACGATGAGCACCTCGCTGCCGGAACGGAGTTCTTCAAGGTAGGTGGTACGGTCGCCCGGCATCACGGCGTAGGCATGGACGGCCCCGGCGTTGATGCGGAAGGGCCGCGCCGCAACGTATTCGTTGTGCTCCGTCTCGGCGTTGACCAGAAAGGTGAAGGCGCTGGAATTGCCCACGAGCATGCCCTGCCCCGTGCGCAGCAGCGACATGGTGTCGACGCACACCCGGTGTCCGAGGCCCACGGGCCGCACGGCGGTGACCACGGCGGGGGCGAGGTCGATGCGCCCTTGCGAGAGTTTGAGTTCCTGCACGATGGCCTTGAGTTCCGTCACGGCCTGCGGCAGCACCACCACGGTGGACACGCCACGTTCGAGGATGCCAGCAGCGAGGCGTGCCTCGTCCAGCGAGGCCACCTCCACCGTCACCCTGTCCGACCGTGCCAGCAGGTTCTCGACGGGGATGATTTCCCAGCCCCGTGCCAGCACCACGTCCTCACCGGCGGCGAGGCGGCTTGCCGCCTCCTCCTCATCCGCCTTGGCGGTGAGTTCGAGGGTACAGACGGCATCGTCGCACAGCACCTTGCAGCGGGCCAGTGCCTGCACCGGGGCCACATGTTTCTCAGGCACGATGATGCCGTCCACGCCCGATTCGAGGGCCAGCGTCACAGCCTCCTTGCTGAAGGGGACGCTCTTGAAAAGGATGGTACGCATGGCGACGCCTAGTCCTCGCCCACGATGGCGATGGCCTGTTCCACGTCCCAGTCCTCATGCACGAGGCCGCGCACGGCCTTGACCAGTTGCGAGGGGCGGGCATGCTGGAAGATGTTGCGCCCCACCGAAAGACCGGAACCCCCGGCACGGACGGCGTCATGCACCATCTGGAGGAAGTCGCGGGTGGAGTCGAGCTTGGGCCCGCCTGCGATGACCACGGGGACGCAGCACGACTGCACCACATGGGCGAAGGTATCCATATCACCGGTGTAGGGCACCTTCACCACATCGGCCCCCAGTTCAACACCCACGCGGGCGCAATGCGCCACCACCTGCGGGTCGTACTGGTCGCGGATGCGCGGGCCGCGCGCGTACATCATGGCCAGAAGGGGCACACCCCAGTCGTTGGCGATGGTGGCCACACGGCCGAGGTCGGCGAGCATGTCGCGCTCGGTCTCGTCACCGAGGTTGACGTGCACCGACACGCCGTCAGCACCGTGCTTGATGGCGTCTTCGACCGTCGCGGTGAGGGTCTTGGCATTGGGCAACGGCGACAGCGACGTGCTGGCCGAGAGATGTACGATGAGGCCCACGTCGCGGCCGCCCTCGCGGTGCCCGCAACGCACGAGGCCCTTGTGCATGAGCACAGCATCCGCGCCGCCTTCGGCTACCTGATTGACCGTGTCACGCATGTCCACCAGTCCGTCGATGGGGCCGACGCTCACGCCATGATCGAGAGGAACGATGACCGAACGCCCTGTGGTGCGGTTGAAGAGCCGCTCCATTCTGATCTTCTTGCCTATGTGCATGATGCCATCCTCGTCATGAAGCATTGTTGCGGCGCGCTGCGCCCGTTCATTGGCGGTTCCGCCGCATGTGTCATCCCCTGCTGATGGAACGTTCGGGCGTCCCCTCGTTCCTTTCCGGCGGCAGTGCGCGCTCCGACGCCGGATACAAGAAAAGGGCCGCTGGCTTTCGCCCGCGGCCCCTGTTGTCTCGGTGCACCTGATCCTTTAATGAGGTCTAGGCGCGACCCACCAGGCCACGGGCTTCTCCATAGCTAAAAAAGTACCAGTAATAGCTGGCACCGGAAGTGGGGAAGTACGTGGCGTTGATGGTAAGCATGTTGCCCTTGACCTTTCAATATCCTTTTTCTTGTAGCTGATGTGAATCATACGAACCCGCGCCTCGCGCTGTCAAGTAGAAAATTGAAAAAGGTGCGAAAGTCGCCTGCCGTACAATTACAATTATGCTATTTTTTAAGTCGAAAAAATACGCATTATGTTAAATTCATCGTGCTATCGAATCTCAAACCCAACCACATCACCACCTAACACACTGAAATCATGCCTTCTCTGACAATGAGGCCCGACCATTGCTTGGGTACTGTCGAACCTCAACAGTGGGGGAGACCATGTCAGGACACCACGCACCGCCCATGTTCCACTCCGGCCACGTCACGTCCGGGTCAAAGTCCGGGCTGATGTCTGGGCTGACGCCGCCCGTTACCATCACAGACCGCCACAGGTCGCGCTCGCACGCCGCCCCTTCGCGTCACCCCGACAGACGCCTGCCTCCGGGCAGACGCGTCCGTGTCGTAGCGACCGTCGCCTGTGCCTTCGCCGGGTTCATGCTGGGACTTCTTCTCACCGCCGCCCCACACACCGCCGGCAGCGGCGTCGCGTTCATCTCCACAGGCACTGTGGCCGCGGATGGCGATTCGCGACAACAGCCGAGTCCGACGTCCTTCACGCCATGGCACGGGGTTCATCCCCTACCCCTTGTGCGTCTTCGAAGCTGACAGTTTGCGAGGGGCAAGGCTCTTCGGCCCGCACCCCAGCACCCTGCCTGCGGATGACATCACCGAGTGAAGGGTCACCCGACCGCGCCGATAAAGAACGGATAGCCCGCACCCGTCACCGGCACGACCTCCAAGTGCCACAGGGCATGGACGGCTTGCACGCATCAACGGGGAGGCGCGCGACGAAGCCTTCGGAGTGAACCAGAAAAGCCCGGCACATGGCCCGACACATTTCGCACAACATCTGCCCCGGCCCGTGCCGGGGCCGCCGGGTCGGGTCATCCCGCCATCCCGACCCGGCATCCCGGACCTCGTATGAAAGACACCCTCATCGCACGCAAGGCCCTGACACAGGGCGACGTCACACCCTACTTCCAGCCGCTTGTGGCAATACGTACGGGCCGTCATGCAGGATTCGAGGCACTGGCACGCGGCATGGCCCCCGGCGACCCGCCGGGCACCGGCAGCATCAGCCCCCTGCGCCTCTTCGGTGCGGCGAAGACCCCTGCCGAAAGACTCGCACTCGACCGTCTCTGCCGCGAGAGGGCCTTCGCGGCCTTTTCGGACCACCATGTGGCACACCCGGCCCTGCTGCTCTTCGTCAACATCGACGCGTCACTTCTCGACAAGAACTCTGTGGGTTCGGGGCACATCGAACAATGCGCCAAGCGCTGGGGCATTCCCCCGCACAACGTGGTCATCGAAATCATCGAATCGGCCGTACCCGATGACGCGGCCCTCTCACGGTTCTGCGAACGCCACAGGCAAGCGGGCTTTCTGCTGGCACTGGACGACGTAGGGGCAGGCTATTCGAATCTCGCACGCATCGCCGCCCTGCGCCCTGACGTCATCAAACTCGACCGCGACCTCGTGGCAGGCTGCGACGCCACCTTCCACAGGCGCGAGGTCATGCGCTCTCTGGTGGCGCTGGCGCGGCGCATCGGTGCCGTGACGGTGGCGGAAGGGGTCGAACGCGAAGAGGAGGCGGCGACCATGATCGACCTCGGCGTCGACATGCTTCAGGGCTACCTGATGGGACACCCGCAACCCGTTCCCGCACCACGCGAGCCCATTGCCGCACTTCGCCGTTCGATGCTCCTGTATGCAGGCATGACCCTGCAACGCCTGCGGGCCGAGGAACAGGAGCACCAGCGGCTTCTGCAACTTGTGAGACCGCTGCGCCTTGCGCTGGACGGGCAGTCGCCCCGCCGCTTCGGGCGCATCCTGCGAGAGGCCCTGCCGCACATGCCCGACATGGAATGCCTCTATGTGCTCGACGCCTTCGGCAGCCAGACCACCGACTCCGTGTGCCGCCCCTGCGAAGGCATCCCGCAGCGTGTCGTGCTCTATCGTCCCGCCACGCGCGGCACCGACCACTCGCTCAAGGAATGGTTCCAGCCCCTGCGCGGAGGTGTGGATGCCAGCGTATCGCAACCCTACATCTCGGCCGCGACAGGTAGCCTGTGCATCACCGTGGGGGTGCGCTTCAACTGTGCGGGGGGCCGCAGCCACATTCTCTGCGTCGATGCCACGGCCCGCCATACCGGAGACGGTGCCGCGACCTGACAGTAAACGGTCCGAAGCCGGAAGAGCCCCCGCCATCTGCCTCGTCAATGTGCCATGCAGCGCTTCACATGGCGCATACGCGACGGAGGCGGCCATTGGCCGCCTCCGAAACATCCATCACAGTATCGACCGGGATGACGGGTACCGCAGACGACTCACGGCTTCGCCTCCTCGCGAGGACGCGCCGACTTGCGCGGTGCCAGCAACTTCTTGAAGATGAACAACTCGACGTTGCGCCCCGCAGCCTTCTCGAGGGGGATCTCGGCACGCGCCATGGCCTTGTGCCCGCCTGCCGAACCGATGTCAGAGAATTGTGCCGAAGCGTAGCGCCCGAGGTCGCGGGTGACGCCGTCACCACGGAAGATGACAACGATGGTGTCCTGATACACACCGCACACGGCCGTCCAGCGAATCTCGTGAACGCGCATGAAGAAGTCGGCGATGACGACGAGGATGTCTGGATTCTCGACCTCGCCCACATAGACGTACTGCCCCGACCCGCACTTGTGCATCGAGATGAACGCCTTCGAGAAATAGTCGAGCCAGTGCAGTCTGAACTCGCTGCGGGCCACGCGCGAAAGCAGCGCCGGATTCGAGAACTTGGAAAGATAGCGGTAGGCACGCAGGTCGACATCGCACGCTGCGCGTTCGAAGCTTGCCGTGTCGGTCTTGATGCCGAATTGCAGCGCCGTGGCCAGCAACTGCCCCGGTCTGATGTGCATGTTGTACAGGAACTCCGTCATGATGGTGCTGTTGGAGCCGTACTCGGTGCGTATCTCCTTGAAGTCGGCGATGACGGGGTTCTTCTCGCTGAGGGGGTGGTGGTCGATGACGAGCGAGAAGCTGAGGTCACGGAAGAGCGGATGGTGATGCGGTTGCGAATCGACCACCGCGAAGCGGTCGAACTGCGCTGCCACGGTAGGCGTGAGCTTGACCATGGGGATGCGCAGGTAGCGGATCATGGCGAGGTTGTCGGGGCGGGTGATCTCGTTGACACGGGCGATGGCAACATCCGCCACGCGATGGATCATGATGCGCCGCAGCGCCATGGCCGACGCCATGGCATCGGGGTCGGCATTGATGACGATGAGCCAGCGTTCTTCGCGGTTGAGAAGCTCCAGCAGATGGGGAAGCTTCGTATCCAGCTTGCGGAAATACGACATTGCCACCTCTGTGTCGCGCCGTCAGCGTTGCGCGGCGAACCATGTTTCGAGCAAGGGCAGCGACCGTCGCACCCCCTCCCAGTCGAACACCTCGACCATGACCACGGCATCGTCGGGCAGCAGCGCACACATGGCGCGCCCCACGCCGCCTCCCGCCCCGTCGAGTGTATCGAGCGACAGATGCCTTCCCGCCGGCCCCGGAGCATTGGCATGCAACATGGACGTTCTCCCGGAGAGGCCCGGCAGGGACAGAAGGCCATATTGACCGTAGGACAGCACATGGCCCATGTCCAGACATACCTTGCAGCCGAGGTCGCACAGGGTGCGCCACAACCCTGTCAGGTCTTCGCCCCGGATGTTCTCGAGGCACAGGTCTTCAGGATTGCGTCCGGCAGCCTCCCACGCACGCACGAAGGCGACAAGGCGTGCGGCACCGTCGGCAAAGCCCACGGGCGGATGCAGGACGGCGCGATGTGCACCGAGGAAGGCCACCTTGTCCATGAGCCGCAGGGCAGGGACGGCAGCTTCTGCACCTCCGTCACACCATGGCAGGTCGCCCGGCAGGTGCACATGCCACCCCAGTGGCAGGTCGGCAAGATGTTCCGGAAGGTCGTTCTCACCGTAGGCGAGACACGCTGCGGTCTCGAAGAAGCACAACCCCACCTCGTCCACTTCACCTGAAAGAAAGATGGCATTATCCCGAACAGTTCCAGGCATTACCCAAGAAGGGGCCGCCACGGTTCTGGACAGAAGCTCAGGGTATGCGGTAAGGGCGCGCTTGCAGGTCATGCCTCCACCCTGCGACCATAATCCGTCACCGTACCGCTCCTGACGACAAGTGTTTCGCTGCAACAGGGCATGGAGACAGAGGGTCGACGAAAGGGCACGGGCCTTGCAAAATCCGATGCGTCTCCCATGCGGGAGACAGGAGAGTACCATGCGTCACGTCCGCCATTTCCTGCAACACCGTTTCAACCCCCTTCATGTATACTGTCGCCTGCGCGAGGCCGGACTCAGCAAACGCGCCGCAGGCAGGGTCTCGACCCTGTACGAACGGTATGTCTACCGCGTCTGCGGGCTGCACTAGGTTCAAGTCCGCGCACCCCGGCCGCCCACGGGCCTGTCAGCACGATTGCGCCATGACCGGGGGCATACCCCGGCACATCACCCGGAATGCAGGCTAGCATTTCTGACGTATCAGTCGCCGCCCCCAAGCAGACTCAACTGCTTCACGCTATGCTTGCTGTGACGCACCAGCGCTGAACGCTTGACCCCCGCCACCGGCACATCATCGAGAAAACGCGACGCCTTGAGACGCACCTCGCGCCCGTAGAGGGTGCGACGCGACGCCCGGCTGAGGTAGAGGCCCTCTGCCGCACGGGTGATACCCACGTAGAACAGGCGGCGTTCCTCCTCAAGGTCGGTGCGCATGTGTTCCCGGTCGGCGTGTCCTGAAAGCGTCGCCGCCCCGGCGAAGGGCAGTATGCCGTCTTCCAGCGCGGGCAGGAAAACGGCACGGAATTCGAGCCCCTTGGCGGCATGAAGGCTCATGACCTGCACCTTCTCGCTACGCCTGCGCACGGTCTCGAGTTCGCTTTGCAGATTCACCCAGTTGATGAGCCCCACCCATCCCCCGTGCGTGTCATACGCCTTGCTCAACGCCTTGAATGCCGCGGATTGCCAGAACAGTTCATCGAAGGGAGGCGACTCGCGCAGGTAGGCCGCAACGCCCAGCGGGCCACGCGCCAGCATCTTGTCAGGACAATTCACCTCGTCGCCGGGCCCTCCGGCGACCGCACTGCCGATACCCACGAAACGTCCGGCGGCGGCGAGGATGAGAGACACCCGCTGGTCGGCCCAGAAGGCCTCCGTCTCAGGGGCTGCCACGGGCACGCCAAGCCGCGACAACGTGCGTTGCAGCACGGGAATGAGCGCACGCACCCGCACCAGCACCGCGATGTCGCCGGGGCCGAACGTTCCCTCTCCGGGTAGCGCACCCTCAGGTGCGGCATCCACCAGCGTATGCGCCGTGGACCCGATGAGCGACCGTATCCGGTCGCCTATCCATGCGGCCTCACTCTCTGCGGACGGGGCCTCGAACAGTCTGATGTCGGCGGGCAGGTCACGTACGGCCCGCAGACGCCCGCACGCCGAACGTCCCTCCATGAGTGCCCCGGCGGCATCGAGTACGCTCGCCGACGAACGGTAGTTGGCGCGAAGCGTCACCACCGAGAGGCCCGGCCATGCCTCATCCAGTGCCCCCTTCACGTCGCCGTGCGCCCCCCTGAAACCGTAGATGGACTGGTCGGGGTCGCCGATGCCGAAGAACCCTTCGCCTCCCGGCGGCAGCAAGGCACGCACGAGGGCGAGTTGCAGCGGCGAGAGGTCCTGTATCTCGTCCACCAGCACATGACGCCACGGGGGCACATAGAGGCCGTTGTGTATCTGTTCAAGCCAGAATTCCAGCAAATCCGTATAGTCGGCGAGATTCCACGCGGCCTTCTGCTGGACATAGCGGTCGAGAAGAGGGGCCAGCGCAAGCGAACACACCTGCATGCGCTCGCGGCACACGGCCAGTTCGTCCCATGCCTCGCGTAGCGTCTGTGCCGTGGCGTCGGGGTTGGCCTCGGCAAAGACCCGGCGGGCGGCCTCTTCCGAAAGGAGCACGGGCGGCTGCGCCGATGACCGATGCCAGAACTCGAAGGCAAGGGCATGAAGCGTGTCGGTACGTGGCAACGGTGCACCGTCGCCCAGTGTGACGGACAGGCGTTCGTCCATCTCCGTGGCGGCACGCCGTGTGAATGTGACGGCCACGATGCGCCGTGCGGCGACCCCCTCGGCCACAAGCCGCTGCACACGCCCCACCAGCGTACGGGTCTTGCCCGTGCCGGGACCTGCCAGCACCAGTACCGGCCCCGGCCCGCCTGCGATGGCGGAACGCTGTTCCGGATTGAAATCCACAGGCGGTTCTGCCGGACGCGCTGAAATGAAGAGCGAAGCCAGTCCCGGTCCCTCTCCCCCGCCATCTGCGGAGGTCTGCCGGACGGCAGTGGTATCGTGCGGGGTGGTCGTCTCGGCAGACGCGTTCGCGCCCCCGGCTTCAGATGCGCTTGCGGCCCTGCCGCCGGACGCCTTCGCAGACGTCGCCACGTCCGCCCCTGCGACAGCGGGTGAGATGATACCCCCGGCGCCCGCATCCTTCGTCCCGGTATTCCTCCGGCCCGGAGTGTCATGCACGGCCGGTGCGGATGCCGCCCCTCCGAGGTCGAGCAACGGCAGCGCGGCCTTCGACCCGCCGCCACCGCGCAGCGACGCCCGTTCCCGTTCGGTGAACACACGCACCACGCCATACTCGCCATCGTAGCCGCCCTGTCGCAGCACCTCGCCACGGCGCATCCGGGCGATGCCCTCGCCCAGCGGTTCCCAGTAACGGCGCAGGGCGTCCAGCGACACATCCTGCAGGATGGCGAGTTCAGGCCCGAAGCGCTGCACCAGTCGACCCGTCCAGTCTGCGACCTTGCGACTCTTGGCCCCCACCCCCAGAATCTCGCCGAGGATCTCGGGCAACGGTATCAGCGACCGGAAGCCCTGCCGCCCCGCCACCTGTTCAGGGGTGTCGCGGTCGGCGAGTTCGAGCACACGGTGAAGCACCCCCACCGTCAGCGGCTTGCCGCACACAGGGCACAGGCCGCCACGCGCCACGGTCTCGCGCGGTTCGTACACCACATTGCAGGCGCGATGCCCGTCGAGGTGGTACTTGCCCTCCTCGGGGAAGAACTCCAGCGTTCCGAGAAAGCGGCAATCCACGGCGTCACCGCGCAGACTGCGGAAGATGCCGTCGTACGACATCTCGCCTTCGAAGAGGTTGGCCTCGCGCCCGAGATTGTCGCCGGAATGGGCGTCCGAGTTGGAGATGAGCGCGAAACGGTCGAGATGACTCCACAGCCAGTTCATCTCCGGGTCGGACGAGAGCCCCGTCTCAAGAGCGAAAATCTCGCCCGTGAGGTCGCCGAAGCAATCGTCGAGGGTGTCGAAGCCCGACTTGGAACCGAACACGGCGAACCATGGCGTCCAGATATGGGCGGGCACGAGAACCCCGCGCGGGTCGGCATCGAGCACCATGCCCAGCAGGTCGCGGGCATCCAGCCCGAGGATGGGCCGCCCGTCCGACACGAGGTTGCCCACCTCGGCAAGCTTGCGATTGAGGCGGTCCACGGCGTCGAAGTCGGGCATGTACACGATGTTGTGCACCTTCCGCACCTTGCCGCCGCGCTTGTAGATGGAGCTTATCTCGGCCTGTGGCACGAACAGGCACCGCGACTGCTTCACCCTGTCGGCGAAGGCGGGCAGTTCGTCGGAGAGTCCGCGCGGGTCACGCAGCCTGTAGAGGCCCGAAGCGTCGTCGCGCACGAGTTGCTCTCGAAGTTCAGCAAGCCACTGCGGGTGGGTGAAGTCGCCGGTACCCAGCACATCGATCCCTTTCACGGCGGCCCACGCCGCCAGATGCCGGGCGTTGAGGCGACTGCTGGTGGCCCTTGAGAAGCGCGAATGGATATGAAGGTCGGCTCTAAACTGCTGCATGACCGGGCCTTGCGATGGCTCCCGGAGGAGGTTGGCGGTTGTCGCGTCGCTACAGACACGTGCAAGGACATCCCCCGCAAGACATCGCAAGCCGTGCCCCACCTCTTCGCCCCTTTCCTGTACCTGCAAACCATGCCATGCGCAAACCCGCACCGACATTCGGCCAAACGCCCCATTCCGAGGCCCTTCCCTGCGCCCCGCAGAAGAACCTTCGGGATGCACCGCACGGGTTACCGCATGATGCCCTGCGCCACCGCACGAAAGCAGGGCGGCCGCCCCATACCCTGCGGCAAGGGGCCCGTCGGCACGTACCGTGATGGCAGTCTCGCACCCGACATGCGGTCTCGCTCGTCCGTGCGGTTGCCGCAGGCACACGAAAAGCCGTGGCAACGTCTTGCACCGCAATGCTGGCTCGCCTACCCTGAAGCCATGCACGACACCTCCAACCCCACGCCCGCCGGACGTCCCTGCGACATGGCCGGCACCGGCAACGCCGCCGGCGATGATGCTGGTAACGTTGCCGGAACCATCGTCGTCCCCTCCCCTCTGCAACCCTCCGGCAACGCGAGTGACAACGCCGTGGAGGACGCAGCAGGTGCGCCGTCCACCGAGGCTCCCGCAACGCCAGCGAGAGTCGCAGCGTCTCCGAAAGATGCGGAGGGTGCCCCCCCGGCTTCCGCAGACAAGGACACGGACGATGGCCCAGACGAGGCCGCGGCCCGCGCCCGTTTTCCACGGGGGCTGCACCAGCCTGCGGGCAGCTTTCGCTTCAGCGCCGACGCCCTGTTGCTTGCATCCTTCGCGGGTGGCACAGCCGCCCGCAGCTTCGCCGACCTCGGCACAGGATGCGGCGTGGTGGGGCTGGCGCTGCTTCTCGGGTCTTCGCGGCTTTCCGGCGTGGGCATCGAACAGGATGCCGCACTGGTGAACGCCGCCCGCGCCAATGCTCACCGCCTTGGTCTCAGCACACGTTTCACCGTGCACCATGCCGACCTGACCCGCCTTTGCGCCCGCCCCCCCTGCGATGCCCACGCATGTGACAGCACTCGCCGCGACACGGGAGGCGCCAGCCTCGCATCGCCCACCCACGGCGCACCGGCGCAAGCGGGGAACATCACACTGCGCCATGGCGCACACCCGGACGATGACACGGCCGCAAGCCGACCGGCGGACGATGCCGACGCGCCTCTCGAAAGGGATGGTCTCGCCGCCCGCCTCCGGGGGACGTGCGACCTCGTGGTCGCCAATCCGCCATACCGCATTCCCGGCACGGGACGTCCTGCCGCCACGCCCGCGCGCAACGCCGCCCTGTTCGAGACGAAGGGCACGCTTGCAGCCTTCATCGGGGCTGCGGCCCTTCTTCTGCGGACACGCGGACGCTTCGCATGCGTCTACGGCGCGGCACGTCTATCAGCCTTGTTGACCGCACTCGCCGACGCCGGACTTGAGGCGAAACGGCTGCGTTGCGTCCACAGCCGCGTTACCGGGCCAGCCGTTCTCGTTCTGGTGGAGGCGATGCGCGGGGCAAGACCCGGCCTTGTCGTGGAACCTCCGCTCATCCTGTACGAAGGCGAAGGCGAGACGACCACGCTCACGGCGGATGCCCTGCGTTTCTGCCCGTGGCTGGCCTGCAACGCACGCGGCATGAAATGAGGGAGGCGGACAAAGAGACGGGGAGAAGACAGCGGGGAGAGGCGACATGGCGCGCAACGGGCAGTCAGCCCCGCCGGGGCAGGTTCTCCCGCAGTGAGTGACAAGGGCGGAAGCTCTCGCCTGCCGCCCGCAGTGGCGGCTAATCCTCGCGGGCGATACGCAACGCGTCGCTGTAGGCCTTGAAGAGGTCGGCGCGGTACAGCAGCCCCAGCACCTTCTCGCGGTCGTCATCATCGACGACGATGATATGGCTGAGGTCGGTGTCCACGAAGCGCAGCAGCGCCGCGTAAAGGTCGTCACTCTCGGCCAGCGTCAGCAGCGGCCGCATGAGGTCGCGCACCACCACGAGGTCGAACAGACTCTCCTCGTACAGCAGGGCGCGCACGTCCTGCACGGCGAGAATGCCCGACAGCGCTCCCGAGGCGTCGCGCACCGGGAAGGTGAACACGCTCGTACCTGCGATGACGTCGGTGAGGGCCTTCAGCGTGGTGCCCTCTTCGAGGGTCGGCACCCTGCCACGGTGGAAGCACTCGCGCACGGTGAGTCCCTCCAGAAGGTTCACCGTGGCGTCGCTGGCATGGGCGGGCGATTCGAACTTGTTCTCGACCTGGTTCTCATACAGCGACACCTTGCGATTGAGCAGGATGCACACGGCTGAAGCCAGCATCAGCGGGGCCAACAGGCCGTAGCCCTGCGTCAGTTCGCACACCATGATGAGCGGCCCCACGGGGGCATGGGCCACGCCCGCGAAGAACGCCGCCATGCCCACAAGCACATACCCGCCCGGTTCACGCACGATGTGCGGAAAGAGGTCGTGCGCCGCATAGCCCACGACGCCCCCGGTCATGCCGCCCACGAAGAGGGCGGGCGCGAACATGCCGCCGCTCATGCCCGACCCCAGCGTCATGGCGGTTGCCAGCGTCTTGGCGACCATGATGGTCACCATGGTGGTGACGGTGAGATGCCCGAGAATGGCCTGTTCCACCCAGCCGTAACCGTCGGAGAGCATGGGGGTGTAGATGATGCCGAAGAGGCCCACCAGCAGGCCGCCCAGCGCCGTCGTCCACATGATGCCGACACGTTCGGCAAGGCGCAGGAAGACGCCGTACTTCATGAACCTGAAGGTCCGCACATAGGCCCACCCGGTGAAGGCACATGCCAGCGCGAGGGTGAGGTAGAACGGAAGTTCGCGCATGTCGCTGAAGCTGAATCGCGGGATGGCGAACATGGGTTCCGTACCGAAGACGTAGGCGAAGAGCGTATACGCCACCACCGAGGAGAGGATGGCGGGCAGCATGGCCTCTGCCTCGAAATCTTCGCGGTAGACCACTTCTATCGCGGTGAGTGCACCGCCGAGGGGCGCACGGAACACGGCCCCGAGGCCGCCCGCGGCCCCCGCCAGCATGAGCAGTCGCCGTTCCTTGGTGGAAAGGTGCAGCCTGTCGGCCACGAACGACCCCAACCCCGCGCCTATCTGCGAGATGGGCCCTTCGCGCCCGGCGCTACCGCCGGATGCGATGGTGAGGATGGACGTCAGCCCCTTGATGAACGGGGCACGCTTGCGGATGACGCCCTTGCCCCTGTGAAAGGCGCGAATCATGGCGTCGGTGCCGTCCGTCATGCCCGCGAGACTGTCCGGCAGGAAACGCTGCACCAGCCAGCCGGTGACAAGGCCCGTGGCGCAGGTGGCCAGTGGAATGACCCACGGACGATACGCGCCGCCCGCCGCTGCGTCATGGAACAGCCCCTCGCCCGCGGGGGCTGGCAACGAAAGACCGGCCCATGCAACGAGGATGAGATGCTTGGCGTACTCGATGCCTAGGAAGAAGAGCATGGCCGCGCACCCCGACACCACGCCAAGGCCGATGCCGAGTACCGCAAGGCGCACGAAGGCCACCGAGGAATACAGGCGCGCGAATTCGCGCCATGGGGTGGCCAGGATGCGTAACACGGGCCTACAGCCTCGCCTCTGGCGCGTCGAGAATCTGCCGTGCAAGGCTCACGTCGTGGCGGATGTGCGCCACGAGTTCTTCGGGGCCGGAAAAACGCTTGGGTTCGCGCAGGCGCTGCACGAAGGCGACGCTGATGTCCCAGCCGTAGATGTCGCGGTCGAAATCGAGGATGTGCGTCTCGACCGAGAGGCGTTCGTCGCCGAAGGTGGGGTTGTGCCCGATGCTGGTCACCCCCCTGTGCAACGCGCCATCGACGTTCACCCACGTGGCGTAGACGCCGGGCATGGGCAGGAGTTCGTCACGCGGTTCGATGTTGGCGGTGGGAAAGCCAAGCAGCCTGCCACCGCGCCCCATGCCGTGCACGACCTTGCCGCGCACCACGTAGAACCTGTCCAGCAGGGGGCGTACCTCCCATACCTCTCCGGCGCGGATGAGGTCACGGATACGCGTCGAACTGACCACCGCGTCGTTGACGATGACAGGGTCGAGTTGTTCGACCTCGAAGCCGTAGCGGGCGCCCAGCTGCGCCAGCACTTCGGCGTTGCCCTTGCGCCCCTTGCCGAGCGAGAAGTCATAGCCCACTACCAGTTCGCGGACGTTGAGCCCTTCGACGAGCACGGTACGGACGAAGTCCTCCGGCTCAAGGGCGGCGAGTTCGCGTGTGAAACGCAGCATGAGCGCGAGGTCGACACCGAGTCCTTCAAGCAGGTCTAGCTTCTTGTCGTAGTCGGTGATGAGCGGCGGCGTATGCGGGCCGACCAGAACCCGGAGGGGATGCGGGCAGAACGTCACCACCACCGAGGGCATGCCGCGCAGGGCAGCCTTCTGTCGGGTGCGGCCTATGAGCTTGCGGTGTCCCTGATGGACACCGTCGAAGTTGCCGATGGTGACGCATGTCCCCCGTGAAAGGTCGAGGGTTATCTCTTGCAGTTCGCGCGCGATTTCCATGTGGTTCCTGTATGCGTGGGACGTCGCCCGCAGGCGGGCCGTGCGGGCTTTTCTTGCTACCCCAAACGGCCCTGCGGTTCAAGCTTGCGCCTTCAAGGCATACGACCATGCATGTGCCTCCTCTCCCGGCAGCACATCTTGCATACCTGTCAGAGGATGTCCCTTACGGGGCGAGGGGTCCGGACTGGACGTTGCGACATCCTTGCAGCTTCCGCCCCCGAAGGCTTCAGGCAGCAGGACTCCGCAGCCCAGGGCGGCAGAGTCTCCGGCGAGAGATATCCTGTCCACCGTACACCGTGAAGCCATCAGGGAACTTCAGGCAAGGCCAACCGCCCCTTTGCCGATGCACACGGGGCCACGCCCATGGCGCGGGTAGCCTCTGCCGTTCACGCCCCTTGCCGGCATCCGCGACACCGCTCTTTTGGCAAGGCCGCATTTTTCGCTTGCACCCGATGCCATGTCAGGCTATACGTCCCCCTCGCGCCGAAGTGGTGGAATTGGTAGACACGCTAGGTTCAGGGTCTAGTTGGGGTTCCCCAGTGGGAGTTCGAGTCTCCCCTTCGGCACCATCGGAAGCAAGGGTCGCAACACATGTTGCGACCCTTTTCCTGTTTTGTATGCCGACAGGCTCTGCCTACCTCGTTACAGCCCGTTTCAGTCGATACGCATCGGCTGTCCGGCACTTCGCCGAGCCGATGATTAATTTCCGTCCGGCGATATACAAGCCTCCTTCCATGCTAGTCTGGTCTCTGTGCCGCAACCTATGCGACCGGAGGCCTTTCATGGCTGCACCCCGTCTCGACATTCCCCCAACAGCGCCTTCCGGCACGTTGCCGGAAGAGAATGCCGTGCCTCGGCAGGTCGACAGCCATCGCGCCGCGAAGGGGCGTGCCGGGCACCACCCCACCACACATGATGCCGTGCATCTTCCCCTTGTCGTCGGCATAGGCGCCTCTGCGGGGGGATTGGAAGCCCTTGAGGGCCTCTTCAGGCATATGCCCACCACCACCGGGGCCGCGTTCGTGGTCATCCAGCATCTGTCACCCGATTTCCCAAGCTTCATGGATGAACTGCTGGCCCGCCAGACTGTCATGACCATCGTCGTTGTGCAGGATGGCATGTGCCCGGCACCCGACCACATCTACCTGTTGCCGCCCGGCAAGGAGATGGAGATAACGCTGGACGGTTTCATCCTGCGCGACAAGTCTTCATATGACAACCGCCCCTCCATGCCCATCAACACCTTCTTCGCCTCCCTCGCCGCATGGTATGGAGAGAACGCCGCAGGGGTCGTCCTTTCCGGCACCGGCACCGACGGGGCGTCGGGGCTGGAGGCCATCTCCGCCGCCGGAGGTCTGGTTCTCGTCCAACTCCCCGAAAGCGCGGCTTTCGATGGCATGCCCAAAGCAGCAGCCGCGGCCTGCCGGGCTGCCGTGCTTGCCACTCCAGACGAAATGCCGGACATACTCGCCGCCTTCATATCGGGCTCGCCACTTCCGTTCGAACATCCCGGCCTGCCTGCCGACCCCGCCTCCGGAGGCCCTGCCCCCGACGCGCTGCAGACCATCTTCACGCTGCTGCAACGCCATGGCGGGCTCGACTTTCGCGACTACAAACCGGCCACCATCGCACGGCGCATCATGCGCCGCATCCGGCTTGAACAACATGCCGACATCGAAGGTTATGCCCGGCACCTTCGTGACGACCCGCAAGCGGTGCAGACCCTGTTCCGCGACCTGCTCATCGGGGTGACGACCTTCTTCCGGGATGAAACCGCCTTCGACACACTCGCCGCCACAGTCATACCGGAACTTTTCAGGAAACAGGGCGACCGGGGTGAAATCCGGCTGTGGGTCGCCGGATGCGCCAGCGGCGAAGAGGCCTATTCCCTCGGGATGCTGTTGCTGGAAGCCGCCCCGCAGTTCGATTTCACGGGGCGCATCTCCATCTTCGCGACCGACGTCCACAGGCACTCCCTCGACCGCGCCTCGGCAGGGGTCTACACGAAAGACAGCCTGCAGGCCCTCTCACCCCGACGGCTGCAACGATTCTTCATTCCCGAAGGTGATGAGACCTACAGGGTCGCCCCGGAGTTGCGGTCTCTGGTGCTGTTCACGCAGCACAACATCCTCGCCGACCCGCCCTTCACCCGTGTCGACCTCGTCAGTTGCAGAAACCTCCTCATCTATTTCGGGGTGGATGCACAGGAGAGGGCCATCGCCCGGTTGCATATGGCCCTGCGCCCCGGCGGTGTCCTGTTCATGGGAGCGAGCGAGACCACAGGACGCTTGCATCCCATCTTCGAACCTCTCGACCCGCGGTTACGCATCTTCACGAAACGTCCCGACACCCTCGGCATGACGGCAACCCATCTGGTGCACCCGGCTGTCATCGACGCGCACCGTCTGGCCACATCCTCGCCACAACCCTCTGAACGACAACTGCTGCGCGACTACGACGCGCTTCTGCAACGTTTCGCCCCGGACGGCATGCTTGTGGACGACCGTTTCGCCGTGCTGCATTTCTTCGGCAACGGGGCCTCATATCTCACGCAGCATACCGGGCGCACCGACCGCCCCATCACCGACATGGTCGAGGGCGACTTGCGCCTTGCCCTCTCCTCCGCGCTGCAACGGGCTTCTACGACCGGGGAGACCGCCCGCTTCAAGAGCATCCGCGTACCGGGCAATGGCGGGGACCGCCTCGTGGATGTCGAGGTCATGCCCATCGGTAACAAGCCATCCGACGGGAAGCACTACCACGTGGCGCTCCAGTCATCGCACCCTGTGCTCATCCGGCCTCTTGTCGAACCCGCAGCGACGGGGCACGGCACAGGACTGCTGGCGTCACGGGTCGCCGAACTCGAAGCGGAACTTGCCGAGACACGTTCGAGCCTGCGTGACAGTATCGAACAGGTGCACGTCACCAACGAGGAATTGCAGGCCACCAACGAGGAACTGCTCTCGGCCAATGAAGAACTGCAGGCGACGAACGAAGAGCTTCATTCCATCAATGAGGAACTCTACACCGTCAACGCCGAATTCGAGCGCAAGAACGACCAGCTACGCATTCTTGGAGAAGACTACGCTCAACTCTTCGACACGATTCCCATCGCCATCGCCTCGCTGGACGAATCGCTACGGGTGCGGCGTTTCAATGCGGGCATGTCTGCAATCTTCCACCTGCAACCCCACGATGTGGGAAGGCCGCTGCAACAGATCGCCTCGTGCCTTGCGGAACCTGACAATCTCTTCAAATCGCTGGCTCTTGGCCTCAGTGAAGGGGGAACACACGACAGCGAGGCACGCCTCACGGATGGCAGGTGGTGCCAGCAACGCATCCATGCCGTCCGTGATGAGACAGGGGCGACAGAGCATATGCTGCTCACCTTCATGGACATCACCCACGTCAAACATGCCGAAGCCATGCGGCAGGAGGCACGTTCTCTTGACGAGGTCTCGCGTAACGTTCCCGGCGTGGTGTTCAAGTTGTGCGCCCCGCATGATGGTAACATCAGGGTCGAGTACGTCGGCGGCGGAACGGTCGAGTTGTGCGGGCTGTCGCAGGAAGAGATCAAAGCCGACCCGCACGCGCTGGTCGCCTTGTTCGGCCCGGATGTCGTGCCACATATCCTTGCGGGCATCTCTGCGACAGACGGGGAAGGGACGCCTGTGGATGTCGAAATCCCCCTGCATTGCACAGGCGGTACAAAATGGGTTCATGTACAGGCCACCTCCACTCCGGCACGGGGGGGCGGCACGGAATGGTACGGCGTTGCCGTGGACGCCACGGAACGACGATACGACGCGACGCGCATGCATAATGCCGCCGACAGGTATCTGCGCATCCTCGACCACGCCCCCATGCTCATCTGGCGTAGCGACACCACTGGTGCATGCGACTGGTTCAACACCACATGGCTCGACTTCACGGGCCGGACCATGGAACAGGAGTATGGCTACGGCTGGGCCGGGGGAGTGCACCCCGACGATTACGACCGTTGCGTCAGCATCTATCAGAAAGCCTTCGCACTCCAGCAGGCATTCGAGATGAACTACCGCCTGAAGCGGCACGACGGTCAATTCCGCTGGCTCGTCGACTGCGGCAAGCCCCTTCCCGACCTCGACGGCACCTTCTCCGGTTTCATCGGCTACTGCTATGACATCACCGATGCGGTCAACGCGCTGGAATCCATGTGCGAGGCGAGCAAACGCGCCGAAGAGGCAAATCGTACCAAAAGCGAGTTCCTTGCCAACGTCAGCCACGAATTGCGCACTCCGCTCAACGGAGCGCTGGGCATGTTACAACTGCTCGAACTGTCGTCCCTCTCTCCCGAACAGAGGCAGTATGTGACCACCGCCATCCGTTCCGGGCAGAACCTCGTGCGACTGCTCAGCGACATCCTCGACCTTTCCCGCATCGAGGCGGGCAAGCTTGTCATCGAAGCCATCCCCTGCGACATAAGGGAACTGGTGGACGAGGTGTTCTCCACCTTCAGCCTCGACGCCACAGGCAAGGGCATCACGCTGGAGACGACCATTGCCCCCGGTACCCCCACCTACGTTCGGACAGACCCTCTGCGCTTGCGGCAGACGCTGTTCAACCTTGTCGGCAACGCGGTCAAGTTCACGGAGAAGGGTGGCGTACGTGTGGAGTTTTCCACAGCCTCCATGCGCGGCGACGCCATCGTCCTGTTCTGTACCGTACGCGACACCGGTCCCGGCATCCCCGAAGACAGAATCGAGAGCATCTTCCAGCCCTTCACCCAACTGGACGGCTCTTACACACGCCGTCACAGCGGACTGGGACTCGGCCTTGGCATCGTATGCAGACTCATGGAACTCTTCGGGGGCAGCATCGAAGTGGAGAGCGCGCCGGACATGGGTACGGCCATGCATTTCGCCATCCCGGTCGGAAAGACCCGGCGCCCGCAGGGCAGGAAGGTCAAGGAGACGGAGGATGAAGGCGACAGGCATGCCCTGTACCTGCTCGTGGCGGAAGACGATGCCATCAATCGCCTCACCCTGACACGGATGCTGGAACAGCTGGGTCACCGCGCCCATGCCGTGGAAGACGGCAGTCAGGCGTTGCAGGCACTCGCGGAACAGCACTTCGATGCCGTGTTCCTCGACATCCAGATGCCCGTCCTCGATGGCATGGCAACCTTGCAGGCCATCCGTACGGGACAGGTCGCGGGACTGCCCCCCACCATTCCGGTCGTGGCCGTGACCGCACACGCCATGCAGGGCGACCGAGAACGGTTCATGGCGAAAGGGGCCGACGCCTATGTGCAGAAGCCCTACGACTTCACAGCACTGGAGAAGGCCCTTGCGACCCTGGGGCGGCGGGTGCGGCCCGAAGGCCGCACCCGTGAAGACTATTCGTTGTAACTGAAGGCCCTGAAACCGGCCACCTTGCATACGGCGTCGCGGCGGGCGAGGTTCACGTCCTCGCGGACCATCTCCGCCACCATGTCGGCGAAGGTCGTCCGCGGTTTCCATCCGAGGCGTTCATGGGCCCGCGTCGGGTCGCCCAGCAGCGTCTCGACCTCGGTGGGACGGAAGTAGCGCGGGTCGACCTGCACCAGAACGTCGCCCGGCTTCACGGGGCACGAAGCCCCGGCGGCACCGGTCAACCGTTCCAGCGCCTTCGCATCCACCGACGTGACAACACCCTTCTCGTCCACGCCCTCGCCGTGCCACTCCAGTGCAAGACCGAGTTCACCTGCAGCCGTGGCCACGAAGTCGCGCACCGAATACTGATGTCCGGTGGCGATGACGAAATCTTCGGGCTTGTCCTGTTGCAACATGAGCCACTGCATCTCCACGTAGTCACGGGCGTGCCCCCAGTCGCGCAGGGCGTTGAGATTGCCGAGATGCAGACCGTTGGTCAGCCCAAGCACCGTCCGCGCCAGCGCACGGGTAATCTTGCGCGTGACGAAGGTCTCGCCGCGCACAGGCGACTCGTGATTGAAGAGGATGCCGTTGCAGGCGTACATGCCGTAGGCCTCGCGGTAGTTGACCGCAATCCAGTAGGCATAGAGTTTGGCGCAGGCGTAGGGGGAACGGGGATAGAAGGGGGTGCGTTCCGTCTGCGGCACTTCCTGCACCAGCCCGAAAAGCTCCGATGTGGAGGCCTGATAGAAGCGCGTGCTCTTCTCCAGGCCGAGGATGCGAATGGCCTCAAGCAGCCGCAACGGCCCCAGTGCGTCGACATTGGCCGTATATTCAGGCAGTTCGAACGACACCTTCACATGACTCTGCGCCGCGAGGTTGTAGACCTCGTCGGGCTGCACCTCCTGCACGATGCGGATGAGATTGCTGGCATCGGTCATGTCGCCGTAATGCAGGATGAACCGTCTGCGCTTCTCGTGCGGGTCCTGATAGAGGTGGTCGATGCGGTCGGTATTGAAAAGCGAGGCCCGGCGCTTGATGCCGTGCACCTCATAGCCTTTGGCAAGCAGGAATTCGGCGAGGTAGGCCCCGTCCTGCCCGGTGATGCCGGTGATGAGCGCGCGCTTCATGAAATTCTCCGTAAAGAGGTCAGACTATCGGCCCCTTATAGGACAACCGTGGCGCAGTGGCAACCGCGTGCCGCCCCACGCCATGCTTCTCGGCGTCGTCATGCCATTTCCCGCCACTGGCGACGCATCGGCCCGCCTTGATGCCGTTCACCGTCTGGTCTTGCCACCCGACGGCGGGTCACCGCCCACCACGTGCGGATGACCGTTCACACCTGCCCCAGACGCCCAACGCCCAGCGCGGGCAGCGCCGCCCATGGGCATTCACCCTGCCCTGGCGCCCGTTAACGGCACTCGTCCCATGTCAGGGCGCCGCTTGCCGATATGGGAGTGAAACCATACAAAAATACACATATGCTCCTTTCCTATCGGAACACACAGGAAAGGAGGCATCCCATGTCAGGCCCGACAACGCACAAGGCCCCCGACGAACGTCACTTCGACCTGTTCGTCCGCCGCAGCCGCACCGTCTCGATGTCCATGACCGCGCTCATGCTGGTCATCTACTTCGGGTTCATCATGCTGCTGGCCTTCGGACGCGACCTGCTCACCGCCCGTCTCGAAAGCGGTCTCACCGTGGGCATTCCACTCGGCATCGGCATCATCATCTCCGCGTCGCTTCTCACGGGCATCTACGTATGGTGGGCCAACACGAAATACGACAGCGACGTTCGAACCATCGTCGAAAGCATGAAGGGGGACGACCATGCCTGAGTTCACCAGCACTCTCGGACAGCCCAACGCCGTCTCCATCCTCTTCTTCTTCGCCTTCGTCGCCTTCACGTTGGCCATCACGTGGTTCGCGGCACGCCGCAGCCGTTCGGCCTCGGAATTCTATGCGGCGGGGCGTAGCGTCACCGGACTGCAGAACGGCCTCGCCCTCGCGGGCGACTACATGAGTGCGGCCTCGTTTCTCGGCATCGCCGGACTGGTGTCGCTGAAGGGGTACGACGGCCTCATCTACTCCATCGGCTTTCTCGTGGGCTGGCCGCTCATGATGTTCCTCATCGCCGAACCCCTGCGCAATCTCGGCCGGTACACCTTCGCGGATGTCGTGGCCTACAGGCTGCGGCAGAAGCCCATACGCATCGCTGCCGCGTGCGGGTCGCTGATGACGGTGTGCTTCTACCTCATCGCCCAGATGGTGGGGTCGGGAGCACTGGTGCAGCTCATGTTCGGCATCCGCTACGAATACGCCGTGGTGGCCGTGGGCTTCATCATGATGGCCTATGTGCTCTTCGGCGGCATGCTGGCCACGACATGGGTGCAGATAACCAAGGCGGTGCTGCTCCTTGGCGGTGCCACGGCCATGGTGGTGATGGTTCTCGCGCAGTTCGACTACAGCCCCACCCGTCTCTTCGTGACCGCAGCCGCGAAGCACGGCGAGGCGATGCTGGCCCCCGGCGGCCTCGTGTCCAACCCGTGGGACGCCATCTCGCTGGGCATGGCACTCATGTTCGGCACGGCAGGGCTTCCGCACATCCTCATGCGCTTCTACACGGTGCCCGACGCCCGCGCCGCCCGTAAATCGGTGTTCTATGCCACCGGTCTCATCTCGTACTTCTACGTGCTCACCTTCATCATCGGCTTCGGTGCCATGATGCTTGTCGGCCCCGACGCCATCCGCATGTTCGACAAGGGCGGCAACATGGCGGCCCCGCTGCTGGCGGAAGTGACAGGTGGCACCATGTTCCTCGGCTTCATCGCCGCCGTCGCCTTCGCCACCATCCTCGCCGTGGTCGCGGGTCTGACGCTGGCAGGGGCGACGACCTTCTCCCACGACCTCTACGCCAATGTCTTCAAGGGCGGACAGTCGAACGAGGCGGATGAGGTCCGCGTGGCCAAACGCGCCACCATCGCCCTCGGCGTCATCGCCATGCTGCTGGGCATCGCCTTCAAGGGACAGAACGTGGCCTTCATGGTCGGACTGGCCTTCGCCATCGCCGCCAGTGCCAACCTGCCCGCACTCCTCCTGTCCATCATGTGGCGCGGCTGCAGCACCACCGGCGCAGTGTGGGCCATTGTCACCGGGGGCGTTCTCGCCGTGGGCCTCATCATCGTCAGCCCCACCGTCTGGACGGATGTGTTCCACCTCGGCACGGCCCCCTTCCCGCTCAAAAACCCGGCCCTGCTTTCCATGCCCGCCGCGTTCATGGCCGGAATCGCCGGGTCGCTGTTGCGCCCCGACAGTGAGGAGTCCGCCCGCTTCGACGCCCAGAAGATTCGCAACTACCTCGGCGTAGGCGCGGAGTGATTCCCCTCTGATGCCGATGATGGGATGACAGGACGAACGCAAGACGGCGTATCCCTCCCTGCGACGACGGGAGGGATACGCCACCGGATGGCGAAAGCGCACCACATGTCCCCGGCAACAGTGATGCAACCTGAAAGGGCAGGGACTCATGACAAAGGAACCACGGCCCGCCGCCCCGCCAACGTCACCCGGACGGAGAGACCCCGGGGGTGCCGACACCTCACCGCCCTCATGCCTCACCCCCCTCTCCTCGCTGGTATTGCATCCACCACTGACCCTCGACCGTGAGACGTCACTGGGCGAAGCGGCAGCGCGTATGGTAGAAGCGCAGGTCTCGGCGGTGCTGGTGGGCGAGGCGACCCGCCCCGAAGGCATCATCACCGAACGCGACATCACCCGCCTCGTCGCCGAACACAGGGGCATGGCCCACGCGCGCCCACTCGGGCGGGTCATGCGGGGAGGGGTCGTCACCATCGGTGAAGGCTCGACCACGGGCGAGGCCGTGCTTCGCATGGCCGAACACGGCATACGCCATCTGCTGGTGGTATCCGGCGAGGGCACGCCCCGGGGCATCCTCGAGGAACGCGACCTGTTGTCCGGTGATACGGCAAGCCCCTTTGCCGTGGCTTCGGCCATCGACACCTCCACCGACGCCACCGCACTCGGCATGGCGCACGAGACCCTGCATCGTCTCATCCGCCGATACACGTCCGAAGGCATCGCTGCAGTACGACTGGGTCGCATCGTCGCAGGGCTGCGCGACAGGCTGGTGACACGCGCCGCCCACCTCGCACTCCAGACCATGCCCACCCCGCCTCCATCGCCATTCGCCGTGGGGGTGCTGGGCAGCCACGCCCGACGGGAACAGTTCTTCGCCACCGACCAGGATGTGGCCCTCGTGCTGTCCGACGCCAGCGGCGACATCCCCCCTGACGCAGTGGCGGCATGGTTCGCCCGGTTCGGCGAGGCACTGGCACAGATGCTCGTCCATGCGGGGCTGCCGCCCTGCCCTCACGGCATCATGCCCTCCAGCCCCGCGTGGCGACGCACCATGCGAAGCTGGCGCACTGTCGTGGACGGGGCCTGCCGCACCCCCGACGCCCCTGCCGTGGTCACACTCTCCATCCTTGCCGACCTGCGCGGGCTCAACGACGGATTCGACCTCTGCCCGCGCCTGACCGACCACCTCTGCCACCGCCTTGCCACAACCTCGCTGCCCCTGCGACTCATGGGACGCGAAGCCGTGCGCCATGCTCCGAAGCTCGGCATGTTCAACCGGCTGCCAGTCATCCGCGACGGCAAGGACGGCGAGTACATCGACCTCAAACGGTGCGGTCTCTTCACCCTGATGCAGGGGGCGAGAGCGCTCGCCCTTGAACGGGCCGGCGCATCCGTCTCGGGCAACGCATCGCACAACGACGCTGCCGGCCGGGGTATAACGTCACCCTCCGATACCGCGTCGCGCCTTGCCGCCCTCAGGCAATGCGGCATTCCCGGCGGGGAACTCGGCGACGACATCGCCCATGCGTGGGACGTCCTGCTCGGGCTTCGCCTGCGGGGACAGGTCGCGCACGAGGCCCACGCCCAGCCCGTAGACCGGCAGCAGAAAGGTCCGTCGTGGGCAACGGAAGCCATGATGACAGATGAAAAGGCCCTGCACGACGCAACCGGCACGACATCGCTGGTCATGGCAGCCGCACCATCCTCCGGGGGAACCTCCCCCGCGAAGGCCACGAAGGGAGGCGGCAGCGCCCTGCTGGACGTGGGAGCCCTCGCCCCGCTGGAACGCGAAGGGCTGCGGCGCTGCCTCATCGTCGTGGATACCTTCGCGTCATGGCTCGAACACCGCTTCGGGCTGCATCTCATCGGGTGAGGTGACACGTGATCCCCGAAGACATCATCGGCTTCCTGCGCGGCATCGCCCCCTTCTCGGACTGCCCTTCGGGTGCGTTGCGGCGAGTCGCCGCGACGGCGGAGGTACTCTTCGTCCCCAGGGGCGGGCGGCTTCCCGCAGCCCCTGATGACATCGGCACGCACCTGCACCTCATCCGCAAGGGGATGGTGCAAGGCCCCACTCGCCCCGGCTGGCCCGGAACGGTGCTCGCGCCGGGGGCATGGCTCGACGACGCGACTGGCGCGACCGACACGACCGGCACCGCACCCTGCACGGCCCTCACCGACGTACTCTGCATCCTTCTGGAACGGAATGCCGTGGCAGACGCCCTTGCAACCACACCGGGGCTTGTTGCGCTGCTCGCCCCCCGTTGCAGCGCGGCCCTTCGTGACAGGGCGGCGGCGGAGATGCGACGGACGACCCTGCTGGCGCGGCACGAGGCGGACACATGGCACCATACCACGCTGGCAACGCTCACCACCCGCCCCGCCCCGTGTGTCGCCCCCGGCGACGCCATCGGCGAAGCGGCACGCGCCATGGTCGACAGCGGCGGCAGTGCCGTGCTGGTGGTCGAAGGCGGCTGTCCCTGCGGCATCGTCACCGTGCGTGACCTCACAGCCCGTGTGCTGGCGCGGGGTGGGGACAGCGCGCAGCCCGTAGGCGGCATCATGTCATCGCCGGTCTTCACCTTGCCCCCCGAGACACCCGCCCTCGACGCGCTGCTTGCCATGACGGCACGTGGCATCCACCATGTGGCCGTCGTACCCGAGACTCTCGCGCATGGCGAAGCCCCTCACGCCATGCTTCACCCCGATGCGAGATGCGCAGCACAAGAAGGGGACGACGGAGACAGGGAACGTGGCGGGGGGGACGGGCACACCGGGGTCGACAGGTTTGACGGGCAGGGCAGGGACAGCACACACCACCGGGAGTCGCCCCACGACAGCCGTGCAGACGACACGCCACCCTGTCTGCTGTCCTCCGACGACCTCCTGTCATTGCGCGGGACATCCCCTGCGGCCCTCTTCGCAGCCCTGCGCGAGGCCAAGGGGCTTTCCGACCTCGTGGGGGTCGCCACCCGCGTCGATGCACTGGCCTTCGACCTGCTTTGCGAAGGGGCCGGGCCCGAAGCACTGCACACGGTGACCGCCCGTCTGCACGACCGCCTTGCACTACGCCTCATCCACATGGCGGAAGAGACGCTGGGGCCGCCCCCCGTGCCTTACGCCTTCATGACCTTCGGGCCGGCGGCCCGCGAAGAGGCGTTGCTGCGCCCCGTGCAACGGACGGGTATCGTCTTCATGCCCCCGCCCGACGAGGCGTCCCCTGAGACAGGAATGCGTGCAGCCCGCTACTGCCGCAGCGTAGCCACCTTCGTCACCGACGGACTCGCGGCACTGGGCTTTGCCCGCGACCCGCAAGGACGCATGGCCCCGGCACTCACGCTGCCCCTGCACCGATGGATGGCCCTGTGTGCCAATGGAGAGGCCACCAACGAAGCCGAGGGGGAGGCCAGTGATGCCGCCGGGGTCAACGGCAGCGCCCCGTCCATCTCCCTCGCACGGGCGGGGCGTGGGGCTAGGGAGTCTGCGACCGCATCCTCCCCTCCCCCCGGCCTTTCGGCTTCCGGCATGGGCAGCCCGCCACTGCTGGCCCCCCGCATCCCAACCGCAGACCTGTGCGACGCACGTACCCTTCACGGTGCGGAATCGCTCACCTCGACAGTGCGCGATGCCGCCCGTCATGCTGTCTGTCACGCCGCCCATCCCGCAATCCGGCACACACCCACGGCAGATGCGATGACCCGCGGACAGGCCCTCAGCCATCCCGACCCGCACGCCATGCTTCAGGCCCTCGTGGATGCGGTACGCCTTCTCGCTGTGCGCCTTGGCGTCGACGCTGTCGGCACGCGGTCGCGCCTCCGCCTTGCAGAAGGACAGGCGAAGCCAGACACGGCTTCGGTCTACCCTGAAGCACGATGCGCCCTCGACGTGCTTCTGCTCATCACCGCCCACGATGCGGCCCGTGGCGGCCCCGCCCCGGAAGTCCCCACCGACATGCCGTCCGCCCCGCGGTCACCCCTCGAAGCCCTCGCCCTGCGCAGGGCCGAAGCCGCCGTCGCCAGATTCATCCACCACGTCAACGGTCGGGACACTGTGTCGCCGCGGCCTCCGCGGACAAGGGCAGGGCAAGACCATGACGCGCCCTGAAGGCACCATGCACAAGGCGAGACGCGTCGCTTCACGCCTGCTGGACGGACTGACGCGGCTGCCGCTGCTGCACACCCCGTGGTCGGGAGAGGCTGAACGGCTGCGGCAACCCGTCCACGCCGCAACGTTCGTGGTACTCGACCTTGAGATGACGGGGCTTGTGCCGCGCCGCGACGCCATCATCGCCGTGGCTGGCGTGACCATGCGCGGTGAGCGCATCCTCGCCGGACGCTGCTTCGAGGCGAAGATGCGCCCGCATCTGCCCCCGGAAGAGGATGCCATCGCCGTGCACGGTCTCCTGCCCGACGAGACAGCCACCCACGACGACCCGGCGGAATCCCTTGCCGCCTTTCGCACCTTCTGTGGAGACAGCGTGCCCGCGGGGTGGCATGTGGGCCTCGATGCCGCATTCCTCGATGCCGCGGCGCAACGCCACGGGGTGCGCCCGTGGCCCCGCCGCACCCTCGACGTGCGAGGCCTGCACCTTGCCCTGCGCCACAGGCTGCCCGCCCGCGCCGCAGCCCTCGCCACGAAGGACGCCGACCTCTACGCCGTGGCACGCGTGTTCGACATCGATGTGGCTGACGCACACGACGCCACAGGCGACGCATGGCTCACCGCCCTCGTGCTGCAACGCCTTCTGGTTCATGGCGACTGCGGCCACATGACGCTTGGCGACCTCTTCCACCTTGCCGCCACGGGACTGCATGAACTGAACGGTGCCACGGCCATGACGTTCTAGCGCGGCATGCTCCGCGTCACCTCCGGCGCAGCCGCGACGACACCGCCCCTGCCTCCCCGCACGACCAAGAGCCCGCACGGCGATAGCCCGAAGCCACCAGCCGTCCGGTACCGCCAGACACCCCGTAGCGTCGCGTCCCGTTGCACGTTCCTGTCACCGTACCGCCTTCAAACAGCGACACGGGCAGCGCATCATGACGCAAAAGGAGCGTTATGGCCTCGAAGAACTTCGTCCTCGACACCAACGTCCTTATCGAGAATCCACGGTGCATCGCCGCATTGCGCAACGGCGAGGAGAATCGCATCCATGTGCCGTGGACCGTACTTGCCGAGCTGGACGGCCTCCAGCGCGACCCGCGCATCGGTCATGTGGTAGGGCAGGCCATCAACGCACTGGTGGGTGACGAGGCGGTGACGTTTCTCCCGCCGCTGGCGGACGATGTCGCCCCCTCCCCCGGCACCATCGGTGACGACCGCATCCTCGGCGAAATCGCCTCTTCCGCCCTCGAAAGCCCCATCCTCATCACCAACGACCGCATTCTCCAGCTCAAGGCGCGCGTGCGGGGCATCCCGGTGGAGGGCTACCGCGACTCCGTGCCTTTCCAGTCCGAATCGCAACGCTACACCGGCTTCGTCATGGATGGTGAAGACCCCGTGCCCAACTGCTTCCGGTGGGAGAACGGGCAACCCGTCTTCCACGGGCCGGACGGCCCACGCGCCGTCACATGGCAGCACGAGGTCTGGAAGGTGGCTCCCCGCAGCGTACACCAGAACCTCGCCTTCGAACTGATGCTGCATCCCGGCATCGACATCGTCTCCATCCAGTCCGAAGCCGGATACGGCAAGACCTTCCTCGCCCTTGCCGCCGCGCTGCATCTCGTCTTCGAACGCAAGGACACGCCCTATCGCAAGATATACCTCGTCAAACCGGTGGTGGAGATAGGCGCGCGCATGGGATTTCTGCCCGGTGACATCGAAGAGAAGATGCACCCCTACATCCGCTACGTACAAGACCTGCTGCTCAAGCTGCATGACCTGCGCCCTGCCAACCGCGTCTTCCAGAGTGTGGAGGCGGGCAACATGAAGCTCAACCCCAAACGGTTCGAGATACAGCCCATAGCCTATGTGCGTGGCATGAACCTCGAGAATGCCGTGGTCATCATCGACGAGATGCAGAACCTCTCGCGCAACGAGGCACGCGCCCTTCTCACGCGCATGGGCGAAGGCGTGAAGTGCTTCTGCCTTGGCGATACGCGGCAGGTCGACAACCAGTACCTCAACGAATCGAACAACGGTCTCAACTGGGTGGTCAAGAAGCTCAAGGGGTTCCGCAACTACGCCCATATCGTCCTCAAGGGCGAACGGTCGCGCGGCCCCATCACGGATATCGTGCTGCGGTCCCGCCTGTAGCACACCACGCCGCATCTCCCACTGCGGCGTCCTCCGCCATGCCGCGCCGCACAACCCCCTGCGGCGCGGCATGTGGCGGCAGTCCGGCCCGAGACGCACCTCATCTCCCTCCCCGCCCCGCATTCCCTCATGCGGCGGCTGCACTTACCGTCAGGGCACCCCCTATGACGGCACCTTCCATGACGGCCCCCCTTCATGGTGTGACCGGCAGCGCGTGACCGTCACAGACCTCCGCCTCGCCCCGGCACGACACAGCACGACATGGCACGACATGGCACGACACGGCACGACACGGCGCTGCGCGGATGCAGACGCAACGACGGCCACGTAACGGCAACCCGAACCCGCCTCCGTTTCCGCGCGTCTCGCCATCCTCGCCCGAAACGTCTATACTCTCCGCTCGCGGTGTGCGCACCGCGCCCACATGCCACACAACGGGAGACTCCATGACATACCGCCCCCTTCTCAACGACCTCGTCGACATGGCAGCAGGCCGTGCCCCGGTCGACCTTGTCGTCCGCAACGCCCGCATCGTCGACGTCTTCTCGCAGCGCATCGTCGAAGCCCCCCTCGCCATCGGCGGCGGGCGCTTTCTCGGCTTCTTCGAGGCAGAGGCCCACGCCACCCTCGACGCCGAAGGACGCTACCTGCTGCCCGGACTCATCGACGGCCATGTGCACATCGAGTCGTCGCTGGTCTCGCCCGCCCAGTTCGCACGCCTCGTGCTGGCGCGCGGCACCACGGCCGTCATCGCCGACCCGCACGAGATAGCCAACGTCTGCGGACTCGCCGGGCTGCGCTACATGCTCGACGCCACCCGCGACCTGCCCCTCGACGTGCGTCTGGCCCTGCCCTCGTGCGTGCCCGCGACCCCCTTCGAGAATGCCGGGGCGGTGCTCGACGCCGCCGCCCTCGCCACACTCATGGACGACCCGCGCGTGGCAGGACTCGGCGAGATGATGAACTTCCCCGGTGTGCTCGCCGGAGATGCCGACGTGCTCGACAAGATCGCCCTCGCCCTTGACCGGGGCAAGACCGTGGACGGGCACAGCCCCGGCCTCGCGGGACGCGACCTTGCCACCTATGCCGCCGCCCGCATCGCCACCGACCACGAATGCACCACCGTCGACGAGATGCACGAACGCATCGCCCTCGGCATGTACGTGCTGCTACGCGAAGGGTCTGCCGCACGCGACATGGCGCGGCTGGCCCCCGGCATCACTCCCGGCAACGCCCGCCGCTGCGTCTTCTGCACCGACGACCGCCAGCCGGCGGACATCCTGCGTGACGGGCACATCGACAACCATCTGCGCATCGCCGTCAGCCACGGCGTCGACCCCGTCACCGCCGTGACCATCGCCACCCTCAACGCCGCGGAGTGCTTCGGCCTCCGTGACCGTGGCGCTGTGGCCCCCGGTCGTGTGGCCGACTTCGTGCTGGTGGACGACCTCACCGGCTTCGCTGTGCGCAAGGTCTACGCGGCGGGCCGCCTCGTGGCCCGTGACGGGGCCGTCGTCGTCGACCTGCCCGACCATGCCGACCCGGCAGTGCGCGACACGGTGAACATCCGCCCCCTCGACGATACGGCCTTCCGGCTGCCCCTGCCCACAGGACTGGCGCGGGTCATCGGTCTGCAACCCCATTCGCTGCTGACCGACGCCCTTGAACGTGACGTGCCCCGCGACGCCTCCGGGTGCTTCACCCCCGGCGATGGCCTCGTGAAGCTGGCCGTGGTGGAACGCCACAAGGCAACGGGCAACGTGGGCGTGGGCATCATCGAAGGTTACGGGCTGCGCGGCGGTGCCGTGGCGACCACCGTGGCCCACGACTCGCACAACATCGTGGTGGCGGGCGACAACGACGCCGACATGCTCGTTGCCGTGCGTGAACTCGAACGTACCGGCGGCGGCATCACCCTGTGCGCCGGGGGGCGTGTGCTGGCAAGCCTGCCGCTGCCCGTTGCCGGACTCATGTCCGACCGTCCCGCGACGGAAGTGAGCGCAACCTTCGCGCAGATGCTCTCCATCGCCCACGAGACGCTGCACATATCGCGCGACATCGAACCCTTCATGACCCTCAGCTTTCTGACGCTGCCGGTCATTCCGGCCCTGAAACTCACCGACCGGGGGCTTTTCGACGTGCGCACCTTCTCCTTCACCACGGTGGGGGTATAGACGACGCCACGCCCGGATGACCGCGCTGTCCGCACCAGCCGGGCCAGGCAGCCCCGCAGGCCACGCGACATCCCACGACAACGCACAAGGGCCGCAGCTTCCGCTGCGGCCCTTGCCCATACAAGTCAAAAAATCCGTGCCCCGGCAATGTCAGTGCTTGCCGCCACCCAGAAGTTCCACCATCACCGCATCCGCAGCCGCGAAACCTTCACGGCTGAGTCGCGCGAGGGCGCGCGCGGTGGTGGCGATGTCAGGGTTGACCACCCCTTCGGGCCGCTGCACACCGCGGTCGTCCATGCCCAGCAGCGCGGCGGCGTACGCCTCGCCCGCCGCCGTGGCGACCTTGAGCCCGCACGACCCCTTGGCCCCGTCGCACAACATGCCCATGAGTGAAGCCATCAACGAGGCCACGGCCCTTTCGGCCTGCACAGCGTTGCCGCCCAGCACCTTCACGATGCCTGCGGCAGCCCCTGCCCCCGCTGCCACGGAACAACCGCAGATGGGGGTCAGCCGTCCGGTGTGGGCCTTGAGATACCCGGTCACAAGATGGCTGAGGGCCAGTGCCTCTGCCTGCACACGCGGGGAGACGCCAAGGCCCTCGGCTGCGACAGCCACCGGGACGGTGGCGGTGATGCCGTGGTTGCCGCTGCCCGCGCTGCTCATGACGGGCTGCGGTGCCCCCGCCATGCGCACGTCGGCGGCAGCCCCCGCCATGAAGCGGATGCGGGCGTGCAGGTCAGCGGCTTCCGCATGTGCGGCAAGGGTATGGCCCACGCCAAGCCCCCAGCCCGACTCGAGCCCCATGCGCGCCACCGCCATGTTCATGGCCGCCCCGCGCAGCAACTCCTGTTCGAGTGTGGCGTCGATGCCCGCAGCCATGTCCCACAACTGCGCGAAGTCGCACTCGCGCAACTCTTCGAGGTAGGCTGGCAACGGAGGTTTCGTGAAGGATGCGGAAGGCTCGCACGATGCGCCCCCGTGCAGGGTGCCGTCCGCCTCGGGCGCACGTTCCATCCCCTCTCCGCCCACGACCTCGCCGTCCACCACGATGGAAGCGACACGGTCGTGACGCCCCGCCACGGTGACCGTGACCTCATGCCCCGCACAGCGCAGGGTCACAGCGGCATAGACTCCGGGCACACCATCCACAACCTCTTCGGTGACCATTCCGGCATCGAGAAGCGTCTGCGCCCTCTCCACGACCGCCATGTCGATGTGTTCCAGCGCCATCAGCCCCTTGTCCGCATCTCCGGCGAGCACACCCAGCACGGCGGCGAGGCGGTTGCCCCGCAGACCGCCCGTGCCCGGAATGCCCACGTCACGCCCGTTCTTGAACATGGAGAGGGAGAGTGACAACGCCACCGACAGAGGCTCGCCGGGACAATGCCGGGCGGCGATGCTGGCGGCATAGGCCACCGCGCCTGGTTCGGTGCAGCCCAGTGCGGGTTTGACCTCGTTACGGAAGAAGAGGGCTAGGTCCACGAAGGCTCCTGCTGCGACGGCTTCTGCCGTGCTGACGGTATGCATGGTGAAAACGACGGTGAAAAAGGCACAAGCCGGTGCGGGAATGCGTTGCGCCCACCACAGGGCCGTACACACTGACGGACGCAAGGTACGGCCCGCAGGCCTTGCCCCGCCATACCTCACGGCGTGAAGGGCAGGGTCGTCATGCCATGCCGCACCACTCTCTGCAACTGCCGCCGTGTCGGCTTGCAGTGCCGTGGCGCTTCATCCTGCGAAGTGTCTGCCCTGTCCCCCGCCAGCGCAAGGCGGGCGTGGGGGTGATATCGCAGCCCTCGCGTCCGGGCGACAGCCCTTCGTTCTGCCTCATGCCGCCTCGCTATCCTTGCCCCCAAGACGCCCCGCGTGCGCAGGGTGCCGGGGCCAATGTGAGCGAGGGCCTCGTGTCCACCTACAGACGCCCCGCGTGCGCAGGGTGCCGGGCCTTTTTCAGCAGTCGCGCAGGCGGGCGAGGTCGGGGGCCGCCTTGTTCACCGCAAGGCGAATCACCTCGTAGGTCGCGGCCCCGGCCCTTGCGAAGGGGTCTTCGGCAAGCAGGGCACGCAAGGTGGGCTCATCGGGGCATGTGGCGGCGATGACCCCGCCCACGCGGGGGTCGCGCGGCCCGGAGAAGAGGAACGTGCCCTTGGCGAAGTGTTCATCAAGGAAGGCCATATGCGCAGGGCGCAGGGCATCGATGTCGGACAACGGTTTCGTATAGTGGACGAGTACGAGGAACATGGCGTCTCCCTGATTTCAATGCCGTTTCATGGCCCTATGCGCCGTCACCACCGGAGGCCACGGCCTCGACGTCCTGCGCCACCCGCCCCATGCGCCGTTTGATGCGGCGACTCAGGGCATCGAGGTAGGTGTAGTACACGGGGGTGATGTACAGCGTGAGCAACTGCGAGACCAGCAGCCCGCCCACCACCGCGAGGCCAAGAGGCTGGCGGGCCTCGGCCCCCGGCCCCCAGCCCACGGCGATGGGCAGCGTGCCCATGAGTGCGGCCATGGTCGTCATCATGATGGGCCGGAATCGTATGAGGCATCCCTGCAGGATGGCCTCATAAGGGCTTGCACCGTTCTTGCGTTCGGCCTCCACCGCGAAGTCGATCATCATGATGGCGTTCTTCTTCACGATGCCGATGAGCATGATGATGCCCACGAAGGCGTACAGGTTGAGGTCGATGCCGAAGATGAACAGCGTCACCAGTGCCCCCAGCCCGGCCGAGGGCAGACCGGAAAGGATGGTCAGCGGATGGATGAAGCTTTCGTACAGCACGCCAAGCACGATGTAGATGACCACCACTGCCATGAACAGCAGCATCGCCATGCCCTGCATGGACGACTGGAAGGCCTGCGCCGTGCCCTGGAAGGTTCCGGTGGCGGTGGGCGGGAGATACTGCCCCGCGATGCCCTCCACAGCCTGCACCGCCTCACTGAGGGACACGCCGGGGCGCAGGTTGAAGGACAGGGTCACGGACGGGAATTGCCCGGAGTGGTTCACGGCCAGCGGCCCCACCGAGGGGCGCAGGGTGGCGATGGTATCCAGCGGCACCAGACGCCCGCTGGCGGAACGCACATTGAGCAACGACATCGACGACGCGTCGCGCTGGTATTCGGGCAACAGTTCGAGGATGACCTGATAGTCGTTGTCCGGTGCGAGGATGGTCGAGACCTGCCGCGTACCGTAGGCCGATTGCAGGGCGTCCTCCACCTGATGCACGCTGAGGCCCAGTGCGGCGGCCTTGTCACGGTCGATGTCCACCCGCACTTCGGGGTTGCGTATCTGGAGGTCGCTGGTCACGTCGCGCAGTTGGGGCAACTCGCGCAGGGCCGCCTCAAGTTCCGTTCCCGCCTTGTACAGTTCGGCGGTGTCAGGCCCTTGCAGTGTGTACTGGTAGAGGCTCTTGGAAGCGCGTCCGCCCACGTTGATACTGGGCGGGTTGACGAGAAAGACGTTGATGCCCGGAAAGCCGGAGAGTTTGGCCCGCAGGCGGTTGATGATGGTGTCGACATGCTCGTCGCGCTCGTCGAAATCCTTCAGCCTGATGAAGAAACGCCCGGAGTTGCCGCCCACGTTGGGACCGCCCGCGCCCACGGTGGACGAGAACGAGTCCACGCCGGGGTCAGCCGCGATGATGGGGTGCAGGGTCTTCTGCAGCTTCACCATCTGCCCGAAGGAGACGGACTGGTCGGCCTCGGTGAAGCCGGAAATCTGCCCGGTATCCTCACTGGGCAGAAAGCCCTTGGGCATGGCGGCGAAAAGCCACACCGTGACACCAAGCACCACCATCGACAGGCCGAACGTCATGCGGTGGTGCCGCATCGTGAACCGCAACGAACGTTCATACCCCCGGTGCAGCGTCTCGAAGAAGGTCTCCAGCGCGTTGTATACCCGCCCGTGCCGTCTCTGCCCCACATGCGGCTTGAGGAACAGCGCGCACAGCATGGGCGTGAGCGACAGGGAGACGAAGCCCGAAAGGAGGATGGCGACGGTGATGACCACGGCGAATTCGTGGAACAACCGTCCCACGATGCCCCCCATGAACAGTACGGGGATGAACACCGCCGCAAGGGACACCGTCATGGATATGATGGTGAAGCCTATCTCGCGCGCACCGTCGAGGGCGGCCCGTAGCGGAGTCTTGCCCATCTCCATGTGCCGCACGATGTTCTCCAGCATGACGATGGCATCGTCCACGACGAAGCCCACCGCCAGCGTCAGGGCCATGAGAGAGAGGTTGTCGAGGCTGAAGCCCATCATGTGCATGGCGGCGAAGGTCACCACCACCGACATGGGCAGGGCGAGGCTGGGAATGACGGTGGCCGACAGGCTGCGCAGAAACAGGAAGATGACCAGCACCACGAGGCACACCGTGAGCACCAGCGTGAACTTAACCTCGGCCACCGACGCCTTGATGGACTCGGACCGGTCGAACAGGATGTTCAGCTTCACGGCGGCGGGCAACTGCCGCTCGAATTCGGGCAGCAGCCTCTTGATGGATTCGACCACCTCCACCGTGTTGGTGCCGGGCTGGCGTTGCACGGCCAGCACGATGCCCCGTTCGTCGTTGAACCAGTTGAGGATGCGGTCCTGTTCAACGCTATCCACGACCCGGCCCAACTCTTCGAGACGCACGGGCGCTCCGTTGCGGTAGGCGACCACCACGGGCCTGTAGGCCGCAGCGTCATACAACTGCCCGGATGCCTTGATGATGCTCGCCGTGTGTTCGCCTTGCAGGGTGCCCGTGGGCAGGTTGCTGTTGGCCTTGTCCACGGCGGCGGACACCTCGTCGATACCGAGGCCCAGCGCCTTCAGCCGCCTCGGGTCGACCTGCACCCGCACCGCGTACTTCTTGGCACCGTAGACGTTGACCTGCGCCACCCCCGAGACCATGGAGATGGTCTGCCCGATGCGCGTCTCGGCGTATTCGTTGACCTTGGAGAGGGGAAGCGTGGGCGATGTGAGCGCGAGAAAGAGGATGGGCTGGTCGGCCGGGTTCACCTTCTGGTAGCTGGGTGGCGTGGTCAGGTCTGACGGCAGCTTGCGCTGCGCTGTCGATATGGCGGCTTGCACGTCCTGCGCCGCCGCGTCGATGTCACGCGAAAGGTTGAACTGGATGGTGATGCGCGTGTTGCCCTGCGTGTTGGTGGAACTCATGGAGTCGATGCCCGCGATGGTGGCGAATTGCCGTTCCAGAGGGGCAGCCACCGACGAGGCCATGGTCTCCGGGTCCGCCCCCGGCAGTTGCGCCCGCACCTGTATGGTGGGGAAGTCGACGTTGGGCAGGTCGCTCACCGGAAGCTGGCGGTAGCCCATCACGCCGAAGAAGAGCAGCCCCAGCATGACGAGCGTGGTCGTCACCGGCCTGCGGATGAAGAACTCCGTGACGTTCACTGGCGGGCCTCCGCAGCCTTCGTGCCCGTCGGCCCCTGCGTCGGCCCCTGCGTCGGCACGGACGTCTGTGCGGCGTTGCCGCCTGCCTGCTTGCTGTCGGTTGCCGTATCTGCCGCTCCCTTTTCAGCCGCAGCCCCAGCACTCTTCGACGCGCCACCTGGCGGAGTGTCCCCGGATGGCCCGCCTGGCGTCGCCGTGGTGTCTGCTGGAGATGCTGTCGCATTCCGGCCCGCATCCGCTGCCCGGATGACGACCTCGGCCCCGGGCGTGAGCCGCATCAGGCCTTCAACGACCACCTTCTCACCGGGTGCGATGCCCTGCAGCACCTCCGTCATCGTATCCGCCTGCACGCCCACGGCGAGGTTGCGCAACTCGGCGCGTCCGTCAGCCACCACATAGGCATAGGGGCCGTCCACACCCGCCTGTACGGCCCGCGAGGGAACGACCACGGCATCCTTGTGCGTGGCCAGCGTAAGGCGGACATCCACGAAACGCCCCGGCCACAGACTGCGCGTCCGGTTGTCGAAGGTGGCCCGCAGACGGATGGTGCCCGTCGCCGTGTCGACGCTGTTGTCGACGAAGTCCAGTCGGCCCTCCACCTCGTCCCCGCCGTCAGGGCGCGCAAGCACCCTGCCAGTGCCCGATTGCCTCAAGGCAAGCACCGCCGGGAGGTGCACCTCGGGAATCGAGAAACTCACGTACACGGGTTCCACGGTGTCCAGCGTCACCAGCCAGTCGTCGGCATTGGCCTTGATCATGTTGCCGATGTGCGCGCCCACGGCCCCTGCCCGGGCATCGGCCGGTGCGGTGATGATGCAGTAGTCGCGCTGCAGGGCCGCACTCTCCACGGCGGCCTCAGCCTCGCGCAGCGACGCGCGCAACCCCTCGGCGGTGGTGCGTATCTGCTCATACTGCTCACGGCTGACGAAACCGCCCTCCACAAGGCTGGCGAAGCGCCTGAGGTCGTCCTCCGCCTTGGTCAGCTGGGCACGGGTGCGCTCTTGCCGTGCACGCGCCTCGCGCAGGGCCGCCTCCATGGGCCGCGGGTCGATGGTGAAGAGTTTCTGCCCCTTGCGCACGTCGTCGCCCTCACGGAAATGGATGCCCGTGAGTTCACCCGTGATGCGAGACCGCACCTGCACCGTCGCGGATGCCTCCACATTGCCCACGGCCTTGAGACGCACCGGGATGTCCTGCCGGGCGGCAACAGCCGCCGTCACAGGTGCCGGGCCCTTGGCGCGCGCCCCCTTCGCCTTGCCCTCATCGCGTGAGCACGCGCCCGCGACCACGAGGCAACACGCCAGCAGAGTGCATGCCACACGACGCACCGAGGCCATTGTCGAGAAGGAGGAGACGGCGCGCATGGCAGAATGGTCGTTCATGGTGGTTCCGTTCGTTGCAGTTTGAACCGTCCGGAAGCCTTCGGCTGCCCGGAAACAGCATGATAATCCGTTCATGATGTTCTTCTACTGTTGTTGCGACTGGACTCGTTCAGGGCATCCGCATCGCGGCGCTACGATGCGGACTCAGACGAAGAATGTGCCGGGCCGAGGGATGGGATGAGGCAAAATCGCCGCCTTGCATGATGCAAAAGAACTCTGTGCCAACATGTCAGCCGGCATCCGAAGGATGCGCAACATCCCGTCCGGAATGGAGAACGCCTCTCTCGGCAACGTTATCCTGTGCGCCGTGGGCCCGTTCCGTGATGCGCTTCCTGGCTGCATCAAGGGCATCGAGAGAGAAACGCACGATGTGTTCAGCCAAAGCGGCGATGTCTCGCTGCGTATAGGTGAGGTCTGGATAGAGACGTTCGATGATGGCCCGTGCGTGATGATGATGCAGCGACTGTCCCACCACTGAAAGCGAATGCAATGTGATTTCCCGGTCTGTTGCGCCCTCGCCAAGTAGATCCATCACGATGCCTCGCAACTCGCGTGACACGGGCAGGATGCCACGCGCGACAAGTTCGTCGAGCGCCGGGGAAGGCGAGGCGAGCTCACGCGCCATGAGACGATTGTACCATGGCGGTCGTCGTCCGCCCCGCACGCGCAGCAACTGGTCATGGATGAAGTCATAGAGCCTCTGACGTGGGCATGCCACCAGCGTACGCTGTATCCTTGCCTTTGCCGCAGCATCGAAGGTCGCATGCAACACTTCGCGGTACAGCCCCATCTTGTCGCCGAAATGGTATTTCACCATCGCCACGTTCATACCGGCGCGGGTGCATATCTCCCGCAACGACGCCCTGTGGAAGCCTTTTTCGGCGAAGGTCTCTCCTGCGGCTTCGAGCAATCTCTCACGACTTCCGCCTTGCATACGGTCTTCCTCCACCGCCTTTCTAAACGACCGTTTAGCCAAGTCAAGCACAAGCTTGGCTCCCATCAAGCAGCCATGCGGCAATTCGGGCAAGCACCAGTGCAGGGTTTTCAATTCCTACCGCAGCACTTCGACTGATTACACAACCTACTGATTTTTTTTCACTACCCTTGACGCATTCGTGTAGTTGCGACATTACATTCGGTGCGGGAATCCAAGGGCTCACGTCCCCCCTAGGACGTGCAACGACAGACAGCAACCGATCTCCCCGGTAGAGGTTGCTGCCCCCTTTTCATGGTACGAGGTGCGTATGCTGGACACCCTTGTTTTCGGATGCGTCGCGTTTCCTCTTCTGGCGGCCCTAGCGGTCTATTTCGTCAGGGGAGAAGCGGCACGGCGTCTGATCGTCCCCGGTGCGGTGGCGGTCACGGCCCTGTCTGCTCTCGGAATGGCAGGAAGCGGCCCGATAATGTTCGCCCCGAAGTCGTTTCTCGGGATCGGACTCGACGGGCTGATAGCCTTCCTCGATTTCGCGCTGCTTTTCTACATCCTGTATCTGGGTACAAAGATGCGGCATCTGCTCATCATGGGCATGACTGTGCTGCAGATAGTTGGCCTTATCTATCTTGAGTTCTTCCTGATGGATCATGGCGCGACCGTACCCGGCTTCTACGTGGACAGCCTCTCGCTGACGATGGTGCTCATCATCAGCTTTGTGGGCGGCCTCATCTGTGTATACGGCCTCGGCTACATGAAAGAGCACGAAGAACACCTGCACCTGCCCCAGACGAAGCAGCCCCGGTTCTTCTTCTTCGTCGTGCTCTTCCTCGGCGCCATGAACGGCCTCGTGCTCTCCAACAACCTCGCATGGATGTACTTCTTCTGGGAAATCACCACGCTGTGCTCGTTCATGCTCATCGGGCATGACGGCACGGACGAGGCCAAGACCAACGCCACCCGCGCCCTGTGGATGAACATGGTGGGCGGGGTCGCCTTCGTCTTCGCGCTGCTCTTCCTCCAGAAGGGCATGGGGACCCTCTCGGTGCAGGACATCCTCGCCCGTGCGGTCGAACCCGAGATGCGGACCACCGCCGTGCTCCTGCCCATGGCCATGCTGTGCCTCGCCGGTTTCACCAAGTCGGCGCAGCTGCCCTTCCAGAGCTGGCTGTGCGGAGCCATGGTCGCTCCCACGCCGGTGTCGGCCCTGCTGCACTCCTCCACCATGGTCAAGGCCGGTGTGTACCTCATCCTGCGCATGGCCCCCGGCTATGCGGGGACGGCCCTCTCCACGGGTGTGGCGCTGTTCGGCGCGTTCACCTTCATCGTCACCTCCGCACTGGCGGCAGGCCAGAGCAACGGCAAGAAGATCCTCGCCTACTCCACCATCGCCAACCTCGGCCTCATCGTGGCGTGTGCCGGCATCAACACGGCGGCTTCGGTGGCAGCGGCCATGATGCTCATCATCTTCCACGCCATCTCGAAGGGCCTGCTCTTCCTGTGCGTGGGTGCCATCGAGCAGAAGATCGGCTCGCGCAACATCGAGGACATGCGCAACCTCTTCGAGCGCATGCCCCGCACCGCGGTCATCACCGTCATCGGCATCGTCACCATGATGCTGCCGCCCTTCGGCATGCTCATCGCCAAGTGGATGGCCATCGAGTCTGCGGCGGGCGCCATGTCTGCCATGCCGCTGCTGGTCATCATGATCGCCCTCGGCAGCGCACTCACCGTGCTGTTCTGGGCACGCTGGGCAGGCATCATGCTGGGCAGCTCGCGTCCCGGCTTCGGCCCGATGCAGGAAGAACAGGACATCACCATCCGGCTGCCCCTCGTCTCGCTGGTTGGTGGCGCGCTGGTGCTCTCGCTGCTCGCCCCGTTCGTCTACACCGGCCTCGTCGAACCGGCCATCGCCATGTACGCCAAGGCCAGCGCCTACGGCGTGAGCATCGGCACCATCGGCAACACCATGGGTGCCTTCGCCGTGTACCCGCTGTACCTGCTCCTCGGTGCCGGGTTCTACTACGCATGGCGGGCCGCGCGTAACACGCCCGACTCGGCGGCAAGCCTGCCCTACATGGGCGGCTCGCAGATGACGCAGGACGGCGTGGTCGGCTTCAACGGCCCCATGAACCAGTTCGTGCCCAACGCCGCAGGCAACTACTACCTTGAGAAGCTCTTCGGCGAAGCCCAGCTGACCAAGCCCGGCAACGTCGTCGCCATCGTGCTTCTGATCCTCATGATCGGAGGGATGCTGTAATGTTCAAACTCATCCTCGCCCTCATCGGGCTTGCGGCCACGCCCGTCCTCGGCGGTCTCATCGCCGGTCTCGACCGTCGCATCACCGCCCGCCTTCAGTCGCGCTTCGGGCCGCCCATACTCCAGCCCTTCTACGACGTGCTGAAGCTCCTCGGCAAAGCGCCGATGGTGGTCAACTCGTGGCAGGTGCTGTGCGCCTACATCTACGTGGTCTCCTCCGCCCTTGCGGTCTTCCTGTTCTTCATGCAGGGCGACCTGCTGCTGCTCTTCTTCGTGATGACGGTGGGCGCGGTCTTCCAGGTGGTGGGTGCCCTGTCGGTCAACTCGCCCTACAGCCAGGTCGGCGCACAGCGTGAGCTCATCCAGATGCTCGCCTACGAGCCGCTGATCATCCTCGTGTTCGTGGGCATCTCCATGGCCACGGGCAGCTTCATGATCTCCGACGTCTACGCGCTGGAAAAGCCGCTGCTCACGCAGATGCCGTTCCTGTTCATCGCGCTGGGCTATGCGCTGACCATCAAGCTGCGCAAGTCGCCCTTCGACATCTCCGCATGTCACCACGCGCATCAGGAAATCGTGCGCGGCGTGCTCACCGAGTACTCGGGCCCGCACCTTGCACTGCTTGAGATAGGCCACTGGTTCGACGTGGTGCTGATTCTCGGCCTGTGCACCCTGTTCTGGCACACCAGCCTGACCGGCATGCTGCTGCTTCTGGCTGTGACCTACTTCATCGAAGTGCTCATCGACAACATCACTGCCCGCATGACGTGGCAGTGGATGCTCAAGGGCGCGCTCGGCGTGGGCCTCGTGCTGTCGATGTTCAACATCCTTTGGCTGTACGTCAGCTAGGCGGAGGCAGAGATGAGTCTCATCAAAGACTGGATCAACAAGGGCCGCCTCAAGTCCCCGTGGGTCGTCCACTTCGACTGTGGTTCGTGCAACGGCTGCGACATTGAAGTGCTCGCCTGCCTTACCCCCGTGTTCGACGTCGAACGCTTCGGCATCATCAACGTGGGCAACCCCAAGCACGCCGACGTACTGCTGGTGACCGGCACGGTCAACCATCGCAACAAGAAGGTGCTCAAGAACATCTACGACCAGATGCCCGACCCCAAGGCCGTCATCGCCATCGGGGCCTGCGGCAGTTCGGGCGGCGTGTTCCGCGAGTGCTACAACGTCGTCGGCGGCGTCGACCAGGTCATCCCCGTCGACGTCTATGTGCCGGGCTGCCCGGCCAAGCCCGAGGCCATCATCGACGGCGTGGTCACCGCGCTTGAGGTGGTCAAGGCCAAGCTTGGTCTCGCCGAGATGCCCAAAGTGACCGTCATCGAGTAGGCAAGCCTCTCACGACGTTAAGACGAGGAAACACCATGCCCAACCATACCGAGATACTGAACGCCAAACCCATCGCCATCGACGCCATCGTCGGCGAGGCCAAGGCGCTCTTCGAGCAGGACTACAGGCTCGTCACCTACTCGGTGGTCGATCTTGGCGACGGCAACGTCGACATCATCTACCACTTCGACAAGGACCTCGAGTTCGTGCACTACCGGCTGACGACCCCCAAGGACCAGCCCATCCCCAGCCTGACGCCGGTGTATTTCGCCGCCCTGCTCATCGAAAACGAGGCCCGTGACCAGTTCGGCCTGACCTTTGACGGTCTGGTGCTCGACTTCAACAGGACCCTCTACCTGGATGACGAGATCACGGGCAGCATGTCCGCCCCGTTCTGCAAGATCTCCACCATCCAGAAGAAGGCATAAGAGGTAGGTCCCATGTCCCGCACCATCATTCCTTTCGGCCCGCAGCATCCGGTTCTGCCGGAGCCCCTGCACCTGAAGCTGGTCGTCGAGGACGAGACCGTGGTCGAAGCCATTCCGGCCCTCGGCTACGTCCACCGCGGCCTCGAGACCCTCGCCTCCATCCGCGACTACAACCAGATGGTCTACGTGGTCGAGCGCGTGTGCGGCATCTGCTCGTGCATCCACGCCATGTGCTACTGCCAGTCGCTCGAGTGCATGATGAACGTCGAAGTGCCCCGTCGCGCCAAGGTCCTGCGCACCATCTGGTCGGAACTGCACCGTATCCACAGCCACCTGCTGTGGCTCGGTCTCTTCGCCGACGGCTTCGGCTTCGAGAGCCTGTTCATGCAGTTCTGGAAAGTGCGCGAGCGCGTCATGGACATCAACGAAGCCACAGCGGGCAACCGCGTGGTCATCTCCACCAACATCGTGGGTGGTGTGCGCCGCGACCTGTCGCCTGAACACCAGAAGTGGATTCTCGACGAGATGAACCACCTCGAACGCGAAATCCGTGCCCTGATGACCACCATCCTCGACGACTACACCGTGTGCAAGCGCACCAAGGGTGTGGGCGTACTCACCGCACAGCAGGCCATCCAGCTTGGTGCCGTCGGCCCCATGCTGCGCGGCAGCGGCGTGGCGCAGGACGCCCGCCAGCTGCAGTACGCGGCCTTCGACGAACTCGACTTCGAACCCATCGCCGTACCCGACGGCGACTCGTGGGCACGCTGCAAGGTGCGCTTCCTCGAAGTGCTCCAGTCGGTAGACCTCGTGCGTCAGGCCATCTCCAAGCTTCCGGACACCGAACTCTCCGTGAAGGTTCCCGGCAAGCCGGAAGGTGAAGTCGTGGCGCGTGTGGAACAGCCGCGTGGCGAGCTCATGTACTACGTCAAGGGTAACGGCTCGAAGCACCTTGAACGTGTACGCATCCGCACTCCCACATTCGCCAACATCCCGCCGCTGCTCGCCATCATGGGCGGTCTGCAACTGGCGGACGTGCCCGTGGCGGTACTGTCCATCGACCCGTGCATCAGCTGCACAGAGCGCTAGCAGCAGGGAGACAACACCATGTACATGCTCAGCAACGTCCTCAAGAACCTGTCGCGCAAGTACGCGACGCGGCTCTATCCGTTCCAGACCCGTCCGGCCTTCGAAGGCTTCCGCGGGCGTCTCGTGAACAAGATCGAAGACTGCATCTTCTGCAAGAGCTGCCAGATAAAGTGCCCCTCGCAGTGCATCACGGTCGACCCCAAGGCCGGCACGTGGGACTGCGACCCCTTCGCCTGCGTCTACTGCTCTGTATGCGTCGATGCCTGCCCCACGCAGTGCCTCTCGATGGTGAACGTGCACCGCGCGCCCGCCCCCGAGAAGTTCGTGGTACAGCTGCAGGGTACGCCCCGCCGCTCGAAGAAGGCCGAAAAGGCCGAGGCGCCTGCGGCCCCTCAGGCTGCCGAGACGGCTTCCGAATAGCGGCAGCTGCACCTGCAACCATGTCTGACAAAGGGGCACGGCGAACGCCGTGCCCCTTCTCATGTTCAGGCTGTCCCCATCGTTGCGGACAAGGCCAGCCCGGTCTTCACTTCATTGCCCTGCACTTCGCTGCCAACGTCTGTCACCGCATGAACGTGACACCAAGGGCACTCGGGCAAGCCATCGACAAGGTGTACTGCCTACGGCCCCCCAGCACGGGGACTGGTACATGGGCTGGCATATGGCCCGGCGCAAGGCGCGTCAGCAGTCAGGCAGACAGCTGCCCGAAGACATCCTCGTCCGCATCCCGCCCCGGATGTAAGATACCGGCGCCAGCCCTGAAGCGTATACGCCGGTCACACATCCGAGAAGTCCCGGGACAGGGCAGAGAACCTACGCTGCGGGGATTACAGACGCCGCAACGCCCTGCCATTCACGCACAAGCCATGCGCCTTCGAGTACTGCCGGGGCAGCTTCGATGAAGCACCGCATATCCTCCGTATTCTTGTGCGCCTCCAGCGAGGCACGGTCGGCCCAAAGTTCGACCACCATGAATACGCGCGGATTTCCGGCCTGACGCTGCACCTCGTACCGCAGCACTCCGGCATGGTGTGAGGTGGCGGCGGCGAGTCCTGCAAGAAGTTCAGCGGCCTTGGCCTCATGCCCTTCCCTTGCGACGACTTCGGCGGTAATGGCAATCATATCATGATGCATGGCGTTCTCCTGTACTCCGATGGGCTCGCCCCCTGCCGGAGAAGGTTACATGGTTACGCTTCAAGGGTGGATTCGGAACGACATGAAACGTCATGACAGACCAGGCCAACGTCCATGAACACCCGGCGGCTTGGCTGCAGACCGTGGGGCACTTACGGGATATGCCCCGCCCGCACCCGCTTCATGATGTGCAGCCAAAAGACCATCGAAGCAAGAAGGCACCACGCCGATACCGCGTACCCTGCACGAACCTTACAGCAGCCCGCCCCGTGCGCCGTACGCAGGATACCCTTTGCGGGCCTTCAACATGGACGGCGTTCCTTGGTAGCCCATTGCGTCAGGGAGTGCCCACGATAAGGTCCCAGAAAGAAATGCAAACTGGATCATCTTCGTCGGTTCATGCTTTTCACGGGCACGTGCCTGTACCCGACGCCTGCAAGCCCATGGCATTGTACTTTCGCAGAAGGATGGAAGAACATGGCGGATACGGCGCAACACGCAGGGCATCATGCCCCGCCTGAAGGGCAAGGCCCTTGCGGACGAGACACGAATGAGATTGCCAAGGGCGACGCCACCGGCACAGCGGCAGTCGCCAACGAGGCGGCACCTCAGCCCGATGACGCACCACACCGCCCCCCCGGCCATGCGGCCCTGTTCCTCTCCTTCCTGCGCGTGGGTCTGACGGCCTTCGGAGGCCCCGCCATGTTGCCCCATGTGCGGCGCATGGTCGTTGAACGGCGTCGATGGCTCGATGAAAAATCGTTCAAGGCCACGGTCGCCATCTGTCAGGCCGTACCGGGTGCCACGGTCATGCAGGTATCGGCGCATTGCGGACTGAAGCTACGCGGTGTGCCCGGCATGCTGACAGCCTTCGCAGGCTTCGTACTGCCCGCCTTCGCCATGATCACGACCCTTGCCGCACTGTACTGGCAGAATCATGAACTTCCGGCCTTCCAGCACGCGTTCACGGGCATCAAGGCTGTGACACTCGCCATCATGGTGCATGGCGGCATGGATTTCGCCGTTCGCTATCTCCGGTCGTGGGCCGACAGGGTCATAGCCCTTGCCGTATGCGGACTGGCACTCCTTGAACTGCACCCGCTGCTTCCGCTGGGCCTCGCCGTCGCCGCCGGACTCCTCGTCTACAGGGAGGAGGATGTGCCCGTGCCACAGCCCTGCACCAAGACAGCACAGACGATGCCGGGCGCTGGCTGCCCCCGGGAGAACCGCAACTTCAGGAAGGGTGCGATACGACTGACGGCGGGTCTTGCACTCACGCTGACGTTCCTCGTGGTGCTGGCGCTCGCTGCACCACGGCTGTATGAGCTAGCCGTCTCCATGATGCGTACCGACCTCGTGGCCTTCGGCGGTGCGCTGGCATCGCTGCCCGTCATGCGACACGAGGTGGTGGAATTGCGGGGCTGGATGCCCGATTCGGCCTTTCTCGACGGCATCGCCATCGGGCAGGTAACTCCCGGCCCCATCATCATGGCATCGGCCTTCATCGGATGGCGGGTCGACCAGCTTCTCGGTGCCGTCATCGCCGCGGTGTCCATCTTCACCCCGTCACTGCTCTTCCTGCTGACGGCGGATACGCTGGTGTCTCTGATCGAACGCTCCCGGTTGTATCACCGCGGCGTACGCGCCAGCCTCGCCGCCCTTTCGGGGCTTCTGTTCTCACTGGTGGTCGCCGTGGTCCGCTCACTGCCTCCCGAACCACTCCCGGCGCTCCTTGCCATAGGAGGTTTCGTGGCGCTGTGGCGCAAGGTCGACCCCGGCATCGTCGTGATAGGGGCGGCTGCCATCTCGGTGCTTTCCGCGTTGCTCTGACCTGCATCGGCAGGGTCTTGCAAACGACGCTGGAACCGACGGGGCGAGGCGAAGAGCATCTGCCGCTGACGGGGCAAGAGACGCGCAGCGCAGACCGCCTATGCAGGACAGCCTGACAGACGGCAGAGGACAACGCCCCTGCCCGGTGCAAGGCGACAGGCATCCACCATCAGCCGCAACAGGACGCGGGCAGGACTCAGGCAGGATTCAGGCTGCGTGGGCAGACTTGCCCGAGGGGACGCCAGAGGCGGGAAGGGACGCCAGACGGGCGTCCAGCGGAAAGCGCAGTTCGCGGTCGACCGTAAGGAAGGCCAGCGGCGTGGCGCACCGGCAGGCTGTACGGGCCGTATCGAGGGCCTCGCTGCCTATGGGGTCGATATCAAGCACGGCGGAACCGTAGGGGTCACGCAAGACGTCCACCACGGCACGCGCGCTGATGTCGAGCATCATGCCGAGGTAGGCACGGTCGGCAGCGTGGGGCATCATCCTGTGCACGATGCGCAAGGAACGCCGGAACGACTGACGCCCCGCCACCGCCACGCTACCGCGGAACAGCTGCTTCTTGAGACGGAACGGCAAGGCGGCCTTGTCCGTGGCACGCAACAGGGCGCTATCGGCTTCGGACATGGCATCGAAGAGCCTGTACGAGGCACCGTCCCACTCCACAAGCCTGTCAGCCTGCATCTCGATGTAGACATGCGAGAACTTGCCGCTGCCGGGTGTGCCGGGCAGCAGGTTGGGCACGTAGTGGTTATGGGCCACGGTGTCCGCAGCGAGGTGGGCGAGATAGCCCGCCGCATAGGCACGCAACTCGGGCGTGTCGGCTTCGTCCAGCAGGGCGTGCGCCGTCGACCAGTTATGGCTGTGCCCCGGCTTCACCCTGCACCCCTTGCCGATGAAGATATCGGCGGAAAGCGAACCGTAGCGGAAGGCGGCGGGATGGGCCCCCACCACCTGTGCGAGGGCGGCGGGCAGCAGGGGCAGATGGTCGAGAAGCCACGAGGCCGTAGCCATGTGGATACCCGGCCCCCAGGCGAGTGCGTCTCCGGGCAGGAGCAGCACCATGAGCATGGCAAGGAACAAGGGGAAACGAAGCATCAGCGGGGATACCTCTTCAGGCTTGACGTCTGCGACACGAGGTGTCGCGCGACCCCCTACATACGCACGGCGCAGAGGCTGTCAAGCCCCGACGCAACATGCCGCCAGACAAGGTCATTTCATGGCATTTTCCGGCATGTCCCGGACAGGGATCGCCACCATGCGCCCATGCCTCCCCGTCTGCTCACAGATACGGAGAGAAGAGCCAGAACAGGGCATCCCGCACCCGCGTGGCGAAGGGTCTACTGGCCAGCATACTGGCCTGAACCTCTTCGCTCATGCGCCGCACCGTGTCGAAATGCCTGTTCAACTGCCGCACGACGCTGGTGTCGAAGACCTCCACCGTCAATTCGAAGTTGAGCCGCAGACTGCGCGTGTCGATGTTGGCCGACCCGACCTGCGCATAGTAGCCGTCGACCAGCAACAGCTTGGAATGCGAGAAGGGCGGCGGCTGGTAGAAGACGCGCACCCCGCTGTCCACAAGGCTTTCCAGCAGGTGTCGTGTGGCCCAGTGCACGAAGGGAAGGTTGTTGCGGGCAGGCAGCATGACGCGCACATCGACCCCGCGCAGGGCCGCTGCCCGCAGGGCGCTGATGATCTCACGCGACGGCAGGAAGTACGGGGTCACGATGCGCACCGAGCGCGAGGCGCTGGAGATGATGCCGCATAGCAGGTCGTGCAGACGTTCTGCGCGGTCGCCCGGCCCTTCGAGCACCGTACGACAGAGCGAATCGCCACAGGGTTCATCGTGAACCGGGGCCGTCAGGGCATAGTCTCCCGTGAGGAAACCCCAGTCACGCAGGAAGACCTCCTGCAACTGTGCCACGATGGGGCCCGTGAACAGGAAATGCACATCCTGCACACGGCGCGGATTGTCGGTGGCCATGAGGTGATGGTCACCCACGTTCATGCCGCCCGTGAAACCGACATGCCCGTCGCAGACCAGCACCTTGCGGTGGTTGCGCAGGTTCACGGAAAGCTGCGGTGGCAACAGGTGCGGCGGCAGGAATCTCTCGACGCGCACTCCGCGACGCTTCAGGCGCGACCACGCCCTCGGCCACGAATAGAGTCCCCCCACACCGTCGATGATGACCCGGACGTCGACCCCGCGTTCAGCCGCATCGGCGAGGGAATCCACGAACTGTTCGCCTATGCGCCGGCCACCGAAGATGTACGTGGTGAGAAAGACACTGTGTTCGGCCTTGTCGATGGCCTCGACCATGGCGGGATAGGCGTCTTCGCCATTATACAGCGGACGCACGGTATTGCCCCCCGCAAGGGGTCTTCCGGTGACCATGCGTCCGACACGTGCCAGGGCGCGAAACCGTGGGGGTATGTAGGTATCCGAAACGGTACCCGGCGGGTCGTCCTCTTCCGGCCCTCCATGCAACCTCTCACCCTGACGACGCCTCCTGTTCTCCGTGGCTGCCAGAAGCTGGGCCGCACGGCTATGGACGCGGTTGATGCCGAAGATGAAATAGAAGAAGGGGCCAGCCAATGGGAACGTGAGGCTCACGGCAATCCAGCCGAGGGCCGAACGCGGGTCGCGCTTGGTGAGCAGGGCATGCAGCGCAGCGACCACAGATGGCGCGTAGGAGATGGGCAGCAGTATCCAGTGCAGCGTGGTCATGGCATTCCGGTGTCGGTGATGGCTTCTCCCGTTCCGTTCCGCAATCGTCCAGAGTCCGGTGGCGCAGGTTCACCCTGCGCACCTCTCGTCCTCGTCATATGGAGAGGGGCGGCACGGACGCAAGACCGACCATGCCGCCCGTCGATTTCCTGCTATCGCGCGACCAGTACCGGAACGGTGCTCTGGTGCAGCACCCCGTGGGCGACGCTGCCCATGACCATTCCCTCGAAGTCGGTCAGCCCCCGCGACCCCATGACGATGAGGTCGCACGCCTCCCTCTCGCAGACGGAGAGAATGGCCTGCACCGGCGCACCGACGACCACATGTTCCACATAGGGCACACCCGCACCGGAAAGTGCGGTCCTGTATGGCTCGAGCAATGCGTCGGCCTCGGTCACGCATTCCTTCATGAGTTGCTCTCGTGCCTCACCACCTATCAGTGCCGGGATATCACCGTAACTGTGCACAAGCACGACTGTGGAGCCCCCCTCGGCCAGGGCCAGGGCATGTCGCAACGCCAGTCGGGCATGTTCGGAGCCGTCGACGGGAAGCAGTATCTTCGAAAACGACATCGGCACCTCCATAGGTGTTCTGCTCCCCTGCAGGGGCAGCATGAGGTTCACTGATTCTGGCGCATAGTTGCACGTTGCCACACGCAAGGCAAGCCCGTGCCTGTCAGGTATGCCGAAGTGGTTGCGCAGGAGCACAGTTCGCATATACTCGGAAATTGATGTTCCCTAACGGAGGCCACATGCGACTTTCCCCCGAAGGCAGCCAGTCACCTCGCACGCTTCAGACGGCAGAAGCCACCAACTTCGCTGTCTTGCGCGTGGGCGTCGACGGCGTGGTACGACACGCCGACGCCAGCGGGGAGGCCCTCCTCGGAGAGGTGTGCGGCGTACGCCTCGAGACAGTGCTGCAGACGACGCCCCGCACCCCTGTCCCTCCATGGTCGGGCAATGCCCTCCTGCTGTGCCGCGAGGGGCCGACAGCGTGCAGGGCAACGTTCACCTCGCTTCCCGGCGAGGATGGTCTTCTGGTATGCCTAGACCTCACGCCCCCTTCTGCAGACACGTTGCTCTCACTCCGTCATAGCGGTCTGCCCGTAGCCCTGCGTGACGCAGACTCCATCTTCCGCTTCGTCAGCCCCGCCTTCGCGGCGCTCTTCGGCATCCCCGAACGTGCATTCCGTAACGCCCCGCCCGAAAGCGTGCTCCCCAAGAGCAGCGCCAGAGCACTACGGCAGGCGGACAGGGCCACGCTCTTGCGTATGGAGGCCCACGCGCACACCATCCCCCTCTCCGCAGAGGAACAACCCGTGCGGTGCACCTCAATCCCCCTGCCGCGAACGGCATGGGGAACAGCGGTCCTGTCGATAGTCCTCCACACGGATGACGACACCTTCGCGCCCGATGTCGACCCGGCATCGGGCATGGGGCCTTACGCCCCGTGGCAGATTCTGCTGGATGAGATGCCGGGACTGCTCGCCCTCACGGACTTCGAGGGGCGGGTCCAGTTGCTCAACAAGGCGGGGCACACCCTCTTGCGCCTTCCGGACGGCATCGCACGCGGCAGGCACCGTGCCGAACTCCTGCCCGAACGCATCGCCGCGCTGCTGGCGGCCGACAATGAACGGATGCAGCGTGAAGGCACCCCGTCACAACTGGAAGTCACCCTGCCGCGGTACGGACACGATGGCAGCGACAGGACGTTCCTCGTGCAACGTTTCCCGGTTCGCGACCATTCCGGAGGCATGCAAGGGGTCGGCACGGTCGCCATGGAAATCTCCGCCCTCAAGAACACCGAGGCGGGACTGCGCCAGCGACTCACCAACATCGAGGCCATGGTCGCGACCCGCACGGAAGAACTGCGTGTGGCCAACGAGGCACTCCACCGCTCCTCCACACGCTTCCGCGCCCTCTTCGACTACGCGCCCGACGGACTGCTACTCCAGCGGGACGACGGGACCCTGCTCGATTGCAACCGCATGGCCGAAGCCACCCTCGGGCTGTCGCGCCATGAACTGCTGGCCCTGAAAGCCCGCGACATATGCCGGGAAGGGCACGCCCTGCCCGTCCCGGAGAGTGAAGACACCCCGCTGCGCACCCGTACCGAGCTTCTCCGCGGGGGCGTAGCGTTCCCTGCTGAAGTCAGCGTCCGTTCTCTGGACATCGAGGGAGAGCGCACCCTTCTCGTCGCACTCCGCGACATCTCGTCGCGGATTCACACTGAGCACCGCCTCAACCTCTTCGAACTCGTCTTCCGCAATGCCCTTGAGGGCATCCTCATCACCGACGCCTCGGGCGCCATCCTCGCCGTCAACCCGGCATTCACCACCATCACCGGCTGGAACGAACGCGACGCCGTGGGGCGCAACCCGCGCATCCTCAAATCCAACAGGCATGACCGCGGATTCTACGAACGCCTGTGGCACTCGCTACATGAACGCGGCGCATGGGAAGGCGAGATATGGAACCGCCGCATCAACGGCGAGAACTACCCTGAATGGCTCAGCATCAGTGCCATCCGCGACGAGTCGGGCGCCACGACCAACTATGTGGCCCTCTTCCACGACATCTCGGACCTCAAGGCCAAGGAGGCGCAGATACGCTATCAGGGGATGCACGACGCCCTCACCGGACTTCCCAACCGTGCGTTGCTGCTGGAACGTCTGGCAGGCGAACTCAAGGAGGGACAGGGCACGGGCAGGCTATGCGGGCTGCTGTACATCGACATCGACAACTTCAAGACCATCAACGACAGCCTCGGGCATGAGGCCGGTGACAAGTTCATTGCCGAGGTGGCAGAGCATCTCACCCTGCTCATCCGTCCCGAGGACACCCTCTCGCGGCTTGGGGGCGACGAGTATGTCATCCTCGTGGCCAACCCCGGTGAAGAACGCGAGGTCGTGCTCGTGGCCGAGCGCATCCTGCATCACTTCTCGCAACCTATCGCACTGCTCGACAGGGAACTCCATGTCGGGCTCAGCATCGGCATCGCCATCCATCCCGCCGACGGCAAGGGGCCGGACGAACTGCTCACCAACGCCGACCTCGCCATGTATCGCGCCAAGGCGCAGGGCAAGAACACCTATGAGCGGTTCTCGCCCCACCTCCACGACAGGATACGCAGCCGCATGGAACTCGAGGGACGATTGCGCCACGCCTTGCGTCATGGCGAAATCGTGCCGCACTTCCAGCCCCGTGTGGACCTCGCCACCGGGCGCATCGTGGGGGCCGAGGCACTGGCCCGGTGGACACTGCCCGATGGGACACGCATCTCGCCCGGCGAGTTCATTCCCGTAGCCGAAGACCTTGGCCTCATCTTCGACCTCGGCGAACACATGCTTCGCAGTTCACTCGCCTTCACCCGCGCACTCATGGATGAAGGACTGCCCGACATCACCATGGCGGTGAACCTGTCACTGGTGCAATGCCGCCACGCAGACCTTGTGGGGCGAGTGCTGGCTGCGCTTCGTGATACGGGCGTCCCGCCCGAGCGCCTCGAACTCGAAATCACGGAGAGCGCCATCATGTCGGATGTGACGCGCACCCTGCGCCGACTCGACCGGCTGGCGGCCCTCGGCATCACGCTCGCCGTCGACGACTTCGGCACGGGGTATTCCTCGCTGTACCACCTCAAGCACATGCCCCTGCACACCCTGAAGATAGACCAGAGTTTCGTGCGCGACCTGCCCCACGTGGCCGGAAGCCGCACCATCGCCCTGACCATGCTCGCCATGGCACGCAATCTCGACCTCGACGTCATCGCCGAAGGCGTGGAGACCGGTGCGCAGATGCACTTCCTGCGTGACCATGGCTGCCGTGTTGTGCAGGGCTTTCTCTTCAGTCCCGCCGTACCCGGAGACCGGCTGTTCGACCTGCTGCGCCGGGGCGTCTGCTTCGACGTCAATGTCGCGCCCGGCGAACTTTCATTCGACCATCCCTGACAGCCGCCCGCGTTGTGCAGCTACAGCGCCGCAATCTGCGACACTGGCAGTAGGTCACGCCGATGCGCCAGTCAGAAGCGTTCCTCCGGAACGCCCACCGGGGTGCATCGGCCCGGTATCGCTCTCACGGGGATGCGAACGCAATGAGCCCCTGAAACGCAACATCCCCCATGCGAAGAACCGCACGGGGGATGTTCCTTCCATTCCGGGGGCCACGCCCGACGAGGTCCGGCGAGGCGTGCTGCAAGCCATCGCGCAGGGAATCACCCCGAAGCCGCGCGACCGCAGAAGCGTACGAAGCGGCCTGTCATCGGGCCATGCGCTGGATGATGCCCATGATGTCGTAGACCAGCCGCGCTGCCGCGAAATCGGCGGCGTGCCATCCTGCGATGGGGGCGAGTTCAACGACATCGAAACCGAGCACCCTGCGTCCGGACACGGAACGTTCCACCAGCCGCAGGGCATCATACCAGCCAAGCCCACCCGGCACGGGCGTTCCCGTGGCGGGCATGATGGAAGGGTCGAGGCCGTCCACATCGAAAGTCACATAGACACTTTCCGGAAAGTCATCGGGAAGCGGTCGTGCAGGCACGCCTGAACGGGCCAGTTGCGCCGCATCCCAGTGCGTCACCCCGGCTTCACGCCGGAAAGCCACCTCTTCCGTGCACAAGGCGCGCACCCCGTACTGCACAAGCGGTAGCCCAAGGTCGGACACGGCACGCCGCATCACGCTGGCGTGACTCCACCGCGACCCCTCGTAGCTGTCGCGCAAGTCGGCATGGGCATCGAACTGCACCACCCCGAATCGGCCGAACCGTTCACGCAGGGCCGCAAGTGCCCCATAGGTGACGGTGTGCTCACCACCCAGCAGGACAGGCGTCCCCCCCGCATCAAGAACGCTTCGGGTCGCTCGGGAGATGCGGTCGAGAACCGCCTCGGCGTCGCCCGTGCAGTCCACGGGGGGGTGCGTGTGGATGCCCTGCGCCGCCGGGATGGATAACCCGTCCCACAACTCAAGCTGGTCAGAGGCGTCGAGGATGGCGTCAGGCCCTGCGCCCGTTCCCCCTCCATACGAGACAGAGGCTTCGAAAGGCGCGGGGATGACATGGAACCGGGCCTCTTCCGGCGCGATATCGTCCAGTTCGGAAGCCAGAAAACGCTTGTGCGGCGAGTCTGTCATGGATGTTCCTTCAGCGGCGCAGGTGTTCACGCGCCTTGATGTCGAGATAGGGGATGAGACCGAACAGCCGCCGCAACGCCACCACCACCGAAGTCGCCCCCGGTGCCGGTTCAAGCCGGGCGTCCACCCAGAGCACCAGCCCGTCACGTTCAGTCCGTTGCATGTCGCGGGGCATCTTGCCCGCCACGGGTTCTCCCACGCTCACGGCGGGGAGGCTCGATACCGAGCCGCACCCCGCTCAGCCGCAACCGGCCTGCAGACGTTGCCAGAGGCTGACCACGCCGCCACGCCTTGCGATGTACTCCCGTGCCTCGGGGGATACCTCCACAGACGGCGGAGTGCCCGGCGGGGGTGCCACCGACGCAACGGGCCTTCTCTTCGGGTCGCACTGGCCGCACATGGGTGCCTCCTTGAACGTTGAATGGACGCCGCGTCACCTGCCTATGACAGCCTGTCGCGGAAGGTCTCGTAGCCGAAGGTCCTCACCACCTCGCGCTTGCCGGAAGATGCACGGTAGAGCGCGATGGCCGGAAGCTGCAAGCCGTTGAAGGTGGTCGTCTTGACCATGCTGTAGATGGCCATGTCCAGAAACGCCAGCCTGTCTCCGGGTCGCAGGGGCCTATCGAACGAATAGTCACCCACCACGTCACCGGCAAGGCATGACTTGCCGGCAAGACGGCATGTCCACGCCTTCTCGTCAGGCAGCCCCGACCCTATGCAACCGGGGCGGTAGGGCATCTCCAGCACGTCGGGCATGTGCGCCGCAGCCGAGGTGTCGAGAATCACCACGGGCACATCGGCCTGTACCACGTCGAGGACGCTGCACAGCAGCACCCCGGCATCCAGCGCCACGGCCTCGCCGGGTTCGATGTACACCTGCACGCCGTACCTGTCGCGGATACGCTCGATGCAGCGGCAGAGCAGGTCGAGGTCGTACCCCTCGCGGGTGATGTGGTGCCCGCCGCCGAAGTTCACCCAGCGCATTCCCTCAAGGTATCTGCCGAATTTCGACTCGAAGGCATCCAGCGTGCGCGACAGCGCGCCCGCGTCCTGTTCGCACAGGGTGTGGAAATGCAATCCGGTGATGCCCTCGAGCGATTGCGGCTCGAAATGACGCTCGCGCACACCGAGACGCGACCCCGGTGAACAGGGGTTGTATATGGCCACGGCCCCTTCCGAATGCTCCGGGTTGACCCGGATGCCGCACTCGATATGCCTGCCGGAGGCCTCGACCACGGGGCGGTACCGCCGCCACTGCGCGAAGGAATTGAAGACGATATGGTCGGCGATGGTGACGAGTTCGGCCATGTCGTCCTCGCTGTACCCTGCCGCGAAGGCATGCACCTCGCCGCCGAAGGTCTCGCGCCCGAGGCGCGCCTCATGCGGTGAACTGGCGCAGGTGCCGTGCAGCACGCCGCCCTGTGCACGACTCAGCAGCGGAAAGGTGCTCCATGCGGCGAAGCCCTTCAGGGCCAGTAGCACGCGGGCACCCGTGCGACGCTGCACCTCGTCGAGGATGGCGGCGTTGGCCACCAGTCTGTCCTCGTCGATGACGAAACAGGGGGAGGGAAACCGCGCGGGGTCGAGCGCGGCGAGATAGCGTTCATCCATCATGGGTGGTCTCCATAGGGGTAGGCCGGACAGCATCTACCGGTAGCTTGCCACTGTGCAGGAGGTTGTGCGCGGACGACACGGGGCAACCGACGGGCACTGACGGTGAAGACTGCGCCACGGCGTGGTCAGGCGCGCCGGGACGGCACGAAACCCGGAATACGTCCACTGCGTCGATCGATCCTTACGCTTGCGGATAGGCACATCCGTTTACGGCAGGGACGCGACGACATTCGAGAAGACGGGGGTCGCACTCTCGCGGCCCCCGTCCCGTGTCAGACTATTTCTCGACGACGACCCACGGCAGCCCGTGAAGGTTCAGCTTCTCCATGAACGGGTCGGGGTCCATCTGTTCCATGTTGAACACGCCCTGCCCTGTCCACTTGCCGGTGAGCATCATCATGGCCCCTATCATGGCGGGTACGCCCGTCGTGTAGGAGATGGCCTGTGAACCCACTTCGCGGTAGCACGCCTCGTGGTCGCAGATGTTGTAGATGTAGGCGGTCTTCTCCTTGCCGTCCTTCACGCCCTGCATGAGGCAACCTATGCAGGTACGACCCTTGGTGCGCGGCCCCAGCGAGGCGGGGTCGGGCAGCAGCGAACGCAGGAACTGGATGGGCACGATCTTGTGCCCGTTGTGTTCCACCTCGTCGATGCGGGTCATGCCCACGTTCTCGAGCACCTTGAGGTGGTTCAGGTAGTTGTCGGAGAAGGTCATCCAGAACCGGGCGCGCTTCAACCCCTTGAGGTTCTGCACCAGCGACTCCAGTTCCTCGTGATACATGAGGAAGCACTTCTTCGGGCCGATGCCCTCGGGGAAGTCGTAGTTCATGGCCCACGAAAGCGGGTCGGTCTCGACCCACTCACCGCGTTCCCAGTACCTGCCGCGGGCCGTGACCTCACGGATGTTGATCTCGGGATTGAAGTTGGTGGCGAAGGGGTGCCCGTGGTCGCCCGCGTTGCAGTCGATGATGTCCAGCACATGGATTTCGTCGAACAGGTGCTTCTGGGCATAGGCGCAGAAGACGTTGGTCACGCCGGGGTCGAAGCCGCTGCCCAGAAGGGCCATGAGGCCCTTCTCACGGAAACGCTCCTGATAGGCCCACTGCCATTTGTATTCGAACTTGGCCTCGTCCAGAGGCTCGTAGTTGGCCGTGTCGAGGTAATGGACTCCGGTCTCGAGGCAGGCGTCCATGATGGTGAGGTCCTGATAGGGCAGCGCGAGGTTGAGCACCATCGCGGGCTTGCAGGCCTTGATCAGCGCCACCAGTTCGGGGACGTTGTCGGCATCGACCTGCGCCGTCTCGATGGTACGCCCCGTGCGGGCCTTGATGTCGGCGGCGATGGCGTCGCACTTCGACTTCGTGCGGCTCGCCAGCACGATTTCAGAGAACACGTCCGCGACCTGCGCGCACTTGTGGGCGACCACGCCACCCACGCCACCGGCACCGATGATGAGAACCTTCGCCATAGCGCATCTCCTTTGCGGCACACATGCCCCCGGAGAGGGGCGACTTGCCGCCATATGATCCTGTCACGGGGCCGGACGCAACACGCCAGCCCATGTCACACGCCACCTTGCTTCTGTTCCGGGACCATCAGAACGAGAAGCCCGGACACAGCATATACGACACCCCTGCACGACGCACGCATGATGCACCGGGCCGGGAATCACCGGGTAGGGGCACACCCCGCCTGCGGCGGGCGCGCCCCTTTCCGTTACCGTTCGAAGTAGGTGTAGCCGCGGAGTCCGTCTTCGTAGGCCTGCATCACCCGGAAACGGTCGGAGGCGGTGATGCGCCCTTCGCGCACCGCACGTTCGGCCAGTTCGCGGATGTCCTCGTATATCCTGCGAGGATCATACTCCACGTAGGAGAGGATGTCGGCCACGGAGTCGCCGCGTATCTCGCGGACGAACTCGTAGGTGCCGTCCTCATGCACGCGCACGCTGACCACGTTGGTGTCGCCAAGCAGGTTGTGCAGGTCGCCCAGCGTCTCCTGATAGGCCCCCACGAGAAAGACGCCGAGGTAGTATTCCTCGCCATCACGCAGGGGATGCAGGTCGAGGGTTCCCTTCATGCCCTGCGGGTCGATGAAGTGGTCGATACGGCCATCGCTGTCGCAGGTGATGTCCGAAAGGATGCCCTGCCGTGACGGCAGTTCCTGCAACCTGTGCACGGGCATGACGGGGAAAAGCTGGTCGATGGCCCACGAGTCGGGCAGCGACTGGAACACGCTGAAGTTGCCGTAGTAGATGTCGGCGAGGGCCACGTCGATCTCGGCAAGGTCCTTGGGCACGTGCTTGAGCTTCTGCTTCTCCTGCGCGATGCGCTTCATGATGGCCCAGAACAGCCGCTCGGAGAGCGTACGCTGCCGCAGGGTCACCTGCCCTGTCAGGAAGAGCTGCCGCACGGCGTCGCGGTAGTAGAGCGCGTCGTTGTAGCACTCCTGCAGGTTGCGCAGGGTCATGCCCGCAAGCACCTCGCGCATGTTGCGCACGGGTTCGGGCGTGTCTTCGGGCAGGGCGTCGGGCAGGTTGCCTATCTCCACGCGGCTCACATCGAGGATGTTGAAGAGCAGCATGGAATAGTAGGCCACGGTGGCCCGCCCCGACTCGGTGACGATATGGGGATGGGGGATGTTCTGCTCGTCGAGGGTGGTCATGACCGCCTCGACGATGTCGGCGCAGTATTCGTCGAGCGTGTAGTTACGGCTGCTGACGAAGTTGGTGTGCGAACCGTCGTAGTCGACGGCGAGACCGCCGCCGAGGTCGAGGAAGCCCATGGCCGCCCCTTCCTGCACGAGGCCCGCATAGATGCGGCAAGCCTCCATGACGGCGGCGCGGATGTCGCGGATGTTGGGCACCTGCGACCCGAGATGGTAGTGCAGCAGCTTGAAGCAGTCGAGCATGCCCTTTTCCTTGAGCCTGTCCACCACGTCCACAATCTGCGACGTGGTGAGGCCGAAGGTCGAACGCTCGCCGCCCGAATCGGTCCAGTGCCCGCCCGCCTTGACGGAAAGCTTGGCCCGGACGCCGATGATGGGCTTCACGCCGAGCGCCTCGCCCCTTTCGAGGATGAGGTCGAGTTCGCCCGGCATCTCCAGTACGAAGATGCACATGAAGCCGAGACGCACCGCATGCAGGCCGAGGTCGATGAACTCCTCGTCCTTGTAGCCGTTGCACACGAGGCACGCCTCGCGGTCGCGCAGTTGCGAGACGGCGGCGATGAGCTCGGCCTTGCTGCCCACCTCGAGACCGTGGTGGTAGTGCGAACCGAACTGGGCGATCTTCTCGACCACCTGCTGCTGCTGATTGACCTTGATGGGAAAGATGCCCCGGTATTCGCCCTTGTAGCCGAGCGAGCCGATGGCGTTGCGAAAGGATGTGTGAAGACTGGTGATCTGGGAATCGAGGATGTTCTCGATGCGCAGGAGCACCGGCATGTCGTAGCCGCGCTCCCGCATGCCCCCGATGATCTCGGGAATGCTTACGGCAGGACCGCGGTTATGACCGAAGGGGTATACGACGACATCGCCGTTCTGTGCGACATCGAAGTATCCCGCACCCCAGTTGCGGATACCATAGAGTTCAGCGGAGTCTTCGACACCCCACTGCTGCAACGTACGGTTTCTTGCCAATTCTCGAACCTCATACAAACCCCGATTACAGGTTCCTCTAGAGTGGCGTACCACACGCACGCCACCGCCCCGGCCTGAACCACACGCGAGTCTTCATGCACGGGTGTGGAGTGGCACCTTCTATGTATGATGCCCCCCCTTGTCAACGACCATCCAGAAGGTGATTTCGAGGCGAAGCCCCCTCGCGCCATCATTCAGGATAGCACCAGCCGCCACCAGCCGCTTACCTGCGCCCTTCATGGGTCGCAGGTTCCGTCAATACAGCGGAAAAAGCGTAATCACCCCGCCCCAGTGCGGGGAGAGGCGGGCACCGGCAACGGGTGTTATCGAGACATGCCCCATTCTGGGGTCGCTGGCATCACGCATCCCCCACCTAGAAGTAGGGCATTCACCCATTTTGAAGGTAGGAGACACATTATCCCCGCCTTGTCACTGACAGTCGACAACTTTTATGTATAGAAATGATTGTTTGACCGATATCGGCAAAGCTCGTTCAGCAGCATGCGCCCAGGGGGGGATCATGCGCCCTGACACCAGTCCGCCATAGATGGCGTTCGCACATCGAACAGCACCCTCATGCGCACCCTCATCGACCGGGTCTTCAGCAACGGGCTGTCCCATGCCCCGCAGCCTGAAGCCATACACCACGTCGGCGTGGCCAACATGTTCAACGCCGTCACCATGGTCTTCTGCCTGTCTCTTGCCTTCTTCGACTGGATGCAGGGATACGGCGGCATGGCCCTGCTGTTGTGCGGCATCGCCGCCCTTGCCCTCTTCTCCATGCTCCATCTCGGCAGAACAGGAAAGCGAAGCAATATCAACCTTCTGCTTGCCCTTGCCCTCATCGGCGTCGACTGGTGGCTCATGGCCACGGGTGGCGTCGCCGGTATGGGGCACCTGTGGGTCTTCTCGCTGCCACCGTTGCTGCTCTTCACCTTCGGGTTGCGGCGCGGCGGCATGCTCGTGGCACTGCTGGTCTTCGGTATCATCTGTATCCTGTACGGCCCTGAAGAACTCAGTCCCTTCGAGTATGGTGACAGCTTCGCCCCGCGCTACCTGCTGGCCCTGACCGCCAGCATCTCCCTCGTATCGGTCGCCGAAGCCGCCCGGCGGCACTCCGAACGCAGACTGCTGGCCCTCACCCACCAGTTGGCCTTCTGCGCACGTTCCGACCCTCTCACAGGGCTTGCGAACCGAAGGTCACTCTGCGAACGTTTCGAACAGGAGCGGCAACGTTCCCTGCGAAACAACACGCCCCTGTCACTGATCCTCTGTGATATAGACCACTTCAAGACCATCAACGACACGCACGGGCACGAATGCGGCGACTATGTCCTGCGCAAACTGGCCGATATGCTGCGGACGAACATGCGTGCGCAGGATACCGTCTGTCGATGGGGCGGTGAAGAATTCCTTCTGCTGCTGCCCGATACCGACGAGAAAGGGGCGACCCGTCTGGCCGAAAAACTGCGGACCCTCACGGAATCGTACCCGTTCTCGTACCACGGCATCCCCATCAGGGTGACGCTGTGCTTCGGGGTGCACCAATGCTCCCGCGAAGGACACACCGACTACCACATCCGCAAGGCCGACCGTAAACTCTACATGGCCAAGGAACAGGGGCGCAACCGCGTCGTCTCGGGAGACATCCCCGACATCCTGCTTCCGCCCGGCTACATCGAAGAGGCCGACTGACGACACCTGCGGGCGCCCCATGCCCCACAGTCGCCCCCCTCCTCACCCCGCACACCCGGAACGGTTTCGCAGACGGAAAAGGGCCGCCCCAAGGGGCGACCCTCCATGAACGCCGTCACGGCGCGATGCGTCTCGGCGATGGTTGCTCACGCGTTGCGGGCTTGCCCCGCCGCCGCGCGCACCGGGCTAAAAGACATCAGGACACCTGTTGCGCAGCCTCCTGCTGTTGCCGACAGCCTCGGACGGCGCCTCGCCTACGCGGCGGGAATGCCTTCGCTGACAAGTTCGAACAGCGTGCGTACGGCGAAACCCGTTCCACCGCCCGGGCACAGGGCCGACTTCTTGGCGGTGAAGGCAGGCCCGGCGATGTCGAGATGCGCCCAGCGCACGCCATCGTCGATGAACTGGCGCAGGAAAAGCGCCGCGTTCACAGCACCCCCTTCGCGCGGCCCCACGTTGGCGAGGTCGGCCACATCGCTCTTGAGGTTCTCGGCATACGACTTCCACAGCGGCAAGGGCCAGAAGAGGTCGCCCACGGTCTCGCCGCGCGAGGCGATGGCATCGGCAAGGGCCGCGTCGTCGCAGAAGAGTCCGGCGACTTCGGTCCCGAGTGCCACGACGCACGCCCCGGTGAGCGTGGCAAGGTCGACAAGGGCCTCGGGCTGCCAGCGGCGCTGCGCGTAGGTGAGCGCGTCGCACAGCAGAAGCCTGCCCTCGGCGTCGGTGTTGAGAATCTCCACCGTCTTGCCCGAAAGGGTGGTGACCACGTCACCGGGGCGCGTGGCCCGGCCGTCGGGCATGTTCTCGGTGCACGGCAGCACACCCACCACGCGACGAGGCAGGTCGCGCTCGCCCAGCGCGGCGAAAAGACCGAGAATGGCAGCGGCCCCGGCCATGTCGCCCTTCATCTCATGCATCTTCGCAGCGGGCTTGAGGCTGATGCCGCCGGTATCGAAGGTGACGCCCTTGCCCACGAAGACCAGCGGCTGCTGTTCTTCGGTTCCGGCGGGGGCATGTTCGATGACGATGAGTCTTGCCTCCTCTTCCGCACCGCGGAAGACCGAAGCAAAGGCCCCCATCCCCATGGATGACAGTTCGTCACGGCCCAGCACCTCGACCCGGAAGCCATGCTTCCTTCCAAGGGCCTCAGCTTCCGAAGCAAGGAACGCGGGCGTTACGATGTTGGCAGGCCCGTTGACGAGGTCGCGGGCGACCCCCATGCCCAAGGCGACCGCCTCGCCCTTGCGGGCGGCACCGTGCAGGTCGTCGGGGACGTTCTTGCCCTCGCACAGGAGTGCCAGCCAGCGCGGGTCTTCCGCCCTCTCGTCGTCCTTCACCGTGCGGAAGCGGTCGTAGCGGTACAGACCGAGAAGGGCACCGCACACCACCTCTTCGGCCACCCGCAGGGCGTCATGCTCCGTGGGGGCCATGCGCCCCAACTGTGCCGCGACCACACCGACGTTCTCGACACGCAGGTCGCGACAACGGCGGATGCCTGCGGCTGCGGCAAGGCGGATACGCTCAAGCGTGCAATCCTCCCGCTTGCCAAGCCCCACCGCGACCACGCGCGGGATGTCGAACGCGGGCGGGCCGTGCAGCACGGCCACTTCATCCTTCGCGGCCCTGAAGTCGTTGCCCGCCGGGGCGATGGTCAGCCACGGCGCGGCCTCCACCAATTGGCTGTCGACCTCGGCAAGCGGTTCGTCCTTGAACACGAAAACCATGACGGCCCCGGCACGCCATGCGGCGTGCCCTCCGGCCTGAAAACGGATGTCCACCTTATCCTCCGCAAATGGGCACCGCTCGCATCCAGCAGGATGCAAGACGTCCCGTGGCTAGAAATCCAGCCCGTAGCTGTCGATGAAGGCCCCGATGCGTGCGCGGGCTGCCTTCATGCGCTCGCGCAGTTCGACCCGGTAGGCGTCGAGGTCGATGACGCGGCGCGCCACGCCCGTACGCATGGCGGCCTCGGCCACCGCGGGGGCGACCCACTCGATGACACGCGGGTCGAGGGCCTTGGGGATGATGTAGTCCACGCCGAACGAAGCCGATGCAAGACCATAGGGGGCCAGCGCCTCGGCGGGCACGGGTTCCTTGGCCAGCGCGGCCAGCGCGCGGGCGGCGGCCATCTTCATCTCCTCGTTGATGGTGCGTGCCTGCACGTCGAGTGCGCCGCGGAAGATGAAGGGGAAGCCCAGCACGTTATTGATCTGGTTGGGATAGTCCGAACGCCCGGTGGCCATGATGAGATCGTCGCGCACGGCCTTGGCGTCTGGGTAGGCGATTTCGGGGTCGGGGTTGGCGCAGGCGAAGACGATGGGGTTCGCCGCCATGGACGCCACCATGTCGGGCGTCACCATGCCGCCAACCGAAAGGCCGAGGAACACGTCGGCGCCGCGCATGACATCGGCGAGGCTGCCGTGGTCGCGCTCCTGCGCAAAGGCCAGCTTCGCGGCGTTGAGCCCGGCGCGCCCCTTGTGCAGAAGCCCTCGCGAGTCGAACATGTAGACGTTCTCACGGCGGACGCCCAGTGCCATGAAGAAGTTGGTGCAGGCGATGGCACCGGCACCGGCACCGGAGACGACGACCTTGACCTCTTCGGCCTTCTTGCCCGCGAGTTCGAGCGCGGCGATGAGACCCGCCCCGGAGATGATGGCCGTGCCGTGCTGGTCGTCATGGAAGACGGGAATGTCCATCTCGCGGATGAGCGTCTGCTCTATCTCGAAGCATTCCGGCGCCTTGATATCTTCGAGGTTGATGCCGCCGAAGGTAGGCTCGAGCATCCTGACGAATTCGATGATCTTCGCGGGGTCTTTCTGCTCGATGCACAGGTCGTACACATCCACATCGGCGAAGACCTTGAACAGCACGCCCTTGCCTTCCATCACGGGCTTGCCAGCCAGCGGCCCGATGTCGCCAAGGCCGAGGACGGCCGTGCCGTTGGAGACCACGGCGACGAGGTTGCCCTTGTTGGTGTAGGCGTAGCCCTCGGCGGCATCCGCGTGGATGGCGCGACAGGCATCGGCGACGCCCGGCGTATAGGCCATGGAGAGATGGCGCTGGGTGGCACAGGGTTTGACGGGAACGGTCTCGACCTTGCCGGGATGACCGCAGGCGTGATAGCGGAGCGCCTCCTCCTTGGTGAACAGGGCCATGCGTACTACCTCTCTGATATGTGGTGTGTCGTGGGACGGCGACCAAGGTAGTGCATCGCGCCGGTCGCCGCAAGTCGGCAACTTGCCATGCGCCCCCCGCAGGGCTATCATGCGCCACATGGCGTACCATAAACACTTCGGGCCACTGGCCCTTCCGGTGCTCTCGTTCGCTGCCGTCATTCTCGCGGGGGCAGTGCTGCTCACGCTTGAGGCCTGCGGCACCGGAAAGGCCGTCTCGTTCGTAGACGCCCTGTTCACGGCAACATCGGCGGTATGCGTGACGGGGCTTGCTGTCGTCGACACCGGCACGACCTACTCCACGATGGGGCAGATGGTCATTCTTGCGCTCATCCAGCTTGGCGGCCTCGGCATCACCACCTATTCGAGCCTCATCTTCTTCCTCTGGCGACGCCGGGTCTCCATCACCGACAGGCTGGCCGTGGGGCAGGCACTGCTGCACGACCCGTCGTTCCACCTCGGCACGTTCCTGCAACGCGTGGTGGTGGTCGTGCTATGCATCGAATTCAGCGGTGCCGCGGCGCTCTTCATCTTCGGAGAAGGGCGCATTGATGTCTATGCCGCCATCTTCCATGCCATCTCGGCATTCTGTAACGCGGGCTTCGGCCTCATGCCCGACAACCTCGTCTCGTTCCGCGACAACGTGGGCGTCAACGCCACCATCATGTTGCTCATCATCTTCGGCGGGTTGGGCTTCTCTGTGCTGGACGAATGCCTTTCAGCGCTTCGCGACCGTTCGGTCAGGCTGTCGAGGCACAGCCGCCTTGTGCTCCGCACCTCGGCGCTGCTCATCGTGGGCGGTGCCGCCGCCATCTGGTGCATCGAGGCGTGGCGTTCCGGCAACGGCATGAGCCGCGCCGACCTCGTGCTGCCCGCGCTCTTCCAGTCCGTGTCGGCCCGTACGGCGGGATTCAACACCATCGACCTCGGTGCCGTCACCCACACCACGCTGCTGGTCATCATCTTCCTCATGTTCGTGGGCGGGTCGCCGGGTTCGTGCGCAGGCGGCATCAAGACGACCACGTTCAGGGTGCTTGCCGGCTTCGTCACCGCCCAGTTCAAGGGACGACGGCAGATCATCCTCATGGACAGGGCCGTAGACAGGGCGACCATCGAAAAGGCGCTGACGCTCTTTCTCTTCGCCACCCTCACCGTGGTGGGAGGGGTCACCATACTCACCCTCACCACCGACGCAGTGGTCGACCCGTCAGCCCCCCGCTTCGACTTCATCGACCTCCTGTTCGAGACCGTCTCGGCCTTCGGCACGGTCGGACTCTCCACCGGGGTCACGCCGCACCTGACTACAGGCGGCAAACTGTGCATCACCCTCATCATGTTCGTCGGTCGCCTCGGCCCGCTATGGCTTCTGACCACGTTGCAGAGCCTGCAGACCGAACCCAAGTACCGCTGGCCCGAAATGGACATGCCCATCGGCTAGGATGTGCCTGACAGCCGCATCCTTTCGCGGCGCGCACACCCCGCCCAGGAGATTGCAATGGCTACACCGAAACTCGAAATAGGCGTCATCGGTCTTGGCAAGTTCGGCTTGCAGGTCTCACGGACCCTCGTCGAACTTGGGCATTCCGTGGTCGGCATCGACAGTACCGAGGGCCGCATCCGGCAGGCGCAGGACATCCTATCGCAGGTCTATCAGGGCAATGCCGCCGACCCCGCGGTGTTGCAGCAACTGCGCTTCCAGGACCTCGACTGCGTCATCGTCAGCGTCGGCAACTCCATGGAGACCTCGCTGCTTGTGACCCTCAACCTGCAGGAAATCGGCGTCCGCAAGATATGGGTCAAGGCCGTGAGCACGGAGCACAAGAAGGTGCTCACACGCCTTGGTGTCGATCACGTCATCCTTCCCGAACATGATGTGGCCACGCACCTTGCCCACAGGCTCGTGAATCCGGGGATGCTCGACCTGCTGCCCCTCGGCGGCGGAGGGCAGATTCTCCTGCAGGAACTCACGGTGGACAAATGGGCCGGGCGGACGTTGCTCGACCTGAGACTCGCCAACGAGCACGGCGTCATGGTGGTGGCGGTGAAGCCCGCCGCCTTCCGCGAATACCGCTTCGTACCCGCAGCCCACGAAGTGCTGCAACAGGGTGACAAGCTTGTCGTCATCGGACGGCACGAAGACGTGCTCCGTCTCGAACCCTGACCTGCCAATCGATACCATGCGTCTCGTCGTCATCAACCTCACCCGCTTCGGCGACCTGCTGCAAACACAGCCCGCACTCGCAGGGCTGCACGCGCAAGGACACGAGACCGCCCTCGTATGCCTCGACAACTTCGCCGAAGCAGCCTCGCTGCTGTATGGGGTGGCACACGTCGCGCCTCTGCCCGGTGCCCGGTTGCTGGCAGGACTGGATGACGACTGGCGGCGCGCCACCGCCGACATCACGGACTGGTGCGATGATCTCACAAAGTCATTCCGCCCCGACGGGGTGCTGAACCTCACTGCCACGCTCGCTGGCAGGCTGCTCGCCCGCAGGCTGGTGCCCCAGGGCGGCCCGTTGCTCGGTTTCGCCCTCGACGAACACGGTTTCGGACTCGACGCCGACGCATGGAGCACGTTCCTTCAGGCAGCCAGCCGTGACAGGGGATGCAGCCCGTTCAATCTGGTGGACGTGATACGCCGCGTCGCAGGTGTCGGCGACCAGACGCCCGTCTTCACCTTGCGCTGCCCCGACGCAGAACGACGCGCGGTCGTGCACCGGCAACTCGCCGAAGCGGCCCCGGAAGGATGCGAGGGCTTCGTCGCCCTGCAACCCGGTGCCAGCGAGGACAGACGCCGCTGGCCTGTGGCATCCTTCGCCGCGGTCGGGGACAGGCTTTGGCGTGAACAGCGACTGTGTCCCGTACTTGTCGGAAGCACTGCTGAACAGCACCTTGCCGAGGGCTACGCGACCGCCGCGACCGCACCGTTCATCAGTCTGGTGGGACGCACCCGGTTGCCCGACCTCGCAGCGGCCCTCTCGTGCACGCGCGCACTCGTCACCAACGACACCGGAACGATGCACCTCGCCGCCGGACTGGGGCTTCCCGTACTCGCCATATTCCTCGCCACGGCACAGCCGTGGGACACGGGCCCCTATAGCGACGACGCCTGCTGTCTCGAACCCGACATGCCCTGCCACCCCTGCCCCTTCGGCGTCCCGTGCCCGCACGACCATGCATGTCATGACGCCATCCGCCCCGCAGACGTTGCGGCACTGCTGCTTGGTCGACTCACGAAGGGCGCATGGCACAGTGTGCCGGCCAAAGGCGCGCGAGTCTGGGTCGCACGGCGCGACGCCCACGGCTTCATCGACCTCGCCTCCGCATCTGCACATGGCGACGCCTTCGCATCGGGGCATGACGATGCTTCTGCACATGGGCATGACGATGCTTCAGCATCTGGGCATGAACAGGAAACCCGCACGGCATGGATACGCGAACAACGGCACTTCTATCGTCAATTCCTTGACCTCAAGCGCCCTGCCGCGACGGCGGGTTGTCCCCTTCCCTCGCTGAGGGCACCAGACCTCCCCTGCGCCCTGCCCCAGGCATTTCGCCATGACTGCGCCACAGTCCTCGGACAGGCATCGGCATTGCTGCACCTTCTGGGTGAACAGGGGCTACTGCTGCAACGCACCTCGTCCGACCTTGCGAAACAGCGTTTTCTGACCACCTGCGGACGCATCCATGCCCTCTTTGAGCAAAGCCCCCACTTCAGGGCCCTTGCCCACCTGTGGCTGTCAGAGATGCAGACGGCGGGGGCATCACTTGATACCATTCTGCAACTCGCTTCTCTGTATCGCGCACTTGCGACGGCATGGCACGACCACCTCTCCGTAGCCACCGATTGACCCCCGCCTTCTCCTGCTGTCCCGCTTGCCTCTCTGCTGACGCCTTTCCCGACCTGCGCCCCTGCATACCTGCCCCATCCGGATCAAGGACGTTGGCCCGGAATTTGCTTATTCTTGTGAACAGCGCAAAACCTTCCCGACCGGGATCGCAGGAGGCAGAAATGATCGTAATCGACGGTCGCCAGACCGATATGAAGCTCGACAGCTTCGCCAATCTTGAAGAGATACTGGTGAAGGTGCTCACCGAGGACTACCTGGAGAATCGCATCGTCACGGATGTGCTCGTCAACGAAGAGACCTTCTCCGAAATCTATCCGCATCAGGCTGAAGACGTGCAGACCGACGAAATCCGGTCGCTCGAGATTCGCACCGTGCCCGTCGGCGAGATGGCAGTGAACATCTCTCGCGAACTGTACAAGGTGATACAGGTCATGACTTCCGGGGCGAAGCAGGTCGCCACGCTCTTCCGTCAGGCCGACGACACCGAAGCCCTTGAGCTGTTGCAGGACCTCATCGACGTGACCCGCGACTTCATGGGCATGATCAGCACCCTGCGTGCGGAATTCTCCCTGCGGGGTGGTGTCGACTTCCAGACCAACGTCGACCAGATTTCCGACCTGCTCACCGAAATGACCGAGGTCCTCGAGAACGAAGACTGGATATTGCTCGCCGACCTGCTCGAATACGAGTTCCTGCCCGTCTGCGAAAACTGGAAGCAGGTCATTCAATCCCTGCGGGAAGACATCCGCAAGGCGGTCAAGGGGTAGTCGCCATGACCACCGACAGTCTCGCCCTGCTCGACGAGGCACTCTCTCTCGGAGAACGCGAACTCGGAGCACTCGCCGCTGGCGATGTGGATGCTGCCGACCTCACAGCCGCCGAACGCGAACGCCTCCTGCATCAGGCATGGGAGCGACGGGCGCCCGAAACCCTCGACGCCCTGCGCGACAGATTGGTCAGACTTCAGTGCCTGCAAGGCAAGCTCACCGAAGAGGCACGACGCCTGCATACCCAACTGCGCAGCCAGTTGCAGGACAACAAGCGTGAAGTGCGTCGGCTTCGCGGCTACGGCAGGGCTGCCCAGCTTACCGGTGCACCGGTGACTCTGGGGCACCTCGGCTGACAGCCTCACACATGTTGCCGACGTAAAGGCCGGATGCCCGCGGGCATCCGGCCTTTGTCGTCACACGTGGGTCGCCCCTATGCCTTTCGTGCACTGCCGGAAACGACCTGATGCCGAGTATCTTGCCACGCCGTCCGGTCCCCGGAAGCACACGTCACAAAGACACCGCAGCCACATATGGCCTCTCGGTCAGGCCTCGATCACATCGCTGGATGACGGGAATCAGACTCTAAGGCGGTTTTCCATCCACGCCTCGAAAGCGTGGGGCGGAAGGGGCTTCGAGAAGTAGTAGCCCTGAACCTCGGGGCACTCCAGGCTCCGCAGGAAATCGAGCTGAGCCTCGGTTTCGACACCTTCAGCCACGATGCCGATGCCGAGGTTGCGCCCCATGCTCACCACCGTGGTCACGATGGTGGCATCGGTCTCGTCATTGGGTATGTCCCGCACGAACGAACGATCGATCTTGATGGAACTGATGGGGAACGTCTTGAGGTAGTAGAGCGAAGAGTGGCCCGTGCCGAAGTCGTCGATGGCGACGGCGATGCCCCCGGTGGTGAGCCGCTCAAGCACCGAAACCGTCAACGCGAGGTCGCGCATCATGGTCGTTTCGGTGATCTCAAGCTCGAGCAGCCCCGGGTCGAGGCCCGCATCGGCAAGGGCCGAAGCGACAGTATCCGGAAGTCCGGGCTGGAATTGCCGGGCCGAAATGTTGACGGCCATCTTGAGCCGCCCGAACCGCTTCTGCCACGCATGCATCTGGCGACAGGCCTCGCGCAGCACGAATTCGCCAAGAGCGACGATGAGTCCGGTCTTCTCCGCCACGGGGATGAAATCCTGCGGCGGAACGATGGTCCCATCGTCACGAACCCACCGCACCAGCGCCTCCATGCCTGTCACAGCCCCTGTCCTGATGTCGACCTTGGGCTGGTAATGCAGGACGAACTCGCCCCGTTCCAGCGCCTTGCGAAGGTTCTTTTCAAGTGCAAGCCGACTGGTGATCACGTCCTGCATGGCGGCGAGATACCGTTGGGCACGGGCGCCCCCCTCTTCCTTGGCCCGGTACATGGCGATGTCGCAGCACTTGAAGAGGTTGGCGGCGTCATCCCCATCTTCGGGGTACACCGCGATGCCGATACTGAGTGATATGTAGACTTCGTGGCCGGACACGGACAGGCTGTCCGTGAAAATGTCGAGAATACGACGTGCCATGGCATGGGCGGCCTCTGCATCGACATTGTAGAGGAGCACGACATACTCGTCCCCGCCAGGGCGTCCTACGATGCCCTGACTACCCACCAGTTCGACGATGCGCTCTGCTGCCTTGTGCAGCAGCCTGTCGCCAAGGGCGTGCCCGAGGCTGTCGTTGATCGTCTTGAAGTCGTCGAGGTCGATGACCAGCAGGGCGAACGACATCTGCCCGCCCACGATAAGACGGTCGACATGCTGACGCATGCCGAAGCGGTTGAGCAGCCCCGTCAATTCATCATGTGTCGCCTGATGGACTATCTGCGCCTCTTTGCGCTTGAGTTCGGTGATGTCGAGAAAAGTGCCCACGATGCCGGAGACCTGCCCCTGACTGTCGCTGTAGGTGCTCTTGTACAATGCGAGGGTATGGATATGCCCGTCGGCACCCAGGATATCGAAGACGCACGAGTGCTCTCCGGCATCACTGCCCGAAGGGCAATCACCAGCTATGATCTGGGCATAGGCATGGTCGGGCAAGAGGTCTCGTGCCGACCTGCCGACCATCTTCTCGCGGGGAATGCCCAGAAGCTGTGAAAAGGCCTTGTTGCATCCGATATAGACGCCATCAAGCGTCTTGTAGAAAAGCGGATTGGGCAGACTTTCGATGAGCGTCTCGAGAAAGAGGCTCTTGTCCTCCAACTCCGACTGAGTACTGCGGAGTTGCTCGTTCGAAACCCGCAGTTCACGCGTGCGTGCCTCGACCTCGAACTCTAGACGCTCCTGATAGCGTTGACGTTCGTCGAGGAGTCTTGCGCGCTCGAGCGCTTTCATCACGGCGTGTTCCAGCACCCGCATGTCGAGGACGGGCTTGGTCACATAGTCCCATGCCCCGCGCCGCAGCGCCTCGACGGCTTCTTCGAGAATACCCGCCCCCGACACGACGATGACAGGCACGCCCGGTGCCTCCTCACGCATATGCGCGACGACCTCCATACCGCCCATGACGGGCATCCGGAGGTCGACAAGAATCAGGTCGGGGTGTTCAGCCCGAAAGACGTCCAGCCCTGCACGGCCATTCGCCGCCTCAAGGACGATGTAACCGCTGTCCTCAAGGTAGGCCACGAGGTTCATGCGGTCGGCATCGTCATCGTCGATGCAGAGTATACGCGCAGGAGAATCGGACATAGGCAGGGATTTCCTTGTCTTCCGACTGAGAATATTGCCTATTGTGCCAACAACGCGCGTTTTTTTCCAGAAGAATATTGGACGTTGCGGTTACAAGTCGCCCCGTTCAAGAATGATTTCGCTCTGTGGTTGCTTGCGTTGCAGCGTGGAACGCACCCCGGCGGCATCATGGAAGTTGCGGAAGGGCCCCACGGCCACCATCCACGCCTTGTTCGAGGTGCCTTCAAGACGCACGGCCCGCGCCGAGGCGAGACCCGTTTTCTCAAGAGACCTCACAAGACGCAGGGCATCGCTTTTGTAAGCGAAACGCCGAATGTCGATGTAGAACGCCTTGCCAGAGTGGATGGGGGTTCCGTCTGCGTTGGCCATGACATCAAGCTTGACGGAGGCGACGCCCTGGCGCACCATGCCCAGTCTGCTTGCCGCCACATAGGAAAGATCGATGATGCGGTTGCCGGCATACGGCCCGCGATCATTGACCGTTACAAGAACCGAACGCCCGTTGCGGACGTTGGTCACCTTCACGACACTGCCGAGGGGGAGTTTTCTGTGGGCGGCCGTAAAAGCCTTCATGTCGAAGTCTTCACCGCTGGCAGTCGGTAGGCCGTGCTGTTCCTCACCATACCAGGACGCCTTGCCTTGCTTGCGTATCCCGGAATTGCTCGCCGAAGCCGGAGCGACATGCGCGAGCAGGATGGCGAGGCAGACCACGGCGGCTGTCAGTCGCTTGATCATAAGCCTCCTGCTTGGCAACGTGGTTGCCGTTTCGTCGTTCCCTTAACATGACAGACGGCAAGCTTCGTGTCAAACAGACGCATTTTCGGTCTGTTATGCCACTAATGGCACTCAAAGCAACTTTTAACATGCATAACGACGATACAGTGCCAATGCAGTCAACAATACATGGCAAGCGACTGTACTGCACACTATAATACGGCATTTTCCCTGCAATCCGCCTTATGGAGATTCCTTGTGATTCTTTATCTCAAACTCCTTCTCGCCGCATTCTTCTGGGGTGGGACCTTTGTCGCCGGACGCATAGGCGCGGCCCACGCCGGACCATTCGCCCTCGCATTCTTGCGGTTCACCCTCGCCACGGCCATTCTCGTATGGCACATACGACGTCGCGAAGGCGCCCTGCCCCAGGTCAGCGGCAGCCGCAACATCCTGTTCGTGCTGCTTCTCGGTGCCACCGGCATCTTCGCGTACAACGCGCTCTTCTTCACAGCCCTGCAGACCATCCCCGCAGGGCGCGCTGCCGTAGTCGTGGCCAACAACCCCATCGTCATAGCCCTTGGGGCAGCACTTTTTCTGGGCGAACCTCTCACCCGGCGCAAATGCATCGGCATCGCCATTTCAGTTTGTGGAGCACTGGTAGCCGTCACACGTGGCGACCCGGTCTCGTTCCTGCAGGGTGGCGTCTCATGGGGTGATGTCGCCCTCGTGGGCTGCCTTGCCAGCTGGGCCGCCTATTCGCTTCTCGGCAAGAAGGCCATGAGCAGTCTCTCTCCTCTGGCGGCGGTCACATGGTCTTGCGCATCTGGGGCATGCATGCTGCTGCCCTTCGCACTGCACGAAGGCATGCTGGATGCCATCACCACCTACACGCCCGATGTATGGGCGAGCATCTTCTATCTCGGCATGTTCGGAACCGCGCTGGGCTTCACATGGTTCTACGAAGGTGTCGACCGCATCGGGGCAGCCAAGGCAGGGGTCTTCATCAACTTCGTCCCCATCACCGCCATCCTCTCCGGCTGGCTGTTCCTAGGCGAACCGCTGTCGCCCTCATTGATTCTTGGTGCCGCCCTCGTGCTGACCGGGGTATACACGGCCAACCGATGACGATTTTCCGCTCTCGTTCAGGACGCATGCGCATGGCAACTGACGGCCTCAACGACACGTGAACAAGGGCAGGGCTGCCCTCGAATGATGGATGGACTGCGGGACAGGCGTGCACGCGCCGAATACGGCTACAGGCCCTGTCCCGCTGTGCACGCAGCCACAGCAACAGGTTCCAGCGACCGCAAAGAGCATCGGTCGATACGCCGTAAGGACCGAGGTAACGACCGCAGCGGCGTTCCGAATGGTGTGCAGGCTGTGGTGTCTTTCGCCATGGCAAACAGGGAAGACTGTCACCGCATCTGATGGCAGGCAAACTCGGCTTCAGCCAGTTAACGGGGAGTGCCGGAAGATACGACGAATCCGGATACAGCGATTACAGCATCCGCTGATAGCCGGGTCTGTCCTGACACAGAATACCGACAAGCGGCATGCTCTGACTGTGCATCGCCAGCCACCCGCAAGGTGACCGGGAGGCTGTCAGCTGAGGTCGGTGCCTTTGTTCAGCTGGTCCCGGTGGCCCCGTGCGGCCCTGACGAAACGCTCGGCCCACCCTTGCACTGCCGGCCCGAAGATATGCGTATACGCCGCGAAGGTGTTCGCCTGCACAAGGCCGTCCGCCCCGCCGCCCATCCCCGTACCGGGATTGAGGCGCAGCGCGTGCGTCACGGCCCCCCCGTCTCTTGGACGGCAGGCGGAATAATGGAACTCATGCCCGCGAAAGACCATGCCTTGCGGAAAGAAGGGATTCTCTGCCACCACCTCGGCCTCGACGTAGCCAAGCCCCTGCGGCTTCGGATGGAAGACGGTCTGTACCGGAAAGACTCCGCTCATGGGGTATTCGACCCCATCCATGACAATGGATTCGCCAAGCACCATGAACCCGCCACATTCGGCGTAGACGGGAAGCCCTGCCAATGCTGCCTCGCGGATTCCGGCAAGACGCTCGCGGCATGCGGACAACTCGCTGGCAAGCGTCTCGGGAAACCCGCCACCGAGATAGAGACCGTCGAGCGTGGGCCACGGGTCGCCATCGATGATGCGCAACTCGACGAGGTCGGCACCTGCCTGACGAAGGGCTTCAAGGTTCTCCTCGTAGTAGAACCACAGGGCGGCGTCACGGACATAGCCGATGCGGGGCCTGACGCCATCACCCTCCGCCACCACGGGCCAGAAGGGTTCGTTCGACGCCAGAGGCTGGGCGCTGCGGGCGATTTCAGCCATGCGTTCCACATCCACATGCTGGGCGACGAACTGGGCCACACGGTCGAGTTCTCCGGCACACTGCGCGAATTCGCGGTCGGACACGAGACCCATGTGCCGTTCGGGGATGGGGTTGTCGCGCAGACGCGGCAAGGCACCCAGCACCGGGATGTCGGTATAGTGCTCGATGCATTGCCGCAACATCGAACGGTGCCGTTCGTTGGCCGTACGGTTGAGGACAACCCCGGCAAGCTTCACACCCGGTTCGAACGCGGCAACACCTGAAAGGATGGCGGCGGCTGTACGCGTCATCTTCGTGCAGTCCATGGCGAGCACGACGGGCGAATCGAGAATGCGGGCGAGTTCAGCAGTGGAACAGGAACCTGTCACGTCCCGGCCATCATAGAGCCCGCGGTTGCCCTCGATGATGGAAATCGACGCCCCGGCAGAGGCATGGAGGAAAAGCGATTGCAGCCGCGCCGCATCAAGGAAGAACGGGTCGAGGTTTGTAGCCGCCCTACCTGCGGCAAGACCAAGCCATTCGGCGTCGATGTAGTCCGGACCCTTCTTGAAGGGCTTCACGGAATGCCCGGCGTTGGTCAACGCGCGCACCGTGCCGAGAGAAAGGATGGTCTTGCCGGTGCCGCCGTTCAATCCGGCGATGACGAGTCGCGCACTGCTCATGGGTTTCCCGTATGCATTACCGCTGCCTTGTGCAAGGCAGGCCATAAGAAAAGAGCGTATGAACCATGCGGTTCATACGCTTCCTGGCTGGAGCGATGCTCCTTAAGCATGAAGGCTAGTCTTCGTGCTCGGCCGCAGCCTGCTTGCCAGCGCCCTTGAGGCCGTACATGGTGGTGCTGCCCGAGGACCAGTATTCGAGAACCTCGTCGTTCACGAGAGCGGTGAGGATCTTCTTCACTTCACGCTGCTTCATGTCGGGGAACAGGTCGGTGAAGTCGTTGAAGTAGAACTTGCTCTTGCTACCAGACTTGGAGTTCAGGAAGTCAACGACTTTCTGCTTGGCTTCTTCCATGGAAGTACCCCTTTTAGTGAACCGGGGGCGTTTACCGCCCCCGGTATGGTTACGATGCCGGCTAGAACTTGAACTGGGTGCTCTGACGCCAGGTGTAGTAGGCCGGGTCGCGGAAGTCGTCGATGAGGTGGTGCGAGAACTCGAGGCCGGTCAGGGAGAAGAAGCGTTCCCAACCGATGCGCTCAGCCCACTCGCCCAGACGCTCGTACTTGTAAGCGTTGGCCGAGTACACCTCGATGATGTGCTTGATGGTCTTGGTCAGCGAAGGCCAGCGGGGCGGCTCGTTGGGGATGTACGCCACAACGACCTTCGAGAACTTGGGCATGGAGATGCGGTTGGAAACCTTGCCGCCGACCATGATGACCACGCCGTCGCCTTCGCCGTCGGAGATGGGCAGCGCGGGGCACATGGTGTAGCAGTTACCGCAGTACATGCAGCGTTCGTTCTTGATGGCGATGGTGTTGACCTTCTTGTCGCCGATTTCCAGCTTGGTGGGACGCACCGCAGCGGTGGGACAGGAGGCAACGGCCAGCGGGATTTCGCACAGCTGGTCGGTCCACTCGTGGTCGATCATCGGGGGCTTGCGGTGGATACCCACAACGCCGATGTCGGAGCAGTGAACGGCGCCGCACATGTTGATGCAGCAAGCCAGCGAGATGCGAACCGGAGCGGGAAGGCGCATGCTCTGGAAGTCTTCGAAGACTTCGTCCATGATCGCCTTGACCGGGCCGGAGGCGTCGGTCGCAGGGGTGTGGCAGTGTACCCAGCCCTGGGTGTGAACGATGTTGCTCACGCCAGCGCCGGTGCCGCCGATGGGGAACTTGAGCGAGCCGCCGTCGAACTTGCGGCTGGCGAGGTCTTCCTTCAGGGCCTTGAGGCTAGCCTCGTCGGCGACCATGAATTCCACGTTGTTACGCGTGGTGAAGCGCAGGTGACCGCCGCAGTACTTGTCGGCGATGTCGCACATCTCGCGGATGTGGGTGATCGACATCAGGCGAGCAGCACCAACGCGTACGGTGTACACCTTGTCGCCGGACTCGGCCACGTGCATGAGCACGCCGGGCTCGAGGATCTCATGGTACAGCCACGAACCGAAGTTCTTGGCAATGACCGGCGGGAAGAACTCGTCGAACTTGCGGGGGCCGATGTCCGTGATACGGTTTGCCATCGGCTTTTCGGGATTGTACCCGGAAGATATGAATGCCATCTTTCTGCACCCCTCTTCTTATCTCAGGTGTCTCTTGCGGTATTCCGTGATGTCGCGATCCCAGCCACCAGGTACTTCTTCTTCCTTGAAGAAGATGTACGGGTTGGTGCGGGGTTCCTTGACATGCTGGGGCACCGGAGCGATTTCGGTCACTTCGAGCAGCTTCTGGAAGCTGAGGCGCTTCATGGTCTCGCCGAGGCGCTCGCGGTTCTTGCCTTCTTCCATCCACCAGTCCCAGATCTTCTCGACGACTTCCTTGATCTCGTCGAAGGGCTCTTCGGCGGCGACGAAGGGAACCAGCAGAGAGCCCATCTGGGCACCGTCGAGGATGGGAGCCTTCGCACCGCAGAGGATGGAGGCGCCACGCTCGTCGCCGATGTGCAGGGCGCGGGGCATGGTGTTGATGCAGTGCATGCAACGGACGCATTCCTTGTTGTCGATCGACAGCTTGGAACCGTCCCACTTCATGCACTTGGAGGGGCAGCGATTGACGACTTCGGCTTCGATGTCGAACTTGCCCCAGTCACGACCGGAGTGGGCACCGGCGTTGGGCTTGAACTCACCGGCCACGTAGGCCTTGACGGCTTCGGCGTCGATCTTGATGTCGTCCTTCCAGGTACCGATGACCGAGAAGTCGGAACGGGCGATGGAGGCCACGCAGCCGTTGGGGCAGGCGTCGAACTTGAACTTGAACTTGTAGGGGAACGCCGGACGGTGCAGTTCGTCCTGGTATTCCATGGTCAGTTCGTAGCAGGCGGCCTGAGAGTCGTAGCAGGCGAATTCGCAACGCGACTTGCCGAGGCACGATTCAGGGGTACGCAGGTTCGAACCGGAACCACCAAGGTCGGTGTTCAGGTTGTGGGTCAGTTCGAAGAAGATTTCTTCGAGCTGGGGGGTCTGCGTGCCGAGGAGAACGATGTCACCCGTGGAGCCGTGCATGTTGGTCAGACCGGAACCGCGCAGGTCCCAGATGTCGCACAGCTGGCGCAGGTAGTCGGCAGAGTAGTACTTGCCGGAAGGCTGGGCCACGCGCACGGTATGGAAGTGCGCCACGCCGGGGAACTTTTCGGGCTGGTCACAGTAACGGCCGATGACGCCGCCGCCGTAACCGAACACGCCGACGATGCCGCCGTGCTTCCAGTGGGTTTCACCCTCATCGTAGGACAGCTCGAGAACGCCGAGCAGGTCTTCCGGACAGTCGACGGGTACCTGGTAGTCCAGCCCCTTCGGGTTGGCCGCCCGGTACGCAGCCTCCTGCTTGATGTCGGACACGAAGCTGGGCCAGGGCCCGGACTCGAGCTGGTCCAACTTGGGAGTTGCATGTTTCGCCATTGCCTTACCTCCACATTGGTTTGGTTGTAGTCTCACTACCGACGTTGGCGCGCCCGTCCTGCCGAATGGCAGCACGGGGCTTTCTGCTTTCTCGCGGCCCGGACTTCGGTCGGTGCGGCCCTGGCGCGCGAAAAACTCGTGATTTTTTGGACAAAGTAGGGCCATTGCTAGAATGATTCCGCCACCTTGTCAAGTGCGGCGGCCTTCCGGCACGGCTGCAACCCCTGTCATCAGTGCATCATGGCGCATGTTCCCCTCCGGACAAGAGGGAAGCATGGACGATGCAACTTCTGGCACCCTATCCCAAGCAGACGGATTAGACAACACCCCGCCCGATCAACCCATGTATCCTTAAAACGCTTCACGGCCCTGTGCACCCCGAACGCCCTCCCCCTGTTGACGATACACCGCGAAGCGGGCAGATTCCCACCTGTCACCGGTTCTTCCGGTAATTTCCCAGATGGAGCGACCATGCAGGACGAACGAGGCCTCTACTACTACCCCGACCCCACCAACCGCCGCGCCCGTGTCTACGTGCGCGTGACAGACGGCGCCATCGAATTCAGACTCTGGCAGGCCGACCATGCCGAGGTATGGGACAAGCACGGCTGGATTCCGCTCGAAGTCATCCGCAACGCCGCCGCCATGTACCGCGACATGGGCCGCGAGACAGACCCCATGCTCCTGTACGACGAGGCCGTGGCACGCGCCCTGCTCAAGGAGGCCGGCAGCCTCTAGCACGCGAAGGAGACCCCATGCACGAGACGAGCCTTGGCGAGACGCTTCGCGACTACCTCACCGGAGAATCCATCGAGGCCACGACCTACGAGGACCTGCGGCAGGCCCTTGCGCGGCTGCTGGTCGAAGGACTCGGGTATCCCGCCGAGAGGGTCGTGCCGCGCCTTGCCGTGCGGTTTCCCGTCGACGACGGGGAATACTGCCGTACGGTCGACCTGACCGTGACAGCCCCTGACGGCAGCCCTCTCATGCTGGTCTTCTTCTGCCCCGGTCAGGTCAACACCTTCGCCCGCGAAAGCCTGGCCGCAGCACGCCTCATGACCGGAGGGCCCGCACCGCTGGTGGCGGTGTCCGACCTGCGCGACGCTGCCCTCTATGCCGTGGCCGATGGCACGCAACTGGCCTCGGGCATGCGTGCGCTGCCACGGCACGCCGACATCGACCACCTTGCCGCAGCGCATCCCGTCCCTCCCATGGACGATACGCGACGCGCCGCAGAGCAGCGGATTCTTTACGCCTACAGCGAATTTCTCAAGCGATGCTGCGACGAGTCGGTCTGCCTGCTGTAGACGGCCCCGCCCCGCACATTCGCCCGCCCGCTTCCGGTCTACGCAAAAAACGGCTATAAGCGCATCTTCCGGGAGTGACGCACCATGTCGAGACGCTGGGTACAGGCCAACCTTTCCGAATTCGCGCGTGACGTCATGCGCGACTACTGCATGGCGTGCGCCGTCCTCGAAGCACAGTTCGAGCGTTTCGAAGCCTCCGGCGCGGTGTCGTTTCCCGTCATGCGCGACCTGCTTGGCGAAGCCGTCAACAAGGGGCTTCTCTGGCGCCTCAAGGACACGGCACATCACCTGTTCCGCAGCGACCCGCATGCCAGCCCCGTGGCGCTCATGCTGGACTGGGCCATCGGCTATGTCTTCCACGAGTGCATCAAGCTCAAGGAAGACGCCTACCAGCACCAGCACTACGCCCCGCAGTACCGTGCCCTTCAGGGCAGGCTCATGGACGAGGAGTTGCTCGCCATCGTCGAACCCCTCGCCTCCATGCTGGCGCAGACCCGCGAGAGCATGGACCGCGAGATTCGCCGTATACGCTATATTCTCGCCAGCAGCCGCAGGCTGCTGTGCCTGTATTTCGCCACACACGGCGACAACAGGCTTCTGGCCCGTCTTCTGCATGACCGCGCAGGTCTTGTGCGCGACGTGTTCGGCGACGACCACCCCCGCCTCGTAGCCGCGCTGTACGGCGACAGGCCCGAACTTCTGTACGTTCAGGCAGCCGAGGCGCTGCTTGAAGGAGGCCGCCCCGACGAGGCCCTGCGTGCCATCGACGAAGCCGAGACGCTGCGCCCGGACTGCCCCGAGGCCCTCGCACTCCGCAACGCCGTCGCACAGATGTCCCACCCCACATCCTCAAGGAGGGCGACCACGCCATGACCCTGCTCCATCTGAACAGAGCCTCCACAAGGGTAAGGCTTGAGAACAGAGACAATCCCGAACTGTATCGCGACATCTTCCCCTATTCGAAGATAAGCCGCGTGGAGTTCGACGACATCTTTCTGATGCCGCGCCCCGCCGAGCCCATGTTCATCACCGACACGACGTTCCGCGACGGCCAACAGGCCCGCCCGCCGTACACCGTGAAGCAGATGGCCCATATGTACGACCTGCTCCACAAGCTGGGCGGGCGTAGCGGGCTCATCCGCGCCTCCGAGTTCTTCATGTACTCGCAGAAGGACCGCCGGGCCATCGAGGCATGCAGGGCCAAGGGCTACAAGTTCCCGCGCATCACGGGCTGGATACGGGCCAACGTCGACGACCTCAAGATCGCGCGGGACATGGAGTTCGATGAAGTGGGGATGCTGACCAGCGTGTCGGACTACCATCTCTACCTCAAGCTGGGTCTCGACCGCGAGAAGGCTCTTCAGAACTACCTCAAGGTGGTGGGACAGGCCCTTGAATGGGGCATCATCCCGCGCTGCCACTTCGAGGACATCACCCGCGCCGACATCCCCGGCTTCTGCCTGCCCTTTGCGCAGAAACTCATGGAGATGTCCAAGGACAGCGGCCTGCCGGTCAAGATACGGCTGTGCGACACCATGGGCTACGGGGTGCCCTATCCGGGTGCCACCCTGCCACGTTCCGTGCAGCGCATCGTGCGCGCCTTCACAGACGAGGCCGGCGTCCCAGGCGAATGGCTCGAATGGCATGGGCACAACGACTTCCACAAGGTGCTCATCAACGGCGTCACGGCGTGGATGTACGGATGCGCCGGGGTCAACTGCACCCTTCTCGGCTTCGGCGAACGCACCGGCAACACGCCCCTCGAAGCCCTCGTCATCGAATACATCTCGCTCACCGGCGACGACGACGCGGCCGAGACGCAGGTCATCTCGGAAATCGCCCACTACTTCGAGACCGAACTCGACTACCGCATCCCCGACAACTACCCGTTCGTCGGCAAGGACTTCAACGCCACCAGCGCCGGCATCCATGTGGACGGCCTCGCCAAGAACGAGGAAATCTACAACATCTTCGACACGCGCAAGATTCTCAACCGCCCGGTGCCCATCATCATCACCGACAAGTCGGGCCGCGCCGGGGTCGCCTACTGGATCAACCAGTACCTCGGCCTGCCCGTCGAGAATCAGGTGTCGAAGAAGCACCCCGCCGTGGGACACATCTACAACAAGATCATGAAGGCCTACGAAGACGGCCGCAACACCTCGTTCTCCAACAAGGAGATGCAGACGCTGGTGCGCCGCTTCATGCCCGAGCTGTTCGGCTCCGAGTTCGACCAGATCAAGAAGATGGCGGGCGAGCTCTCGGCGGGCCTCATCATCAAGCTGGCCAAGGAATGCCAGATCATGGGCGTGGGCGACGACAAGTACCCCTGCATGCGCGAGTTCGTGCAGGAATACCCCTTCATCCAGTACCTGTACCTCACCGACAACCGCGGCAAGCTGCTCTCGGCAGCCATCACCGACCCGGCCTATCAGGCGAAGTACGACCAGCTGCCCATCGGCTACGACTTCTCCAACCGCCAGTGGTTCATCAGGCCCATGCAGACCGGTGAACTGCACATCACCGACGTGTACCAGTCGCAGTTCACAGGGCAGCTCATCCTCACCGTCTCCACGGCGGTCACGGACGAGCACGACAACATCACCGGCATCATCGGTGCCGACATCCAGATAGAGCAACTGCTGCGCCGTGCCGACGCCATCGAGGATGACGTGGCACAGGACGAGGACGAATAGCCCCGCACTGCGCGGGGCCACGCCCCGTCAACCTCAACCCCGGGGGAGGCCGCCACGGGCGGCCTCCCCTTCAAGGAACGATGCCAAACACCATCCTGCGCCTTCTTCTCGTTTCACTTCTCCTGTTCTGCACCGCCAGCCTCGTCTCGGGGTGCGGCTCATCACGCTCCGGTGTATCCTATCCCAAGGGCCAGCCTTCAGGGCCGCGCGCCAAGCCCTACACCGTACGCGGCAAGACCTACTATCCCCTCAAGTCCGCCCATGGCTTCGTCGAAGAAGGGGTCGCCTCGTGGTACGGGAGCGACTTCCACGGCAAGAAGACCGCCAACGGTGAGCGCTACGACATGTACGCCATGACGGCGGCGCACAAGCTGCTGCCGTTCAACACCAACCTGCGCGTCACCAACCTCGCCAACGGCAAGCAGATCATCGTCCGCGTCAATGACCGCGGGCCCTTCGTCGGCGACCGCATCATCGACCTCACGCACACCGGGGCAAGCCGCATCGGCATGATAGGCCCCGGCACGGCACGCGTAAGGCTCGAGACCGTCGGTGACGTTCCCGGACTCATGCAGGATGGCGACCTGTCCGGCAGCTTCTATGTCCAGATAGGAGCCTTCTCCAGTCAGGAGAACGCCCGCCGCCTTTCTGCACGGATGCAACAGCGCGGCTTCAAGGCACGCTTCTACTATGCCGAGCTTGTCAGCTTCTGGCGTGTACAGGTGGGCCCGTGGTCGACGCTGAGTGAAGCCGAGCGGATGCGCCAGCAACTGCGCTCCGAGTTCCCCGGCGATTTCGTCGTCGCAGAATAGTACGCTCCCTCGCACTGCCGCGGCGTCACTTCCATCCCTGTATGGGGAGAGGTGACGCCGCGTTGCATGGGATGCCACGGTCTCAGGACATGGAACAACGCCGCCCTCCTTGCGGTGAACGGCGACGACATGCGAACGCCGACGCCCTTTCCGTGCGTTGGTGCCACCAGTGTGCAACCTCGCGAAGCGGGAGGTACGGCAGGTGCTCGCTGTCGGCCCAAGCCCCCCAGCCGACCCGCTTATCCGGGTCGCCGCCACGGGGCGGCAACCGCAGGCCAACAATCACAGGACGCCGCCCTCCTCACGGAGAACGGCGTCCTGAAATAGGGCTATGCCCGCACAGTGCGTTACTCGTTGAGTTCGGCCCTGAACTTGCGGGAGAGACGGAACACCACCACCTTGCGCGGAGGCAGGGTAATGGTCTCGTCCGTCTGGGGGTTGCGGCCCTTGCGCGCCTTCTTGTCATAGGCCTCGAACTTGCCGAAGCCGCTGATAAGCAGCGCATGGTCCTTCTTGATGGCCTGCTTCATGATGCCAAGCAGCGATTCGACCACGCCTTTCACTTCGGCGCGATTGCGGTCGGTCTTCTCGTAGATGGCATCGACTATTTCCGCTTTGGTCAGGGTCTTGCTCATACGTCCTCCGGGCCGGCCCGTTGCCGGCTAGTCCATGCGTTCCCTGATGGCCTCCGCGAGCGCCAGCATCTCGTCCATGCTCCCGTATTGCCCCTGCGACCACAGTTCGAGGCCGTCGTCGGAGAAACGGGGGATGAGGTGCCAGTGGACATGGAAGACCACCTGGCCCGCCGCCGCGAAGTTGTTCTGGAATATGTTCAAACCTTCAGCACCGGTAGCAGCCATGATGGCCCTGCCTACCCGCTGCGCCGCCCCCATGACATGCGCGCCGAGTTCGGCGGGCATGTCGAAGACGGTGGCGTGGTGTTCACGAGGAACCACGAGCGCGTGCCCGCGCTTGACAGGGCCGATATCCATGAAGGAGATGACGTGGTCGTCGGCATAGAGCTGCGCACAGGGAATCTCGCCACGTATGATCTTGCAGAAGATGCAATCGCTCTGGGACATGGGGTTCTCCTTCAACGTTGGACATCCCGGCCTTCCACAAGGCCCGGAACTGAAGACATGCAACTAGTTATATAATCAGTCAAAGTCACAACCGCAAGGCTTTTTTTCTACAATTACCATATATTGCAGGGCTTGCCACATGAGCCTCCGACGTGACATCCTCAAAGGCGGCACATCTACGCCAGCCTTATAGTAACAAGCTGGCAATACAAGGCAATCCCCCAACCATGATTTTTCCCCATCCGGAACCACAAACACCGCGCCACCGCATCCTTCCTGTCTTCCTGCCCTTCGCCGGATGCCCGCAACGTTGCGTCTTCTGCGCACAGGACGCCCAGACCGGGCAATCCGTCGAACCTGTGGCGGACGTCCTGCGCCGGGTTGATGCCATCCTTGAAGAAAGGGCCCGACACAATCGCCCCGCCGTGGAGATAGCCTTCTATGGCGGAACGTTCTCGGCCCTGCCGGAGGACGACCAGCACGCCTGCCTCGCCCTTGCCGCCCGCTGGCGCGAACGCGGTATGGTGGTCGCCGTACGCTGTTCCACCCGACCCGACGCACTGCCCCCCGGCAAGGCCGAAGCCCTCGCCGGACTTGGGATGAATCTCATCGAACTCGGGGTGCAGACATTCGACGACACGGCCCTCGCCCATGCGGGGCGGGGCTGCCATGGCGATGATGCACTGACAGCCGCCCGACGGGTGCGCGACGCCGGATTGGGGTTAGGGCTGCAACTGCTGCCCGGAATGCCCGGTGTCACCCCGGACATCTTCCGTGCCGACATGAAGGTGGTCGCCTCGTTGCGCCCCGACTGCCTGCGGCTGTATCCATGCCTCGTCCTTGAAGGTACGGGGCTTGCCCGCCTGTGGCGCGAAGGTCGCTATGGACCATGGGATGTGGACACGACGCTGGATGTGCTTGCCGACGCCCTGTTGCTGGCATGGGGGCAAGGCATCCGGGTCATCCGCCTCGGGCTGGCGCAGGATGAGGGGTTGCGCGCCGCCCTGCTGGCAGGGCCGTGGCACCCCGCCTTGGGGCAGATGGCGAAGGCCGAAGCCCTTCTTCGCCACATCGCCTCGCAAGTGGCCTATTTCACGGCCCGCCACGGGCATACGCCGCACAGGCTGCATGCACCGGCACGATGGCGCGGTCTCCTGTACGGACAGCACAACCGCCTTGCCTCACGCTACGCGGCACTGGGGCTGACCGAAGTCGTATGGGACGACACCGAAGACTACACCCTCACCTGACACAGATGGGCCATACTGCCTGAAAATGTGTGGGCCGCCTGTCATGTCTGGCCAGACTTGGCAAACCCCACTGGGCAAACCCGCCATGACAAGCCCGGACACGGTACATCTGTTCCCGTCTCCAGCCTTACAAGGGATGACAGGGGCCGTGGCAGAGGGACGACACCGCCCCCCCAGACCGCACGGTACGACACCGTATTTGCTAGCGACACCGCCCCTGCCCCCGGTACGCGTCGGGCTCACCACTCGATGGGGTCGAGGCCTCTTGCTCGAAGCCATGTATTGACCTGCGAGAAATGACGGCAGCCGAAGAAGCCTCGAAAGGCCGACAGCGGGGAGGGGTGCGCCGCATGAAGCACGAGGTGATGGGCCGCCAGCCCTTCGCCGTATGCAGCGGCATGACGCCCCCACAGCAGAAAGGCCATCGGACGTGGACACCGCCCCAGCGCCTCCACCACCGCAGCCGTCACCTCCTGCCAGCCGAGTCGGGCATGGCTGTGTGCCTGTCCCGCCTCCACAGTGAGCACCGTATTGAGCAGTAACACCCCTTGGCGGGCCCACCGGGTCAGGTCCGTGGAGGGCGGACGAAGACCGCCACCATCATGTCCGGCAGCAGTCTTTTCAGGTAGCGCATCAGCATGACGCTTCTTGCCTTCATCCGAGGCATGACCAAGGTCGGTCTCTATCTCACGGAAGACATTCCGCAGTGAACGCGGGGCTGGCACCCCCTCCGGCACCGAGAAGGCAAGCCCGTGGGCCTGCCCTTCGCCGTGGTAGGGGTCTTGCCCCAGCACCACCACACGCACCCTGTCCCACGGGGTGGCGCGCAATGCGGCGAAGACCTGACCGGACGGGGGATAGACCACACGTCCTTTCCGCCGCAACGCCTCCACACGGGAGAAAACCTCCAGATGCGCGCCGTCACCCAGCAACGGGACGGCCTCAAGCCAGCCCGTCCCGGCAAGCGGGTCGCGCATATGTTCACGATTCCCGGCTGCGGCCCCGGCTGTTGCCAGAGTTTCAGGCCCTTTAGCAGCCCCGACGGAGGCTTCGACAGTTGCCACGACACTCGGCCCGGCATCGCCCCCTCCCTTCGGGGGACGATGCGTCGCGCCATGTGCAGGGGCCTGCATACTGCCGCATCGTGCTTCCGGCTGCGGCAACGGGCCTTCAGGCGTACGCGCACACCCCTCGTGCGTATCTCCGACACGGAACCTGCGCCGTGGCACCCTAGCCTCCAAGCCCGCCCGACGCCACGACGCGCTGTGTCCACGCCGCCATACGGTCGAAGGCTTCGTCCAATTCCGCCTCTTCCATGCCGAACGAGAGGCGAAGATGCCGCTCGCCCGTGGGGCCGAACGACGCGCCCGGCACGGTGATGACACGCCCCTCTTCCAGCAGCCTACGGGCGACCATGTCCGACGGGGCATCGGTGAACGTGTACCGCGCCATGATGTAGAACGCACCGCGTGGCTGCACATAGTCGAAGTGGGGGGCCATGGCGTCGAGTCGCGCACAGGCGAGGTTGCGCCGCGCGGAAAGGGCCGCACGCATGTCATCCACACAATCCTGCGGCCCGGTGAGGGCGGCAAGGGCGGCATACTGCGAGACGGCGGGGGCGCAGATGGCTGCCGCGTCGTGCACCTTCAGCAGTTCACCCATCCATGCGGCGTCTGCGGCGCAGTAGCCGACACGCCAGCCCGTGAGGGCGTACTTCTTGGAGAACGAGTTGACCACGATGACATGGCGGCGCATCTCCGGCAGACTGGCGGGGCTCAGGGGTTCACCCCCGCCATAGACCATGTAGTCGTAGGTCTCGTCGGAGATGAGCATGATGTTGCGCTCCAGTGCGAGTTCGCACAGGGCGCGCACGTCGGCATCGTCATAGACCGTTCCGGTGGGATTCCCGGGATTGCAGACGATGACGGCGCGCGTCCTCGGCGTCACCGCAGCGCGGATGGCGTCCACATCCAGCCCCCAGTCGTCGGCACGCAGCGGAACGTGCACCGGGACCCCTTCAGCCATGAGCACCTGTTCGGCATGCGAGGCATACCCCGGAGAGGGAATGATCACCTCGTCGCCCCTGTCCACCACCGTGAGCAGGGCCATGAGCAGGGCTTCCATGGCTCCCACGGTGACGCCGACCTCAGAGTCGGGGTTCACCATGTAGCCCTTGCGGGCGGCAAGGTCGGCGGCGATGGCCTCGCGGAGAGCAGGCATACCCGGTTGCAGGGTGTAGCGCCCCGCATCGGCCTTGTCCCGCAGGGCACGGCATACGGCCTCGACGATGTGTTCGGGTGTGCGGAACGAAGGCACGCCCTGACCGAGTGAAACGCAACCGCCCACGCGGGCGGCGAGCATGGGCATGAGCTTGGTGGCGGAGATGCGTATCTGCTGCACTCGGCGTGACACGCGAAAGACGTCGGACATGTTGGCTCCTTGCTGACTGCGCGAATGGCGCGGATTGTGGACACGGACGAACGCGGAGGGGCGCATGCTGCGGGCCGACCGACGACGCAGGCAGCGTCAATGGCCGCTGGCCCTCTCCCTGCGGTACACTCGCTGCGGCAGGCCCCTGTCGCCTGTGCCGCCCTTGGCTATAGCCCCCCTCGGCGCAAGCCGCAACGGACGCATGGCGTGCCGCGGTGACCTGCCCGCGCCCGATGGTCACGGGCTGACAGCGGATGCCGTCACAGTTATGTTCGGCACGGGAGGAGGCCAACACTGCTGGAGTGCGGCAATCGGCATGGACCATCGCCTTCGAGGCTTGTACATCCGGGCATCCGCACCGCCCCGGGTGGCATCCCATTCCCGCGCGACGTCGAGACCCGCCGCGAACGTTCCTCTCCCTTCGATGGGGTATGCCGATGAAGTACACCTGCACGGTCACACGCCAAGGGATTCCCGGGCCGCCATTCTCGCTGCTACCAGCGCCTCTCGCCGGCGTGCGGGCAGCCGGGAGCATCACGCACGGCGAGTCCGGTGTGTCCCGCCGCACGGGGCCGCCCAAGAACGACCCGTTCCGTCACGGTCGCAGCGCCAACGCCACACCCCAATCACCCTTCGGCACAGCCACCCTTGCCCCCGGCACCCTCGCGCCATCGCCGCGGCAGGCCACCGTACCCGACCTGCAACGCCGGTTTCTGCTGCAGGCCGCCGAGGGTGAATTGGCATGGCACATCGCGCTCAAGCTCATCGCCTTCATCCTGTGGATGGAACATGAGCCGCAGGTGGAGATGGGGGTCGGCTGGCACTATAAACCCGATGTGGTCATCCGGGATGCGGATGGCAAGGTGCGCCTGTGGGGCGACTGCGGCAACATCGCTGTCCGCAAGATAGAACGGGTGGCAGGCTGGCTGCCGCAGGACGGCGTGTTACACATCCTGCGCCGGGGCAGGCGTGACGCCGGACAACTGGCGGACTCGCTGCGCGGCAAGGGGCGCGACCCCTCCAAGGTACGCATCACCGCCTTCGACGACGGCTTCGTGGATGGACTCGCCGCCAGCCTCGACACCACCAACCGTATCGAAGCCGTGTGCCGAGACGCAGACCTGACACTCTCGGTCAGCAACCGCAAGGGCGTCACCACACTCGCGTCGCATCTTCACGCCGTCTTCCCGGCCTGAAAAAGCCCCGGCATCCGTACAGATACCGGGGCGTTCAACGCATGGCTGTCAGCGATGCGGCTAGGGGAAGACCTTGCCGGGGTTCATGATGCCGAGGGGGTCGAACACGCCGCGGATGCCCTTCTGCAACGCAATGGACCGCGCCGAGAGTTCAAGCGGTACGAGGTGCTTCTTGGCCTCTCCGATACCGTGCTCACCGGAGATGGTCCCGCCCAGTTCAACCACACGTCGGGCAAGGGCGACAACGCCTTCTTCCGCACGTTCACGGTTGTCAGTGCTGGAGGAGGTGACATTGAGATGGATGTTGCCGTCCCCGGCATGCCCGAAGGCGAAAATCTCAAGACCGTAGCGTTCTTCGAAGGCGGGCAATTCCGCCACGAGGTCGGCGATGGCCACAAGCGGCACCGCCACGTCCTCGGAGAGGTACAGCCCCGCATAGTCGTGGATGCGAAGCGAGACCTGCCGTCGCACGCCCCAGATGGTGGCGCGTTCCGCGTCGGTCGGGGCGGGCAGAACCTGCGTGGCCCCCTGTTCCCGGCAGATGGCGGCCACGGCGTCAAGCTGCGGTTCGATGGTGGCCCGCTGTCCGTCCAGTTCGATGATGAGCAATGAAGGACGCGCTCCCGGCACGGGAAACGGCAGCATCTCGCCCACCAGCGCAAGACAGCGGTGGTCCATGAATTCAATGGCCGAGGGAAGATGTCCGGCCCCGAGTACGGCAGCGACGGCGCGCATGGCGGAGGGCATGTCGGCAAAGGCCACAGCCATGCCCACGGTGGCGGCAGGCAGGGGGATGAGCTTCATGGTCAGCCCCGTGATGACGCCGAGTGTACCCTCGGACCCGCACAGGAGGTGCGCCATGTCGTACCCCACAACGCCCTTGCGGGTGCGTACCCCGGCACGGAGGAGTTCACCGTCGGGCAGCACCGCCTCGACACCCAGCACATAGTCGCGGGTGACGCCGTACTTGACGCAGGCAGGGCCGCCCGCGTTGGTGGCCACGTTGCCGCCCACGGTCGAACGGTCCATGCCCGCAGGGTCGGGCGGGTAGAAGAGATTCGCGGCAGCCGCAGCGTCGCGCAAGGTCTGCGTGATGCAACCCGCGTCGACCTCGGCCACGAGGTTACGGGTGTCGATGGCACGTACACGGTTCATGCGTTCCACCGACAGCACCACCCCGCCCATGAGGGCAAGGCATCCTCCGGCGAGTCCGGTGCCACCACCGCGCGGAATGACGGGGAAGCGATGTTCGGTGGCAAGCCGCATGAGCGCCTGTATCTGCCCGACGCTTTCGGGAAGCACGACCATGTCCGGCGTCGCGCGCAATTCAGAGGCGTCGCGGTCGTAGGGGGCACCCGCAGTGTCGAGGACGGCATCGCGTCCCACGGCGTCGATGATGGCGGTACGGAGTGCGGGGGTGAGTCTCGTCGTCGATACGGTCATGAACCCTCCGCCCGGTTGCGGAGGGCTACTGCTTGGCGCGACCGAAACCGGGGATGCTGAAGTGCTGTTCCACCCGGTGCAGAATCCACGACGCCAGCGTCACCAGAAACAGGTAGTAGGCGCCGACGAACAGGAACACTTCGGTGAACCGGAAACTGCGCGCCGCCACCACCTTGCCCTCTCCCGTGAGCTCGATACAGGTGATGACATACGCCAGCGATGAGTACTTGATGAGATAGATGATCTCGTTCCCGCAACCGGGCAGGGCACGACGCACGGCCTGCGGCACGACGATGAAGAGCACGGTCTTCAGCTTGCTGAAGCCAAGGGCCTGCGCCGCCTTGAGCTGGCCCTGCCTGATGGAGAGCAGGGCACCGCGCACATATTCGGAGTTGTAGGCCGCGCTGCACAGCACGAAGCCCAGCACGGCGGCGGGGAAGGGTTCGAGGTAGATGCCGATGTTGGGCAGCCCGAAATAGATGATCATGAGCTGCACGACCAGCGGCACGCCCCGGAAGGTTGCCGTGTAGATGTCGCCCGCCTTGCGGACCCATGCCGGGCCGAACACGCGGCCCGTACCCACGATGATGCCGAAGAGAAGCCCAAGCGTGGCCGACGGCACGATGAGCATCATGCTTGTGATGAGCCCCCGGTTCAGCGCGGGGAGCATCTCCCCGAAGACGAAATCCGGATCGAACACTAGCAGCTCTCCTCGCACAGGTCGGTGAGGCGACTACAGAAGTCCTGCGTACGGGTTCCGGCGCCGGGCGCCAGCAATTCGGCGGGCGACCCCCGTTCGATGATGGCGCCACGCTCCATGAACACGATCTCGTTGGCGAGGGCACGCGCGAAATCCATCTGGTGTGTGGCCATGACCATGGTCATGCCCCCCTTGGCGAGGTCGCGGATGACCGCCAGCACTTCGCCCACCAGTTCAGGGTCGAGGGCGGAGGTGGGTTCGTCGAGCAGCATCACCTTGGGGTCCATGGCTAGGGCGCGCGCGATGGCCACACGCTGCTTCTGCCCACCCGAAAGCTGTGCGGGGTAAAGGGCATGACGCGAAGAAAGCCCCACACGCTCGAGTTCGGCCATGGCCCGTTCACGGGCGGCAGCGCGACTCATGCCGCGCACCTTGCGCAACGCGATGCTCACGTTGGAAAGCGCGTCGAGGTGGTCGAACAGGTTGAATTCCTGAAAGATCATGCCAACCTGTTGCCTGAAGGCATAGAGGTCGGCCTTGCGGTGTGCGTCGACGGCGCGCCCTTCCAGCGACACCGTACCGGCATCGGGCAGGATGAGATGGTTGATGCACTGCAGGAGAGTGCTCTTGCCCGCCCCCGAAGGCCCGATGAGCACCTTGAGTTGTCCCCTGTCCACATCGAGGGACACGTCACGGAGGATGGGACGACCGCCAAGGGCCACGGAAAGATGTTCAACCCGCAGGATGGGTGTTGCGTTGTCGGTCATGCTCGTCCTCAGATGCCGTACCCGGCGTAACCGGGGATACGGGTCTTGCGTTCGAGGTGGCGCAGCACCTTCAGCCCCGCCAGCGTGATGATGAAGTAGAGGGCCCCCGCCGTCATGTACAATGGCAGGTGCTCATACGTCCGCGATGCCACGAAGTGGGTGCGGGCCATGATTTCCGGGGTGCCAAGCACGAAGGCAAGTGCCGAGTCCTTGAGCAGGATGGAGTATTCGTTGGACCACGCCGGAATGGAAAGACGCAACGCCTGCGGCAGGACGATGCTGCGGATGGCCGCACCGTCGCTCATGCCCAGTGCGCGGGCCGCCTTCAGCTGCCCTTGCGGCAAGGCGAGTATCGAACCGCGGAATATCTGCGACTGGTAGGCGGCACTCGCCATGCCAAGCACGAGACACGAGGCCGTGAACGCGCTCAGATTGAGGTCGAGAGCCTGAAACAGACCGAAATAGAAGAGAAAGAGCAGCACGAGAATGGGCATACCCCGGAAGAACCAGACATACAGCCCCACGAGATACCGCACAGGGCGACCGCCGTAGACCTGCGCCACGGCCATGGGTACGCCCATACAGAACCCGAGGGCCAGCGACCCCAGCACCGTGGCGATGGTGACGGCCGAGCCTTCGAGAATATAGGGAAGCGCGTCCCATATGACCAAGAGTTTGTCCAGCATACGCCCGCGGGGTGGTTCCCGCCCTCCTCTGTTTCTGTCGCGTCACGGCGCGAGCGGAAGTCATACCGAAAAAAGGTCCGGAAGGCGACAGGAGAATTCCCCGCCTTCCGGACGGCAAAGCCTTGCCCCTGCGGGCTGTGGCTACTTCTTCTGGAGGTACTTGTCCTTCAGCTGCTGCCAGTAGGGGTCGGCCATGAGCAGCTTGTAGCCTTCGTTGATCTTGCCGCGAAGTTCGGTGTCTTCGTTGCGGGTGGCCACGCCGAAGTCTTCGGGCTCACCGAAGGTGCCGAGGATCTTGACGGGCTTCTTGGCGGCGGCGTCTTCGGCGGGCAGGATGTCCATGCCTGCGGCGTCGATGCGTCCGTTCAGCACGTCCTCGATGGCGAGCGGGGCCGAATCGTAGAAGCGCAGTTCGAAGTTCCAGCCCTTTTCGGGGGCCTGCTTCTGGAGGGCGTCGGCTTCAGAGGTGCCGCGCTGCACGCCCAGCTTCTTCTTGCCCTTGTAGACGTCATCCACGGAGAGCTTGCTGTCCTTCTTGGCCACGAACACCTGCGAGACCGTCCAGTAGGGCTCGGAAAAGGTGATCTGCTTCTTGCGCGCGTCGGTGATGGACATGCCGGAGCACACCATGTCGATCTTCTTCGCCAGCAGGCTGGGCACGATGCCGTCCCAGTCCATGGGCTTGTGCACGACCTTGAACCCCATCTTGGCGGCTATCCAGTTCATGGAGTCCACGTCGAAACCGGCGGGCTTGCCGTCCTTGTCGACGTAGGCGAAGGGCGGATAGTTGGCGTCGATGCCGTTGATGTAGGTCTTCTCTTCGGCTGCGGCCACGCTGGCGAAGGCGAGCACCAGAGCCATGACGACGGTATAGACGAAAGATCTCTTCATGCGACTCTTCCTTCCTGGCTTCGATGTTGGAGTCCACCGGCCGCACCACGACCCGCTGCCGTGCCGAACGCACCGGAAATGCACACTCTTTGTTGCGCTACCAGAAAGCGCCCCACCGCGCAAGGTTGCTATATATCAATTTTGGCAATTTATCGCCATAAGCCTCTTGTTTGTGCAGTCGAAGTTTGCCAAACTTGAAAGGCCCGCACCACTCGGGCATGACATCATTCAGGAGAGTCTACGATGTTCCAGTCACTGGGGGCGCGCCCCCTCGTCTTTCCCACCCCCATCTTCCTCGTGGGCAGCTACGACCGCGAAGGCAAGCCCAACATCATGACCGTGGCATGGGGCGGCATCTGCTCTTCGCAGCCCCCCAGCATCGCGGTCTCCATCCGCAAGAACCGCTGGACATACAACGCCATCATGGAACGCCGCGCCTTCACCGTATGCGTGCCGTCCACCCGCTTCGCCAGCCATGCCGACTATGCGGGCATCTTCTCCGGCGAAGAGGAGAACAAGTTCGAGGCACTGGGGCTGACGCCCGTGGCGGGCGAACATGTGGACGCTCCCTACGTCGCCGAATTTCCCATGGCTGTCGAACTGCGCCTCACGCATACGCTGGATATCGGACTGCATACCCAGTTCATCGGTGAAATCATGGACGTGAAGATCGACAGCAGTTGCCTCGACGCCGATGGGCTGCCCGACATCAACAAGGTCGACCCCGTCATCTTCGCGCCCGGTGCCCGCGCCTATCACGCCGTGGGCGGCTTCATCGCCAAGGCGTTCTCCGCAGGCAAGTCGCTGCGACGCTAGCGACAGGCCCGACCACGGCGGTGCGCCACCGCCACGATGCGACCGGAAGAGAAGCCCGCACCATGCTACATGGTGCGGGCTTCCTGCGTGATGCGAAGCGCCGCAACGCCGGTTTTCCGTAGACACCGTCAACGCGGGAATCCCTCGCTTACGCTGTCTGGGCATATCTCCGTCAGGCCTCTCCGGTTGGCGGAGGGAACCGGCCCCCAAAAGAAGCGGAGGAGAGAGGGGGCGACGCACGCGGCAAGGGAAGCCTCCCCGACGCACACCGAATGCAGACCAAAGCGGCATGCCCGGAAGCCTGCATCGTGCAGGGCCAGAAGGCGCAGCGTCCCGACTCGGGGAATCCTTGCCCCGACTATGGACAGGGCGGCTTGTCGCCGGGCTTACGTGACACCAGCCAGCCGACGGCAAGGTTACGTTCCTCTGCGGTCAGGCTGGCACCATGGGTCACCATACGCCCGACGACCTCGTCCCACCCCTTCTCGTCCAGCCTGCCCAGCCCCGCGCACAGACGGTCGGCACCGTGACAGACACGGCAGGCACGCATGGTGACTTCCTCACCCCTGTCCTGCCCCCCTCCCGCACACCCGAAGAGGACAAGCCCCAGCACCACCACGACAGCCCGGAATGGATGGCAGGCCTCCTCCCGCACAACGCCTGAGAGGAGACGCCCCACGCACATGGCGGGGCACCGGGACGGATGACGTCGCCCGGGGACGGCGGACACAACTGCGTGACGCGACATGATGAACCTCCTGATGCAGATATGCGTCCATCATGACACGTCAGGCGGGGCTGCAACAGATGAATCGCACCATCAGGGTTTCAGGAATCCACGCGGTCTTCCCGCATGCCCCTCCGCAGCGCATGAGAAAAGACGCACAAGGCGTCCACCCCCGACGCCTCTCCATCAACCCCCATGAATTCAGACATATGGGCGCGACAACCAGCCCATGGGGATCGGTGAAGCCCACTCCCTGCGACTTCCGACGTGCGCGGGACATATGTGCACGAGGCGTTCTTCATGTTTTTTTTTCACAACGTCCCAACCCGCCATTTGTGAAAAAAACAGCCATGCCGACGGGCAGTTATGCTGCATGCATCTTCTGGATGCCGCATGATAATCCGCTGGCGGATGAGGACTGTTGCGGGTGCAACCGACACTCATTTCCGCTTTCCGTATTGTGAACACATGGATTAGCTGCTGGCGGAGTCGCCCACACAAGACGAAGCCCGCACAAGGAACATCACTGGCGGAAGGCGCTGCAACAAATGGTCACTGCAACTCATCGATAATGGGGCCTCTATGAGTTCCGACACAAGAAAACCATCACTTTTGTGGGCTGTATTCACTTTCATCGTTCCCGTAGCCATCATTCTTTACGGAACGGTTGTCGTCGCGGTCAGGCCTCCGGTCCTGCCCCTCCTTGTGGCTGTGGTCGTTGCCGGGGCGATGTGCCTCAGGATAGGCTACAGTTGGGAGGAATTGCAGGAAGGCATGCTCTCCGCCGTGGGGCGCATCCAGATAGCCGTGGCGATTCTCATGCTCGTGGGCATGATCATCGCCGCATGGATGGCCTCGGGCACCATTCCAACCATCATCTACTGGGGGCTCAAACTCATCGCCCCCAACCACTTCCTCGTCTCGACCATCATACTCTGTGCCGTGGCATCACTGGCCACTGGCACCTCGTTCGGCACCATGGGCACCATAGGCGTCGCCCTGCTGGGCGTGGGTACCGCCATGGGCTATGACCCTGCATGGACCGTGGGGGCGATCGTCTCCGGGGCATACTTCGGCGACAAGATGTCACCGGTCTCGGACTCCACGAACATCGCCGCCGCCGTCTGTGAAGTGCCGCTCTTCACGCACATCGCCTCGATGCTCTGGACAACGCTGCCCGCACTGGTCGTCTCGATCATCGGGTACGCCATTCTCGGGTCCATGCACACGGGCACAGCAGAAAGCGTGGGGAACATCAACACCATCCTGACCACTCTCGAAGGCTCGTTCTCGCTTTCCCCCGTGGCCCTCATCCCCCCTGTGCTGATGATCGTGCTCGCCTACAAGCGCCTTCCCGTGCTGCCCGTCATGGTCGTGTGCGTGGTCAGCGCACTGGCAATCGCCCTGTTCGAAGGCGTGTCGGTGGTCAACCTCGCCAAGTTCCTGACGACCGGCTACAAAGCCGCAACCCCTTCTCCCGAGTTGAACAAGCTCCTCTCCTGCGGCGGCCTCATGAGCATCATGGCCACCACCCTGCTGCTCACCTGCGGCATGGCCTTCGGCGGCATCCTCGAAAAGGCCCGTGTGCTCGAAGTGCTGCTCGACGCCATCCTGCGCGGTGCCACCTCTGCGGTGTCGCTCGTCGGCGCCACCGTGGCCGCGGCGTACATCATCCTGTTCGGCACAGGCAGCCAGATGCTCGCCGTGGTCGTTCCCGGGCGCGCCTTCGGCGAATCGTTCAGAAGAGCGGGCATCGAACAGGTGGTGCTCTCGCGGACGTGCGAAGACGCAGGGACCCTCGGCTGCCCGCTGGTGCCGTGGAGCGTGCACGCCTTCTACATCCTCGGTGTCCTCGGGGTCAGTGCAACCGACTACATGCCTTACGCCTTCCTCAACTATCTTGTTCCGGTCTTCTCCATGGCCTGCGCCATCACAGGTATCGGCATCATGAGAACAACGCCCAAGAACGCCTAGGCGATCCTGCGGCGTACGACGACCACGCCTTGCAATAAGGAGCTACCATGTCAAAGAAAGACAACATCAAGAACGTCATCTTCATCATGCTCGACACGTTGCAGTTCAACTATCTTGGCTGCTACGGCAACGATGTGGTGAAGACGCCGAACCTCGACAAGTTCGCCCAAAACGGCTTCCTGTTCGAGAACGCCTACAGCGAAGGGCTGCCCACCATCCCCGTGCGGCGCGCCATCATGACCGGCCGTTTCACGCTGCCCTACAGCGGCTGGCGTCCGCTGACCACCGAAGACACCTCCATCACGGACATGCTCTGGTGCCGTGAGGTGCAGACAGCGCTGGTGTATGACACCCCCCCCATGCGCCTTCCCAAGTACGGCTACTCTCGCGGGTTCGACTACGTACGTTTCTGCAACGGTCACGAACTGGACCACGAGACCTTCTGCAACGTGCCGCTTGACGAAGAGTTCAAGGCCGAGGACTACCTTTCGCCCAACTGGCTGAAGAAGGATGAGAACGGCGAATACGATTCGTCGAGCAAGTCGCTCATCCGCGAGACGGAATGCTACCTGCGCCAGCGCCAGTTCTGGGCTTCCGATGCGGACAACTACGCCTCCGTGGTCATCTCCGAGGCCGACAACTGGCTGAAGATGAAGCGCAACCCGCAGCGCCCCTTCTTCCTGTGGCTCGACTCGTTCGACCCGCATGAGCCCTGGGACCCGCCGTCAATGTGGGAGAAGAAGCCCTGCCCCTACGACCCCGACTACACGGGCAACCCGCTGCTGCTCGCCCCGTGGACCGAAATCGACGGTGTCATGACCGAAGAGGAATGCGCACACATCCGCGCCCTCTACGCGGAGAAGGTGACCCTCGTCGACAAATGGCTCGGCAAACTGTTCGACTCGCTCAAGGCGCAGGGGCTGTGGGACGACACCATGATCGTCATCACCTCCGACCACGGACAGCCCATGGGCAGCGGCGAACACGGTCATGGACTGATGCGCAAATGCCGTCCGTGGCCCTACGAAGAACTGGTGCACGTGCCCCTGCTCATCCGGGTCCCCGGCCTTGAGGGTGGCAAGCGCATATCGTCGTTCGTACAGAACGTGGACATCACCGCCACGGTGGTCGATGGTCTGGGCATGGGGCTCGAAGCCCTTGCCGAGGCCGGACACGAAGGCATCACCACCTATGCAGGCGACGACATGCACGGTATCAGCCTGTTGCCCGTCATGCGCGGCGAGACCGACAAGGTGCGCGATTTCGCCATCGCGGGCTATTACGGCATGTCATGGTCCATCATCGATCACGACTACAGCTACATCCACTGGCTGCAGAGGGAGATCGACACGGATTCCATGAACAAGGTCTTCTACGACGGCTCCGGCAAGGGCGGCAACGCCGGTGCCCAGTCTGCCAAGCTGGAGATGAAGGAAGAGATGTGGACCTGCGTGCCGGGGGCCGAAGTATCCGTCCCCCACACCGACGAGCTGTACGACAGGCGGAACGACCAGTTCCAGCTGAAGAACCTCATCGGTGAGCAGCCGGAAAAGGCCAAGGAGCTTCTGCAGAAGCTCAAGCTCTTCATCGGCGAGCTGCGCACGTCGTAGGCGACAAGAACACTATAGCTCCCCCGCATCAACGAGGTCTGCCATGCAGAGACATCTTGTCGATGAATTCTGGTGCATCAACGTGGACAGCACGGCATGGTCCAAGGTGCTTCACCGTGGGACCAGACGAGAGTTCAAGAAAGGTGAACAGATCGTCAGTGCGGGGGAGCTCGTGACCCAGCTCCGTTACCTTGAATCAGGGTCTGTATGTATGAAACGTACGACACTGGACGGTAACGAGAAGATCCTCATGCACATCGAACGGAGTTCACTCTTCTGCGAGGTGCCATTCTTCACGGGTGACGAGATCCACAGCTCTTTCAATTGCCATCGTGATGCCGTCGTATACTGTTTTTCGAAAGAGGTGGTCGACGACATACTCGAGATGTACCCGTGCATCGCAAAGGACATCATCCGTACGCTATCCATGAAGGTCAGTGTACTGAGCAACCAGATCGCATCGCTAGGTCTCGACACACTCGAACAGCGCATAGCGAAGTTCATACTGCTCCGCTACAACCTGATGAACCTTGCTGATGCAGACCTCATGACACTCGGGACACTGCGCATGAAGGATGTGGCGAGCATCCTTGGCGTACACAGGGCCACCCTCTACAGGGCACTGAAGACCATGGAGAAGATGCGGCTGATCAAGCTGCTGAACGAAAACAGGTTGCAGGTGCTGAACATAGAGGCGCTGGCCGCTCTCGCCAACCATTGATCAGCTTCAAGGAGTTTTTGGAATGAGTGCAATAAGGGACATCACCACAGAAGCCGGCATGGCCCATTTCGAAGGGCTTTCCGACGCCATCGTCTTCTTCCACAAGAACCTGTGCCCGCACTGCAAGAACATGGAAAAGGTGCTGGACAAGTTCGGTGCCAGAGCGCCCCAGGTCGCCATCTCCAGCGTGGACAGCGAGGCCCGCCCCGAACTCATGAAGGAACTTGGATTCGAGCGCGTACCCACACTGGTCTTCATCCGGGACGGCAAGGTCGCCAAGGTCTTTTCCGGCATCATGAACCCGCGTGAATTGCAGGCCCTGTACGCGTCCATCTAATTCCGGAGAATTGTTGCAATGAGTCATGCATTCGATCTCATCATCCTCGGGGGAGGCGTCGCCGGTATGACGTCGGCGATATACGCCGCACGCGCCAACCTGCGCGTCCTCATACTGGACGAGAATGCCTGCGGCGGGCTCGTCAACTGGACCAAGGTCGTCGAGAACATGCCTTCGTACACGTCCATCGGGGGCATGGAACTCGCACAACGCATGCAGGAACAGGTGAACAATCTCGGCGTCACCGTCGAAGAGGCCGTGTGCATCGACAGCATGGACCTCACAGGCCCCGAGAAGCGCGTGGAGGCTGATGGCGAAGTGTACACCGCCAAGGCCGTCATCGTCGCCACCGGACGCAAGCCGGTGCCCCTCGAAGCCGCCGGGGAATGCGAACAGGTGCATTTCTGCGCCATCTGCGACGGCGCGCCCTACATCGGCAAGCGCGTGCTCGTGGTGGGGGGCGGCAACAGCGGGTTCGACGAATCTCTCGCCCTTCTCGACCAGGGCATCGCGGAACTCACCCTCGTCGAGAGGATGGACCGCTTCTTCGCCGCCCAGAAGGCGCAAGACCTCCTTGCCGCCCGCCCCAACGCCACGCTCATGCGCTCCACGGAAGTGGTCTCCGTGGACTACGACGAGACCCTGCGCTCTGTCACGCTGCGCGATGTCGCCACCGGCGAAGTGTTCACCCGGGAATTCGACGGCATCTTCGTGTTCATGGGCCAGAAGCCCGGTACCGAAGTGTTCCGGGGCCAGTTCGACATGGACGCGCAAGGCTACATCGTGACCGACGAGAACATGGCCACCAGCCTCTCCGGCGTGTACGCAGCAGGAGACGTGCGCCAGAAGAAATATCGCCAGCTCACCACCGCCATGGCAGACGGGACCATGGCAGCCCTCGAAGCAGAGCGCTTCATCCACAGCGCCCCCGCCTAATACATGACGGGGTTGCGGATAACCGTACTGACCCCGGACACGAACCAAGCCCAGCGCATCTCAAGGCGCCTGAAAACCCTCCTCGCGCAGGAGGGGGTCTTGGCTCACGTCCAGGAGGTCACCTGCTACCTCGAATTGTCGAGGCAGGGCCTGAAAGGGAAGACCCCCGTCATTTCCGTCGAAGGCCGCATGTATCAGTTCGCTTCACTGGATGACTCCGTCCTGGCGCAGTTCGCAAGCTGGCTGGCACGGGGACTGAACGAAAAATAAAAGCTATTCAAGGAGTTTGTCATGAAAGACCTTCTGAACGCATTCGAAAACAAGGCCCCTGAAATCGTGTTCGAATGGCACGATGCGGAAACCGACGCCACCGGCTGGGCCGTCATCAACTCGCTGCGCGGTGGCGCCGCCGGTGGCGGCACCCGCATGCGCAAGGGGCTGGACAAGCACGAGGTCGTGTCGCTCGCCAAGACCATGGAAATCAAGTTCGCCGTATCGGGCCCGCACATCGGCGGCGCCAAGTCGGGCATCAACTTCGACCCGGCAGACCCCCGGAAGAACGACGTGCTCAACCGCTGGTACAAGGCTGTCATGCCGCTGCTGAAGAGCTACTACGGCACCGGTGGCGACCTGAACGTCTGCGAGATCAAGGACGTCATCCCCAACACCGAGGAATACGGCCTCTGGCACCCGCAGGAGGGCATCGTCAACGGTCACTTCCACCCCTCCGAAGAACTGCGCATCCAGAAGATCTGCCAGCTGCGCGGCGGCGTCACCATGCCCGTGGTGAACCCGGCCTACACCCCCGACCCGGCGAAGAAGTATCTCGTGGCCGACCTGATCACCGGCTTCGGCGTTTCCGAATCGGTCAGACACTACTACGAGATCAAGGGTGACAGCGTCGCCGGAAAGCGCGTCATCGTGCAGGGATGGGGCAACGTGGGCGGCACCGCAGCCTACTACCTTGCCGCCAATGGCGCGAAGGTCGTCGGCATCATCGACCGTGCCGCTGGCCTCGTCTCCACCGAGGGCCTCACCTTCGAACAGGTGAAGGAACTGCTGGCCAAGCGCGTCGGCAACACCCTCACCGGTGACAACCTGCTTTCCGCCGAAGACACCCAGAAGCTGGTGTGGAGCGTCGGGGCAGATGTCTTCCTGCCGTGCGCCGCATCCCGTCTCGTGACCCGCGAACAGGTCGCCACCCTGAAGGACAACGGACTCGGCCTCATCGCCTGCGGTGCCAACGTGCCGTTCAGGGACGACAACATCTTCTACGGCCCCACGGCCGAATACGCCGACGGCGTGGTGGACGTCATTCCCGACTTCATCGCCAACTGCGGCATGGCCCGTGCCTTCAACTACCTGATGAGCAGCAAGGTCGACCTCGACGAGAGCGCCATCTTCCAGGATGTCTCCGAAGTCATCCGCAACGCCCTCACCGAGTCTTGCGCGGCAGCCACCGGCAAGAACCACTTGCTCGCCGCTTCGCTGAAGACCGTGCTGCACAAGCTGATGCACTAGTACAGGCATTGCGGGCCGCCTGCATGGGCGGCCCGCCCCATCACCGCACAGAAAGGCCTCGCGCCACACCAGAAGAGACCTCACATGAACGCCATCAAGCAACTCTGCACCCAGAACGCGGGTGAAGCCGCCGTCCTGCAGGGCAACATAGCCTTTGCCGCAGGGTGCGTCCGCTCCGGCATCCACGCCGTTGACGGCTACCCGGGCACTCCGTCCACCGAAGTCATCGACAAGGGCCTCTCCAATGTTCAGGACATGATCAAGGTGGGCTGGTCCGTGAGCGAGGCCGTCGCCGTGTCCATGGGGCACGGGCACTCGCTGGCGGGCGAAGACTGCATCGTGACCATGAAGATACCCGGCCTGTTCCAGGCGGGCGACCCCTTCTCCAGCAGCGCGTTCTTCACGGAAGACCGCGGTGCGCTGGTATACTACCTCGCATCCGACTTCACGCCCAGTTCGACCCAGCATCTGGTGGACCCGCGTCCCTTCATCAGAAGCTGTTTCACCCCCATTTTCGAACCGCGCAACCATCAGGAGATGCACGAGGCTGCGGAAATCGCCGCCGACATCAGCCGCCAGTACAAGACCCCCGTGGTCATTCTCGCCAGCGGCACCCTGTGCCACAGCGAAGGGCTTGTCCGCCTCTCCGAAATCCGCACGCGTGAACGCGTCGTCTCCAGCGTACCGCTGAAGGCATTCAACACGTTGCCCGTCACCGCCCGGCGCAACTACGACAAGGTCGTCACTGAACGCATGCCCGCCCTTGCCGACATGGTCGAGAAGAGCCCGCTCAACGTCTGGGAACGCGGCTCGCGCAAGGTCGGCGTCATCACCTTCGGCGTGGGCGAGATGATGGTCCGTGAAGTGAAGCAGGCCCTCGGAGAAGACATAGACATCCTCTCCCTCGGCTTCACCTGTCCGCTCCCCATGAACCTCATCCGCGAGTTCCATGCCTCCATCGAGGGCGACGTCTACGTTGTCGAGGACGGGTACCGTTACCTTCAGGAAGAACTTGAGCGCGCCGGTCTTGCCGTCAAGGGCAAGTCTCCCGCCGACACCGTCACCGAGTGGGACCCCGCCGGCATCGCCGCCCTGCTCGGCTACAGCCTGAAGTCCCCCGCAGCCTCGGACGTGGCACCGCTGCCTCGCGCGCCCATGATCTGTGCGGGCTGCCCGTACCGCCTCTTCGGCGAGACCGTGCGCTCCATGAAGAAGCGCGGCAAGATCGAGGCCTGCTTCGGCGACATCGGCTGCAACACCCTGCTGTACTTCATGGATGCCATGGACACCAACGTGGCCATGGGAGCCGGCGAGGCCCACAGGGCAGGTTTCATCGTCGCCAACCCGGACAAGGCCGCCAAATGCATCTCGCTGCTCGGCGACGGCACCGAATGCCACAGCGGCATGGACGCCACCCGCAACACCATCTTCCGCCACATCGCCGGTGTGAAGGTGGTGCTGGACAACAACTGGACGGCCATGACCGGTGGCCAGCCCGGCCCCACCTCGCCGGTGAACCTCGCCGGACAGGAGAACACCTTCGACCTTCAGGCATCCCTCAAGGCACACGGGGCCAAGGTCGTGGTGGTGAACGGCTATGACCGCAAGGGCATCCGCACGGCGCTCACCAGTGCCCTCGAAGATGCGGCGAACGGCGAGTTCACCACGATGGTCGTCACCGGCGTGTGCATCCGCAAGATGCCCAAGTCCGCCTACGGCACGCGCATGACGGTCGACGCAGACCTCTGCAAACGCTGCGGCCAGTGCCAGATATGCCCCGGCATCAGCGCCGACGCCGAAGGCCTGCCTTCGTTCAACAACCTGTGCTCCGGCTGCGTGAGCCAGAACGCGGCTTGCGGGCAGATGTGCCCCGTGCACGCCATCAAGGCCGCCGAGGCCGTTGACACCAGGGCCACCGCGCGTGTCGAACTGCCCAAAGCGCCTGAAGAAATCGCCATGCCCGCACCCGGCTCCTTCACGCTGCCCGAGAAGATCGCCGTGGCCATCCGCGGTGTGGGTGGGCAGGGCAACCTGTTCTTCGGCCGCGTGCTGACCCAGCTGGCATTCCTCGCCGGATACGGCGACACCAACGTGGTCAAGGGCGAGACGCACGGCATGGCCCAGATGGGCGGGCCCGTCATCTCGACCTTCAGTTGCGGCAAGGTCGTCTCTCCGGTACTGCTGCCCGGCACCGCAGACTGTCTCGTCAGCATGGAGATGAGCGAAGTGCTGCGTCCCGGTTATGTGGGCATGCTGCGCCCCGGAGGCACCGTGCTGCTGGCCGACACCCGCGTCCTGCCCTATGGCGTGAGCGAAGACGCCTACCCGCACCGCGACGCCATCCTCGGCACGCTGGACGGATACAACGTCATCATCATCGACGTACTCAAGGCCGCCCTTGAACTGGGCGACCCCACAGGCCGCATCGCCAACGTGGTCATGATCGGCGCACTCAGCACCCTCGCCCCGTTCGACGGCTTCCCCGCCGAACTGTGGTTGCAGGCTTTGCGCAACGTCAGCCCCAAGCCTGCCATCTGGACTGCCAACCATGCGGCCTTCAACGTGGGCCGAGGCCTTCTGTAGACTAGTACGTTCCGACCCGGGGGGAGGGTCCCCTCCCCCCTCTCGTCGGCCCGCCTGAAGGCCGTGCCGACTGTCACGAAACACTCACCGGAAAGGGCGAATACCATGGAAGAACAGAACGGCGCCTTCATCGACCACGACGCCATCACGTCGCTTTTCAGGAGCGCGCGAGACGAGGGACGCGACTACCTGCTTGAATACGAAGTGTACAATCTGCTTGGAAGCTCCGGTGCGGAGACCCCGCCCAAGTGCATCCTCATCCCCCGCGGTGCCCGCCCCTCCGATGACGAACTCATGGCCCTGCCCGGCGAGAAGGTGGTGCTGAAGATCGTTTCGCCCACCATCATCCACAAGACCGAAGTGGGCGGAGTGCGCATCGTTCCCAAGAGCCCCGAGAAGATCCGCTCCGCCGTGCGCCGCATGCTCTGCGAAGTGCCCGAGAACTATGCCAACATGATCAACCTCGACCCCGCCCACGCGCCGTCCGCCTACCGCGGGCTGTCCGGCGAGGCGCTGGTCACGGCGATACGGGGCGACCTCAAGGGCGTGCTCATGGTGCAGTTCATGCCCCCCGACTCTTCGTCCTTCGGCAACGAACTCATCGTGGGCCTGCGCAACACCCGCGAATTCGGCATGGTCGTCAGCGCCGGTCTCGGCGGCACCGACACGGAGTTGTACGCCGAACGCTTCCGCAAGGGGCAGGCCATCGTGGCGGCCTCGTGCGAACTGACCGACGGCGAGACCTTCTTCGAACTCTTCCGCAAGACCATCTCCTACAAGAAGCTCGCCGGTCTCACCCGCGGTCAGCGTCGTGTCGTGACGGACGAACAGCTCGTCGAATGCTTCAGTTCGTTCATCGAGATGGGCCGCCGCTACTCGCCCACGAACCCCGACACCGAGTTCGTGATCGAAGAAATGGAGATCAACCCCTACGCCTTCACCGATTTTCTCATGGTGCCGCTCGACGGCATGTGCCGTTTCGGCAGACCCACCCCGCGCGAAAGCGGGCGGCCCATCGCCAAGATCGACCGCCTGCTGCACCCCCGCAAGATAGGCATCGTCGGTGTCTCCACGACGCGCAAGAACTTCGGCCGCATCATCCTCGACAACGTCCTTTCCGCGGGCTACGCGAAAGAGGATGTGTACCTTCTGCGCGAGGGCGCTGACGAGATCGACGGGGTGAAGTGCTTTCCCGATCTCGCGTCTCTGCCCGAGAAGCTCGACCTGTTCGTCGTGGCTGTCGGCGCGGCACAGGTTCCCGACCTCGTTGACGAGGTCATCCGTCTCGACGCTGCCAACACCGCCATGCTCATCCCCGGTGGCATGGGCGAGACCGAAGAGAGCCGCGAACGTGCCGCCAAGGTCATCGCCGCCATCAACGAAGCACACGGCAAGGGCGACGGGGGCCCCGTGTTCCTCGGCGCCAACTGCATGGGTGTGGTCTCGCACCCCGGCAGGTACGACACGTGGTTCATCCCTGAAGAGAAGCTGCCCAAGAACCGTGAGGCCAGCTACCACCGTGCCGCGCTGGTGAGCCAGTCGGGTGCGTTCATGCTTCACCGTTCGAGTCAATGCCCTGAACTCAACCCCGCCTACATGGTCTCCATGGGCAACCAGACAGACCTGACCCTTGGCGACATGGTGAAGTACTTCAAAGACTCCGACAAGGTGGATGTCATCGCCGTATACGCCGAAGGGTTCAACGACCTCGACGGGCTCGAGTTCTGCACTGCCGTGCGTGAAGCCGTCCTCGCAGGCAAGGAGGTACTCTTCTACAAGGCAGGACGCACCCCCGAGGGCAAAAACGCCACGAGCGGCCACACGGCCTCACTCGCAGGCGACTACATGGTCTGCGAATCGTGCGTGCGTCAGGCCGGGGCCATGGTCGCCCGCAACTTCACGGAGTTTCAGGACCTTTTCATGCTGGCAGAGACTCTCGCCTCCAAGAGGATACGCGGCAACCGCCTTGCCGCAGTCAGCGGTGCAGGTTTCGAGGCCGTCGGCATGGCAGACTCCATCCAGTCTGACGACTACCAGATTCGCCTTGCCTCGTTCTCTGAAGCAACGCACGAAAGGATCACCGCAGTGTTACAGGCCAAGAAGCTGGCGGGTCTTGTCAGCGTGCACAACCCGCTGGACATCAACCCCTCGGCCGATGACGAGGCCCACGCCACGGTAGCGGGGATTCTCGCCAGCGATGACGGAGTGGACGCCGTCGTCATAGGCCTCGACCCCCTTTCGCCCGCCATGCACACCCTGTCCGGGACGGACGTGCCCGCGTTCGACATGACAGCGGCGAATGGCATCGCCTCCCTTCTCGGCAGTGTTGCCGCAGGCTGCGACAAGCCCATCCTTGGCGTCATCGACGGTGGCAAGCTGTACGACCCCCTGCGTGACGTCCTCAACGCCTGCGGCATTCCGGTATTCCCGGTATGCGACCGGGCCGTTGCGACCCTCGCGCAGTACATCGAGGCACGACTCCACGCCGACGCCCTCCGCGCCGAGGCAGCCATCTAGCTAACCAACCGGGGCGGTGACCACAAGGCACCGCCCCGAACCATATCGAACACCATCATGAAACGATCCGACATCATCGCCATCGGGACCGTCTGTTCCGTGCTGGCTTTCTTCTCGTTCGTCCCCGGTGCCATGGAGACCTTCGAAGACCTGAGCAAACATCACGGCTACTCCATGAGCTTCGTGAAATTCGCCGTCCTTGCCACTTTCGGGGAGTGTCTTGCGCTCCGGCTCGTGAGCGGGGCGTATGACCGCCCCGGCTTCGGCGTGCTGCCCAAGATGCTGGTCTGGGGGCTGCTTGGCGTCATCATCAAGGGAGCGTTCAGCATCTTCGCAGTGGGGGTTCCTGCCCTTCTCGGGGCCATGGGGCTCGGCGTTTCCTCAGCGACACTGGCCTCAGGCCCGCTCGGGCTGAAGCTGCTCACCGCCTTCGCGGTGAGCGCCACCCTGAACTGCGTCTTCGGGCCGTGGATGATGACCCTGCACAAGGTCACCGACACCCACATCAGCGACACCGGCGGCACTCTTGCCGGAGCCCTGCGCCCCATGGACGTGGCGGGGATATTGCGCAGGATAGACTGGGACATCATGTGGAACTTCGTGTTCCGCAAGACCATCCCCTTCTTCTGGATACCCGCGCACACCATCACCTTCATGCTTCCGGGCGAATTCCAGATGCTGTTCGCAGCCGCTCTCGGCATCATGCTGGGCCTCATCCTCGCCTTTGCGGCCACCCGCAGAAGCGCCTGAGAGCATCAGGCAGTCGTCACCCCGCCCCAGACAGCCTGCACCGTTGCGTTGCGGGTCGCACCAAAGACAATCCCTGTAAGGAGACATGGGTCCCGGAGCCCCACAACCTGTCGGGCATCGCGGGCATCCCCCTAAGAGCAGAAAGTCACCCCCCGGCCGGTCAGGTGCTTGAAAACGGCAGGCCCTTGCACAGCAGTGCAAGGGCCTTTCATTGTGCCGGGCATCCCCCCCGTCACAGGAACGCACTATGCCGGGAGCCTTGCGGCCCCCGGCTAGGCGGGTTTCAGGCAAGCCTTCGGCTAGAAGTCGTACACGAAGTTGAAGACGAACTTCTTCGCGTCAGAGTAGTCCTTGTCGGCCCAGACGTCCTTGTCCATGTTGAGCTTGATCCAGCCGGTCTCGAGCACCACGGAAAGGTTATCGTAGATCTTGTAGGTCGTATCGAAGTTCACTTCGATGGCGCTGTCCTCTTCAGTGAGGAACACTTCTCCGCGACCGGGTTCGAAAGCGCTACGCACGTCCGCGTTGTTCTTGATCACGTCGCCGTCGCTGGTGCCCTTCATGTAGACCACGCGGGCCACATGCGACAGCTTCTCCATGTAGGTGATGTCGTCAAGCTGCAGGCCAAGGGCCCAGCTGCCTGCACCGTTGCGTCCGAAGTAGAGGTCCTGACGGTACACCGAACCGGGGAAGCCGAAGCTCGTCACACCCCATGCGGTGGGAGACAGGGAGGGCATGCGCTCGGAACCGTTGCCGAGGTCGTCATCTTCGCCGGAGCCGTACCATGCGAGGACGCCGGGGGTCACCATGTCGAGCTTGTACTCTGCCAGGGCGGCGACAAACCAGCCAGCACGCTCGGCGGAATCGGCATCGTCAGCGGTCTTGCTGCCGTAGACGGCGTCCAGCTTCAGCGAGAAGGGAGCGAGGTAGTTCATCTCGAAGGAAGTACCGGCCCACCACGCATCGTACGTGTTGGAGCGGCCATCGAACGGCTTGGCGGCACTGCCGTTAGCCACTTCGGACATGCTGCGCATGCCTGCGAGCAGCGGAGCGCCGCCGTTGGTCGAACCGACGAAGTTGGCGTCCTTGCCCAGCGAAGAATACATGCCGTAGGGGCTTATCTTGAACCCGTCGAGCGTCACGGGCACCACGAGGCCGAACACGTCGATTTCATCAAAGGCATTGCCCTTCTCGGAACCGTTGCTCACGTCGGCAGGACGCGCCCAGAACGCCGTGACGCTGTACATGTCAGTGATGCGCTGGCTCAGTGTGAGGGCCGCCACGTCATCCTGGAATACAGGAGAGGTGCCAGCCACCGCGCCGGGCATGACCAGACCCTGAATGCCCATGCGGACCTTCAGGTCTGTGTTGGGCACTATCCAGTCGATGTACGAACGACGGACTTCGATATTGGCCTCGTCGGCACCGAGGGCGCCACCGTGGTCGTTGGCACCACGGCCCCACACGGTATTGCCGATTTCGAAGAACACGACCCCCCTCAGGGAATCGCTTGCGATGATGTCTATCTGTGTACGCAGACGCTGGCTTGCCGAGAAGTCGTCGTCGCTTTTGCCGTCGTCAGCCATTGAGGTGTAATCGCCACTGTCAAGCCATGAAAAATCGATGGCCCAAACGCCCTTGGCCTTGATGTCTGCCGCATGCGCACCAGAGTAGGCTCCTAAAACGAGCCCGCACGCTACAAGTATGGCAGCTACACGTTTCATTTGCAGTCCTTCCTTCTTTACAAGGGGTGTAATAATCCTGAAACCCGATGCAAAGTTAATTTAAAGCAAATGAGCCATCAACAGATCAAAATCATCTTGAACTGGCCACATGACGCGCAGAGCATCTTGATAATATTAACGTAATTGTCATTATTTTTGATAATTACCGGAATATTCGCAAAATACACTGTAATTAAAGATATATTTTTAAAAAACTGATAGAACGATTGTACATTTATGTATAGTGACATACTGCACAGGCCGCCACATACTCGATAAAAAAATCACAAAAAAATGTATCGATGTTACCAATGCAACATAAAAACCACTCCATGCTGCAAGCATTTTACTGAAAAATGTTGCATTCGCAACATCAAATCAATAAAATGTTGCATTCGCAACGCTGAAAAAATACACACGTTGCATTCGCAACATTCCTGCTCAACTATGTAGATATATTCTGTTTCACCAGAAATGCACCGATTCTGGACTTCTGTTCCCTTCGGCAGCCCTTTCAGCCACCACGCATCCTTCACAACCCTCCGTGAGGCTGACCGACGACACTCCCATGAAAGACAACGCTGCTGCACCTCAGACCCTGCCACGTTCCCCTGCAAGGGGCTGTGCCTTCCCGCCGCTACCCCCAACCGATGTATTCACGGCTTGCGTCATGCCCCCTCCCCACTCCGCCGGACAGGAGAAGCCATTCCCAGACGACGCCGGACATCCCCTTTGCTGAACGCCATGCGGCAGAATCGCGCACCGCCTCCCGCAGGACAGCCACCTTCGAAGGGCATCAACTGTCTGCGCCTCTTCCAGCAGCAGCCTGCCCCGCGACATCGTTACGGATGAGGACCGACAGCGGTCGCCCCACCGGGAGACGGGGAAGAGAATGACGGGGGCAGTATGCATGAGTGGCTATCGGCGGGGGTGTGTCATTGCCCCCATGTCCACGCCGTGGGGCGTGCGATGTGGACAGGGTTTCCGCGTGACACCCCTTACAAACGAACGAGGCGCACAACGCTGTGCGCCCCGGCAGATTCTGAAGCAACGTGCTCAACTTGCGTGACGCATTTTCTCAACTTGTGTGACACCCGACAACCCTCACAGCGCACGCACAGCCAAAGCCCATGCACGACGCGAAGGACATGCTCGCAGAGCACAAAAAATGGGAGAAATGACAACAGGGACGAGGAAGCAACAAGACACCGCCGCATACGCGAAAAGCGCGTATGGGGTGTTCCCATACGCGCTTGCGATTCTGGTTGCGGGGGCAGGATTTGAACCTACGACCTTCGGGTTATGAGCCCGACGAGCTACCGTGCTGCTCCACCCCGCGACATGTTCCGGACATCCGCCAGAAGGCGTCTCTCGTCCGGGAAGCGGAAACTATGCTTGTGCCTCTCCGATGTCAACAAGGAATTTCAAAAAAGCACATTTTTCTTTTCCGGGTGCGAACACCAGGGGGGATGCAACCGCCCTCTAGGGTTTCAGCACATTGAGTTCAGCCGCGAAGCCGCCTTCCCCGGCAAGCCGCACAACCACATAGCCCCCGGAAAGCAGCGTTCCGGGGTTCACCACCACCGTACGCCCAATGCGGTCGACACCACGCGACTCGTGGATGTGCCCGCACACGCATACGTCGGGCTGCACCTCTTCGATGAACTCGCGTACGGCGGTACTGCCCACGTGCCTGTCTCCCACCCTGTCGCACAAGGTGTGGTGCGGGGGATTGTGGGAAACGAGCAGCACACGTCGCAGCCCCCGTTCACGAAGCGTCCTGTGGATGTCATCCAGCCATGCGGAGAAGCGCGATTCCGGGAATTCACTGGGCGTACCGAATGGCGTGAAGGTGGACGCCCCCACCCCCACGATGGCGGCACCGGGTGCGACCTCGCGCACAGAGGCGTGCAGGTTCCACCCTCTGGTCTCAAGCCATTCCGTCACCTCGCCCCTGTCCATGTTGCCTATCTGGGCGAGGACGTTCGGATTGACGCGGGCGACAGCCTCCAGAGAGCGTTCAGCCTGTTTGATACCGCCGCCCACGGTGATGTCGCCTGTCACGATGACCCCTGTGGCATCCGCAAGTCCCGGCAGTTCTTCAAGCCGCGACACATTGTCGTGGATGTCACCGAACGCCAGCCACCAGAGTGTGCTTTGCATGGCATTGCCTTCCTTGCTAGTAGTAGTGCGCCCGGCGAAACGACCGGGGAACATGTGACGAGGTCACGGGATACGCGACGCCGGTGCCATCGCTTCATTCCAGGATAACACCGTGGGGAACCGCATCGGAGACGCCCCGCGGGCTTATCGTCAGGTCGTATGCACCATGTCAGGTGTCCGCTGCGTAAGCCTCGCCATCAGTGAGCCGCTGATGCCACTGTAGCGCATGCGTTCGCGTTTGACAAAAGTCCCCGTGCCGACAGGCTGTTGCGACAACACCAGCGCCGCATGACACGCACCATCCACGACCGGAACGCGCCATGACCCAACCACGAAGCACCTCACCGGCATCTCCGGCATCTCCCGCATCAGCTGGCAATGCGACACGGAAGCCGCGGCATGACGCGAAGGTGACCGCGGCACACTCCGCAGCGACGGCACCTGTGGACCCATCTTCGGCATCGGGTACTTCCGCTCAAGCCACAGGTGGCGATTCTCGCGCGACAGGTGACAGCCCCCCGGCACCGACTGGCATACCGCCCGCCCCCTCTTCCATCATCCGCGGCGCGGCTGCGCAGGACATGGCAACCGCCAAGACCGCCCTGCGGCGGGAGATGCTGCAACGGCGACGCGACCTCGACAGGGAGGAGGCCCAGCGTCACGGCGCCTTGGCACAGGCGGCCCTGCTTGCCCATCCGGCATGGGTCACGGCACGGCAGGTGGTGCTCTACGTCGCCGTCCGCAACGAACTCGACACGGACCTGCTACTGCGCACCGCGTGGGAGGCGGGCAAGGAGGTTCTGCTGCCCCGCTGCGACCCCGCCTGTTCCGGCGTCATGTGCCTTGCCCCGTGCCTCTGTGCCGCCGACCTCGGCCCCGGCAGTCATGGCATTCCCGAACCCTCGCCCCTGCGCTGCCCGCCTGTCGACCCGCAGTCCCCGACCTTTGCGCCCGACCTCGCCATCATCCCCGGCGTCGCCTTCGACAGACAGGGCAACCGCCTCGGCTACGGCGGCGGCTACTACGACCGTTTCCTCTCCACCCCCGGCATGTCCGCGACGCCGCTGGTCGGCTTCGCCCATGCCTTCCAGATTGTGGACGCCCTCCCCGCCGAAGCGTGGGACCGTCCCGTGAACGCGCTCTGCACCGAGGAGGGCCTCATATGGCTATGACGTGGATACCTTTCGCCTTTCCCGGCGTGCCAGCCGTCCGTTGCGCCTTCCACACGCGGTGTGGCGGGGCCTCGCAAGACCCGTGGGGAGGCGGCAACATCTCCCTCGAAGTGGGCGACGCCCCGGAGGCTGCCATCGCCAACCGGCGTGAGCTTTCATCGTCGCTGGGGCTGGACGGCTGGGCCGAATGCCGTCAGGTGCACGGCGACGTCATGGTCTTCGACCCCGCCCCCCTCGACCTTGCGACACCGCCGCAGACGGAGGCTGACGGCCTTGCCACGTCGCGCCCCGGCCTCGGCCTCGTCATCAAGACGGCGGACTGCCAGCCCGTGCTCATCGCCCATGAAAGCGGCCGCTACATCGCCGCCCTGCATGTGGGCTGGCGCGGCAACCGCATCGACTTCCCCGCCAGCGGCGTGCGCGCCTTCTGCGACCGTTACGGCCTTGCGCCCCGCGACCTGCTGGCGGTGCGCGGCCCCAGTCTCGGCCCCGCCGCCGCGGAGTTCGTCAACTTCGACAGTGAATGGGGCGACGACTTCGCCCGCTGGTTTCGCACCCGCGAACGCACCATGGACCTGTGGACGCTCACCCGGCACCAACTGGCGCAGGCGGGACTTGCGCCCGAACGCATCCACGCCCTCGACCTGTGCACGGGCACACTGGCCGACACGTTCTTCTCGTATCGCCGCGAAAGGGTCACGGGCAGGCAAGCCAGCATCATATGGATAGACCCCGCCCTCGCATGACGCCCCGACCGCTGCGTACCCTGCTTGTCGACAACCGCGACAGCTTCACGTGCAACCTCGAGCACCTGCTGGCGCGGGCCACGGGAACGCCCCCCGTGGTGTTGCGCCATGACCGGCTGCCCGAAATGCAACCGGAGGCCCACGACCTTGTGGTCATCTCTCCGGGCCCCGGTGCGCCGGAGGAATATCCCGGCTACGGGCGCGTCATCGACAGTCGCGTCCCCGTGCTGGGCATCTGCCTCGGGATGCAGATACTCAACATGCACTTCGGCGGGGTCACCGCGCCCCTCGACGGCTGCGTCCACGGCAAGACCGATACCGCCCTCTTCGACGACGGACGAACCTTCACCGTGGCACGCTACCACTCGCTGCATGTGGTGACGCCCGGCGAGGGACTGCGGGTATGCGCCCGCACCCCGGCAGGGCTGGTCATGGCCCTGCGGCACGAGTCGCGGCCCCTCATGGGCTATCAGTTCCACCCCGAATCGTTCCTCACGCCTGACGGCGTGACGCTCATCCATCATGCGCTGCATACTCTCCGACTGCGTTGACAGTGCCACCTTCGCCCGTCTCGCCCTCGCGCTGGCACGCGAAGGGGCGGACATGCTGCTGTGTCACCCTGCCCCCGACGGCGGCGGGATGCCCCCCGGCTGGACGGCATCCGATGCGACGTCGCCCGCCCGTCCATGCTGCCTTGTGGGATTCGACGTGGCTGGCGAGATATCGCCTCCGCCCGACGGAGACCTCACAGACCTCCATGCCTTCTGCTTCGGCGACGGCACGCAACAGGTGCGCATCGCCTCCGACGTGCCACGCCTCGCCTTTGGCTGGCTTTCCTACGGGTGGGGCATGGCGCTGCACGGCATCGCCTCCGCAAAGCCTGCCGAGTCGGGATACGGCGTGCTACGCCGCTACCACTGCCTACTGCGCTGGTATCCGCATGGCGGCGACCTTGAAGCCGAGGTCTCGGCAACGGGACAACGCAGGCTGCCCATGCTGCGTCGCCTGCTTGATGCGCTACGCACGGAAGAACGCGCCCATACGCTTACGGAGACACTGACGGAAGAACACCGCGAGGCTGGTACGGCGATGCGACAGGAGAAGCAGGGAGCACCCCGGGCAGCAGCGACCGGCAAGGGAAGCGGGGGAGATGGGGGCGACAATCCCTACGGGGACGTCAGGAACCACGGGGAAGGCAGGGGCTTGTCCGCGGCGCCGCGAGACGGCACCGCGCCGGGCGACGACCTCGCCCTCGCACTGGACGAACTTGTCCCGTCGCTGGATGCCACGACCTACCCGGATGGGGTACGGCAGGTGCTGGCTGCCATCCGCAGGGGCGACACCTACCAGCTGAACCTCACCTCACGCTTCACCGCCCGCCGCCCCGGCATGGACGCTGCGGCCTTCCTGTTGCGCCTGTGGCAGCAACGCCCCACCCCTTTTGCCGCCTATCTGCATGCGGGACGCCATCGCATACTCTCCCTCTCGCCCGAACGATTCCTGCGTGTGGGGGGGGGTGAGGTACTGGCCCAGCCCATCAAGGGAACGCGCAGCTTCGACCCGGCGACCACCTCGCCCGGAGAACGGGCACGCCTCGAAGCCGCCCTGCGGGCCGACCCCAAGGAACACGCCGAACTCTCGATGGTGGTCGACCTGCTGCGCAACGACATCTCCGCCACATGCGCCTACGACAGTGTGCGCGTGCCGCGGCACTGCGCCACCTTCGCCGTCGGGCCCCTCATACAGATGTGCAGCGACGTGACGGGAACCCTGCGCGACGGGACGACCTGCCTCGACCTTCTGCGTCACGCCTTCCCCGGCGGTTCGGTGACGGGCTGCCCCAAACCGCGTACCATGAGCCTCATCGAACGCATCGAACCCCACCCGCGCGACGTCTACTGCGGCAGTCTCGTCGCCGTGGCGGGCCCCCGTGACATGGACAGTTCCATAGCCATTCGCACAGCCATGTACGACACGACGACAGGCCTCCTGCATCTGTACGCAGGCAGCGGGCTCACCGTCGATTCCGACCCCGAGGGCGAATACCGCGAGACCGTCGACAAGACGTCGGCATTCAGGAAGGAGACGGCATGACATACTGGTACAAGGGCGCACTGCACGAAGGCGGCGTCACCCTCGGCGTGGACAGTCCGGCCTTCCGCTACGGGGCCGGGTTCTTCGAGACCCTGCTCTGGAACGGTGCCGAACCGTGGCTGCTCGATGCCCACATCGCCAGACTCGAAGGCAGCCTCGCCCGCTTCTCGGTGGACTATCAGCCCTGCGACTACCCGGCTGTCATCGCGCACGTGGTCGAAGCCTGCGGACTGCGCGACACCACCGCCCGCATCAACATCCTCGTCCCCATCGAAGATGCCGATGCCGCAGCCTCGCCCCTTGTGCTGGCAGCCCCGTGGACACCGCCGCGTCCCGACGCCACCCGTACGTTACGGCTGGCCTCGCAACCGGCCCAGTCACCGCTCGGGATGCACAAGTCCATGAACTATCTCGGCAACTGGCTGGAACGCCGCGCCGCCCTGCGCGACGGGTACGACGACGTGGTGGTGACACTGCCCGGCAACATCGTCCTCGAGACCACCACCGCCGCCCTGCTCTTCAGCGACGGCACCAACTTCTGCGCCCCGGCAGGGCTCACGCGGCTACGCAGCACGACACTCGACGCGGCACGCACCGTGCTGCCCGTACACGACTGTACCATCCGTGTGGCGGAACTCTTCTCGTTCCGGCATGCCTACATGCTCAACGCCCTCGTGGGCATGCTGCCTGTCAGGGCCATCGGGACCCATGCCTACGATGTGGACGCGGCCCCCTGCGCCCGCCTGCGCCCGCTGTTGCTGGGACTGCACGACTGACCGCGCGCGGCGGCCCGCAACGGGAACCGCCGCGCCACGCTCTGCCGTCGTCACAGGCGGCAGCCGCCGCTCTCCCATACCTTCATGCTGTCCTCAAGGCGGGTGAACGCGCTCATGTCCGCCGGGAAGGGCAGCACTTCCAGCACGTCCTGAAGCTTGCGCACCTGACGGATCATCTGTTCGAGGCGCTCGTCCTCGTTCACCAGCAGCCAGATGCGGCTCGTCCCCTCGCCGACGGGCATGCACAGGATGCCCTCGACGTTGAAGGCACGGCGCGCGAAGAGACCGCATATGTGCGTCATGACGCCGGGGTGATTGTTCACCGTGAGCCGCAGGGCGATGAGGCCCCCTGCGGCGGGTGCGGCTCCGTTCATGTCATCAGGCGTGGGCAGGCGCATGGGCTTCTCCTCCTATCATCTCGGTGTTGGCTGCTCCGGGCGGGACCATGGGGTAGACGTTCTCCTCGACGGCCACGGGGACATGGATGAGGCACGGCCCCTTGGCGCGCAGGGCGCGGGCGAGGTCACGCTTGGGGTCGGCACTCCGCCCGAGGTCCACCGCAGGCACCCCGAACCCCTCGGCGATGCGCACGAAGTCGATACGGTGCGTGAAGTCGGACGCGAAGATGCGCCTGCCGTAGAAAAGATCCTGCTGTTGCTGCACAAGGCCGAGGGCGTTGTTGTTCGCCAGCACGATCTTCACATTGGCCCCCGTCTCGGCGGCGGTGGCGAGTTCCTGGATGTTCATCTGAAGGCTGCCGTCGCCCGTGAAGCACACCACCGTACGCTCCGGGTTGGCGAGGGCCGCGCCGATGGCTGCTGGCAGACCGAACCCCATGGTACCCAGCCCGCCGGAGGTGAGCCACTGGCGCGTACGCCGCAAGGGGTAGGCCTGTGCCGTACGCATCTGGTGCTGCCCCACGTCGGTGGCGATGATGGCCGAATCGTCGAGACAGGCGGCGGTGCAGGTCACAAGTCCATAGGGCGTGCGAGGGTCGTCCGCGCCGGGAGTGAGCAATGGATGCGCCGCCTTCATGCGGGCCACATGCCCGTGCCATGCCTTCCTGTCGACGGGTTCCAGCATGGGCAGCAACGCTTCGAGCACTCGACCGGCATCCCCGGTGATGGCGACATGGGCCGTGCGAAGCTTGTCGATTTCGCTGGGGTCGATATCCACATGGATGATGGACGCGTGCGGACAGAACTGTTCGATGCGGCCCGTGGCGCGGTCGTCGAAACGGGCCCCCACCACCATGAGCAGGTCACACTCTTCAAGCAGCATGTTGGTGCAACGTGCCCCGTGCATACCCAGCATCCCGAGCGTGAGCGGATGTTCGGGCGGCAGGGTGCCAAGCCCCAGCAACGACATGGCTGTGGGCAGGCCCGTGCGTTCGGCGAACACGCGCGCAACCTCCCCCGCCCCCGAGGCGACGACGCCACCGCCGATGAACAGGATGGGACGCTCGGCCTCTGCCAGCATACGTGCCGCACGGGCGAGCCCTTCCATGTCCGGGGCCTCGGCGGGGTCGGGTCCCCCCGTTTCGGGCCACGCCTCGAAGGCGACTTCAGCGGTCTGCACATCCTTGGGGATGTCCACGAGAACCGGGCCGGGACGGCCCGATGTGGCGATGCGGAACGCCTCGGGGATGACGGTGAGGAGGTCTTCGACCGAACGCACGAGGAAGTTGTGCTTGGTCACCGGAATGCTCATGCCGTAGATGTCCACTTCCTGAAAGGCGTCGCTGCCTATCATGCTGCGTGGCACCTGCCCCGTGATGCAGATGACCGGCACGGAGTCGAGCTTGGCGTCTGCGATGGCGGTGAGGGTGTTGGTGGCCCCGGGGCCGGAGGTGGCGAAGAAGACGGCAGGCCTGCCGGTGGAACGGGCCATGCCCTGCGCGATGAAGCCCGCGCCCTGTTCATGACGGGCCAGCACATGGCGGATGCGCTTGCTGTGCGACAGTGCGTCGTAGAGGGGCAGGTTGGCCCCGCCGGGAATGCCCGAAATGCAGTCTATCCCCTGTCGTTCGAGCAGGCGGATGACGAGCTCCGCGCCAGACATACGGTACATGGACGACCTCCTGCGGTCTGTCCACCGGCCGTTCCGGCGAGGGTGCTCTGAACCTGTGCTTTCGCTGGATGCGAAAACCCCCGCCGACACGCGCCGGCGGGGGTTGCTGTTGCTTGCTGCTAGCTGGGCCCCGTCACGACGCGATGCGTACTACGCGTACTACGCATACTACGAGGGCAGCTAGGCCGAAGGCCTTGCCGAAGCAAGCGGGCTGCCGGGTCGTAGTGGTGGTACGCATGGGGGTATCTACCTCGTGACAGATTGATTACCCTTTGCTCATAGGCCCCTCAATTCATGAGGTCAAGCGTAAAGTTCAAGATTGTGCAACCAATCTATACACTTGTCGCGAGGGCATGGGGTCGCCTAGTGGTCCCCTGAAGCAGCCGGACTGAAGTGCCTGCGTGCATGATGAAACCTGTGGCTGCGGGGGCCTTGCATCCCCCGCACAGGTCACAGGCCCTGACGCGTGGTGGGCTGGGAGGCTGCAAGCGGGGGGGGGGGGCGGGAGAAGGCCGTGCAGGAAAGCCATGGCCGAGAAGCCACAGACGGGGACGTCGCGAACGAAGCCGTTGCAGACCGGCAGTGCAACAACAGGGGCCACGCATACGCGAAACGCCCGGCGGCAAAGCCACCGGGCGCTGATTCCGTAGATGCGCCGCAACGGACGTATCCGCCATGGCACGCAGGCAGGCGATGTTACCCGCAGCAGCTGCTGGAACTGCCGCAACCGGAACAACCACCGCCCGCAGGGGCTGGCAGGGGAATCTCGGTGGCGATGGAGAAGCCCATACCGCCCATATCGATGGACACCTTGCCCACCTTCTCGAACAGGGCCTTGTTGATGCAGAAGGTGAACCCGGCGACATCTGCGGTGAGGTCGTCATCGCCCGGCTTGTCGAGGGCGAGCGCAAGGCGCGGCCCGGAACAACCGCCGGGGGCGAGGTAGACCCGGATGGGTTCGCGTTCGTGATCGGTGAAATAGGCCTCAAGTTCCTTGAGCGCGGTTTCGCTGACATTGATCATGACCTGTCTCCTTGGTGATGCATGTCCTCACGGCATCTGCGACACGGCTGCAAACCGCCGGATGCCGGGATTTCGTACCGGTACTGTCGGGAGACTTCGGCGAAAGCGAGGCTCCCTGTCTCATCAGCCGGGCAGAAGCGGAACAGATGCGGTTCGCACGACATCCGAGACAAGCACACAGGTAGGACAGCAAAAGCCCGAAGACCAATCGTTTGCCATGATACGGAGAGACCCTGTGCATCGACTGTATCTATCACCCTGCACTTCCGGCGCGTTGCGCGGTCATGCCCGCGCGGCGGGAAGCGTGTCGCGTCTGATGGCGAGGCCGATGCCAAGGAACGTCATGCCGTTATGGCGCACCGTATCGAAGTACTGTTCCGTGAACTCCATGAAGACATAGTCGCGGGCATGTTCGAACCGGATGCTCTGCCATGCCTCCGGACAACCCGGCGCATCGTCGTTGACGATGTCGTGAAAGCCGATGAGCCGTGCCTTGCCATGGAGAAGGGCGAAATCACTCCGCACGGCATCGAACGAGTGGTCTCCGTCGATGAAGGCGAGGTCTATGACCGGATAGTCGTCCACAAGACGCCGGAAACGTTCGCTACGGCTGTCCACTTGCAGGAAGGCGGCCCTGGGATTGTGCTCGCGGTAGGCTTCGAGGGCGGGCGACCTGAAGATGTCGATGCCAAGCCCTCGCACAAGGGGATTGAAACGGCGCAGGTATTCGAGCGTCACCACGAACGTCCCGCCATGCCGCACGCCTATCTCGACATAGGTCTGCACTGGAAAACGTGCGATGGTGGCAAGGTATCGCCCGAATTGATTGGGGTATTGCCACGAACGCAACCCTTGCCCGCAGAAGGTGTGCAGATGGGCAGGAAACTGGTGCAGCTTCTCCCCGTTCAGCCCGAGTCCGGGAAGGATTTCGCGTTCGAGATAGTCCGCTTCGGCAAGTCTTGTCACTTCGGCGTTACGCATCAGTTCAAGTCTCGTGAAATCGAGTGCATCGAAGCCCTGTTCCATGGCATCTCCCGGCAGAGTGGCGCTGGCTGTCAGACAAGGGACGACGGGGTGTCGCCACCGGCAAAACGATAGCAATTCATATGCCATATGACAGAAACCACTCCGTTGCACGCTCCATCCCCGTTTCAGTGAATGGTATGGACGGCCAAGGGGTTGACGGTCACGACAAAAAAAGCTAGCTCATCCTCCGCCCGACGGAATCCCGTCGCACGACGCCCATGTGGCTCAGTCGGTAGAGCACATCCTTGGTAAGGATGAGGTCAGCAGTTCAATTCTGCTCATGGGCTCCATGAATAGAAAGGCCACGGAGAAATCCGTGGCCTTTTCGCATTGGCGTGCAGCGCGGGCGGACATCGGGCAGGGCATCACGCCCTTTTCCGCATCCAGAACACGCTCCCGGCGCAGGGCAGCCCTGCAAGCCCCGGAAGGGCGGCAAGGGGGGCAAGCCGTGCGGCGAGGTCGGGCGTCGTGGAGACATGGTACCCCGGCAGCAGCAGGCTGAAGCGTTCCGCCCCGAAGAGAAGCAGCGTCGCCAGCATGTACTGTTCATTGTAGTAGCGCCCCTCCCACCCCGGCGGGTAGTCCAGCGGCAGGCAGATGTCGTGGATGCCCACAACGCACCCGACGGGCAACCGGGGCAGCATCTCAAGGAAGAAGACCGTCACGTCGGAGTTCTGCTGCGCCCTGTGGCTGCAGTCGACGAAGACGAGGTCGTCCGCCGTCACGGTGTCGAAGAACGCCATATCCACGTTCTCCAGCGGGGCACGCACCACCTCATGGCACAGCCTGTCAACCTCGGCACGCGGGGCAGGGTCGATGGAGACGATGCGCGTGGCAAGCCCGCAATCGCGTATGGCGCGTGCGGCGAACCGTGTCGAATTGCCCGACCCCACCTCTACGAAGCGTGACGGACGCATCTGTGCCAGCAGCGTGTAGATGGACATGCCGTCCAGTGAGGGTAGCCAGCCGTTGTCCCAGTGCGGTTCATGCGGTGCGGAGGCATCGAAGTCTCTCCGTATGGCGGCGAACCGTCCGGCATGGGCTACCATGGCATCAAGCAGGGGGATGTACTCGCTGCGCCGCGCATCGAACAGGTCGCGCAATGCGGCATGAGGGGCATTGCCATGCCCCCAGCGAGGGCGGGGCTGCCAAGGGTACGGGTCGTCCACTTCGAGAAGGGCCCCGCGTTCCTTGCGGGCGGCGATGTCGAGCAATAGAGCCATGTACCGGGGGTCTGTCATGCCAGCCTCATTGTGCACCCGCCTGCCGACGGGGTTGAACACCTGTTGCGCCCTCACGCAAGCCCTGCCACCGCCTCATGGCGGAAGCAGGTCACGAGATGGTCGTTGACGAGCCCCGTGGCCTGCAAATGGGCGTAGACCACCGTGGGCCCCACGAAGCGGAACCCCTCGGCCTTGAGTGCCCTGCTCACCTTCTCGCCGAGTGGCGTCGTGGCGGGGACGTCGGCGAGACTCTCCCGCCGACCGTCGACAGGTCGCCCATCCACGAAGTCCCATAACCACGCCGCAAAGGAACCGTGTCGCTCGGCAAGACGCAGGAAAGGCCCTGCGTTATGGATGGCCGATTCTATCTTGAGGCGATTGCGGACGATGCCCGCGTCGGCCATGAGCCGTGCCACGTCGGCAGGGCCGAAGCGGGCCACGGCTTCGGGGTCGAACGCGGCGAAGGCACGGCGATACCCCTCACGCTTGCGAAGCACCGTCAGCCAGCTCAATCCGGCCTGCGCCGCCTCAAGGATGAGAAACTCGAAGTGGACCCTGTCGTCACGACTGGGCACGCCCCACTCCGTATCGTGGTAAAGTACTTCTTCAGGGCTTCGTGCCCACGGACACCGGAACGGTTCGGTCATGGCCCCTCCGCAGTTATCGCATACGCCCCTAGCCGCCGCCGGAACGACAGGGTATACTGGACGCTATATCACCCACGAGGCACCGCGCAAGCCGTGCCGAGCAGCACACGGACACGAACGATGCCCGAAAGCCTACTCACCGCCATCATTGCCCTGGTCGCAGTCGTCGTAGGCGTACGGCTGGGGCGGCGGCGCGCCCGCCCGAGACCTGCATCGCCGGACACGCAGCCGGACACGCCACCCGTCCTCTTCGACGACCTGCCCGTGGGTGTGTTCCGGAGCACGCTGGACGGCGAGCACCTGCTCTACGCCAACACGAGTCTCGCACACCTCTTCGGTTGGCCTGACGCAGGCGCCATGATCGAGGGACAGACCCCGCGCGACCTCTATGCCTCGCCGACTGCCCGCGACGACATCCTTCAACGCCTGCAGCAAGCTGGCGAGATGACGACCGACGTCATCCATCTGCAGCGTCCGGGACATGCACAACGTGCATGCATCCTGCACCTGCGAATCGACAACGCCATGAAGACCATCGAGGGGTGGGTCATGGATGTCACGGAACTGGATCACCGCAAGGAGGGACTCCGCGACGCCCACCGTTTCCTGCAAAACGTGGTGGATGCCCTTCCCTGCCCGCTCTTCTTCAAGGACATGAACGGAGCCTACACGCTGTTCAACCATGCCTTCAGCGACATGCTCGGCCTTACCCCGGAGAACCTGCAAGGCAAGAACGCCGACGACATCGCACCTCCCGACCTCGCTGCCGTCTACCACAGCATGGACCAGGCGCTCCTTGACGCCAAGGGCCCAGCAAGCCAGCGCTATGAGTCAGCGTTCACAACACCTCACGGCTTGCGCCATGTGCTCTTCGACAAGGCAACTGTCGTGGATGACGAGGGCACGGCACGGGGTCTTGTCGGCATCATCACCGACATCACCGGTCGCAAACAGGCAGAGGACGCATTGCGCCGGGTCGAGGCGCGCATCCGGGCACTGGTGCACAACGCCTCGGACGGCTTCTTTTCCGTCACCCCCGAAGGGTACATCACGGAATCGAACCCCGCCATGTGCAAGCTTTTGGGGTTGAAGGTTGCGCCGTCTTCCGGCGAGAGGGGCGAACTCACATGCGTTGCGCCGGACGATGACGAGTCGTCCGATGCGAACAGGGCACAGAACATCCTCAACCTGCCGGACATGTTCGCCGAAGGGCGCGAGGCATGGGATGCAGCCCTGCACAGGCTCGGCACGGGTGCCCCGCCCGCCCCCTTCGAGGTCCGGGTGCGCAGGGACGACGGACAGACGGTGTGGCTTTCACTGGCCCTGTGGCCCGTCGACTCCGTGCCGGAGGAGGACGGTCCCCCACCCGCCGTGGAAGGCATGGCCCACGACATCACTGCCCACAAACTGGCGGAGATGGACCTCACCCGCCGCATCGTGACCGACCCGCTCACCGGACTCTTCAACCGCGCGCACATGGAGGACATGCTCCCCCGTATGCTCACACGGGCGGCTGAAGACGGAAGGACACTGGGGCTGCTCTTCATCGACCTCGACGGGTTCAAGGCCGTGAACGACACCTACGGTCATGCCGTGGGCGACACCCTTCTCCAGCAGGTCGCCGGGCGTCTGCGCCGCAGACTACGGCATACGGACATCGCCATACGGCTTGGCGGAGACGAATTCGCCGTCCTCCTCTGGGATGTCGCAGGCAAGGAAGCGGTGGAACGCATCGGTGCGGGCATCCTCTCCATCATGGCCCCGGCGTTCACCTGTACCGACATCCCCTGTTCCGTCTCGGCGAGCATCGGGGCAAGCCTCTACCCCCAACACGCCGACGACGCCCCGTCCCTGTTACGACTGGCTGATGAAGCCATGTACAGGGCCAAGGCGGAGGGCAAGAATCGCATGGCCTTCGCAGGGCCGTCCAGGGCGGGAGACTAGGGACACACCCAGCGTAAAGGTCACGCCAAAGGCGAGACACCCGGCCCGCTGTGCCGCAGCGAGCCGATGCCGGAGACACGAGACCCCCACAGTGGGACATGCGCGGGGTCTTGCCCGGGCGGCCTAGGGGGCGGGAGTGCCGGGCGTACCGGGGGGCGTACCGGGGGGCGTACCGGGAGTGCCGGACGACGCGGGAACAGGAGGCGGGACGGCCCCGGATGTGCCTTCGGGAGCGGCGGGCTCGCCTGTGGGCGTAGCCGGAACCGGTGAAGCCCCCCCGCCCTGTTTCGCTTCGGAGTCCTTCACGGCTGTACCGTCCTTCCCTTCCCCCTGCTTTTCGGGGGACGGCGGGGTGGCGGGCGAGACGGCGGGCTGGCCGGGCTGGCCGGGCTGGCCGGGCTTGACGCCCCCGGCATCCACCGGGGCCGACGGCGAAGCCCCGTCATTCACGACGGGCACGGGTTGTGCGCCATCGCCCCCGTGTTCCGGCTTCTGCGGGGGTGTGGCCGCACCTGTGACGGGAGACGCCCCGCCATCGGGCAACACGAAGGACTTCGGCGTCGCGGCAGGGACCCTGTTCACACCGGCACCCACGAGAACGAGGTGCACCCGATGCCCCTTGCCCCGCGTGAGGACGGTATACAGCGTGTCGGTGATGAAACGGCGCTGTCCGTCCACGAAGATGGTGGCCTCCACCGCATAGGTCATGCGTTCGTCGATGCGGGCCTCCTCGACTTCAAGCCGGAAGGGCACGGGAACCTGCCTGTCGGGGGAAAGCTCGACGCGGGCGACCTCCGTGGCCGGGGCGTCCTGCCGGCTGACATCGAGCAGGCGCACCACAAGGGTGTAGCCGGGCGGCAGGGCGATACGCTCACGGTATGAGACGGTACCGTCCACGGCCAGCATGTGCATGGGGGACGCAAGCGCGGGTTTTTCCACGACCGAGGCTGGAACCGGGCCGCACTGGGCCGTTGTGGACACGAGGCAGAAGAGCGAAGTCGCGGCACAGGCGAACAGGCGTAGGAACATGTGTCGCTCCATGGTTGTATGGTACGGTATGACCGGATGCCGCAGGGCATCGGGCACGTATCCGGCAAAACACCGGACGGGACATCGGGCAGGATGTCGGGCAGGACATCGCGCAAGATGTCGGCCAAGACGATTTTTCCATAGCACGCACACGCACCGTTGTCTTGCCCCCCATACGCCGGACGATCACCCCGTCCATCCACAAGACAGCCCTTCTCCGCATCCCTGACCGACTCCATGACCGACGACCTGCAAGCCACGTCCGACGCGGCCCCGCAGGGGGCATTGACTTCATCACCGCTTCTCCCTATCTGTGCGCCGTCCAGACATCTTCTCCATCTCTCCGGCGGTCTGGACGACCCGGAGAGACATCGGGCCACGACGCCACCCCGGAGGGGCGAAGGCCATGCCCCCATCCCACAGCACATCACCGAGACAACCGGAATGCGTACCTGCCACCCGGCAGGCACGACGCCGCACGCGACGTCACGACAACATCCAGTGAACGACGCAGGGTGCGCTTGCCCGCATCGATGATTGTCCCTAGAATGCACCACTGCGGCCCACCCCCTCGCAACCATCAGGAGTTTGCAGCATGTACCGCAATACAAAGAACGTTCCCTACTATGTCTTCGGCAAAGGCTCGTTCGCCCAGTTGGGCGACCTGCTGGCGGAACGCCGTGCCGAAAAGGGCCCCGTCGTCTTCTTCGTCGACCACTTCTTCCGCGGGCACGACCTCATAGACCGTCTGCCCATGCAGCAGGGCGACCAGCTGCACTTCGTCGACACCACCGAAGAACCCAAGACCACCGACATCGACGCCTTCACCGCCGCGATACGCGCCGACGACGACCGCCAGCCCTGCTGCGTGGTGGGCATCGGCGGCGGTGCCGTGCTGGACACCGCCAAGGCCGTGGCCAACATGCTCACCAACCCCGGCAAGGCCGAAGACTATCAGGGCTGGGACCTCGTGAAGTTCCCCGCCGTCTACAAGATAGGCGTACCCACCCTTTCGGGTACCGGGGCCGAATGCTCGCGCACCTGCGTGCTCACCAACGTGCAGCGCGGCATCAAGCTGGGCATGAACAGCGACTTCACCATGTACGACCAGTTGCTGCTCGACCCTGAACTCACCCGCACCGTACCCCGCGACCAGTACTTCTACACGGGCATGGACACCTACATGCACTGCATCGAGTCGCTGCGGGGCAGCTACCGCAACGTCATCATCGACGCGCTGGCGGAGAAGGCCGTGGGCATGTGCCTCGACATCTTCCTCTCCGACGACATGATGAGCGACGAGAATCTCGAGAAGATGATGATAGCCTCGTACCTCGGCGGCATGAGCGCAGGCAACGTGGGCGTCATCCATCCCATCTCCGCCGGTCTTTCGGTGGTGCTGCACGCCCACCACGGCATCGCCAACTGCCATGCCATGAGCGTGCTCGAAGAGTTCTACCCCGAAGACCACAAGCACTTCGTGGCCATGATGGAACGTCAGGGCGTCACACTGCCCAAGGGGCTGTGCGCGAACCTCACCGACGCGCAGTACGAGTCCCTCGTCGCCTCGTCGGTGGTGCACGAGAAGCCGCTGACCAACGCCCTCGGCCCCGGCTTCCGCGACATCCTCACCCGCGAGAAGGTCATCTCCCTGTTCAAGGCCATGTAGCGGCGCGTCCACGCATACCGGGTCGCGGGGGGACACCCTCCCGCGACCATGCCATACCGCCACCGGGACAGGCGGAACACCCGGTCGGCCCACGCAGCAACCCTCCCGGCAGGACACATCAGGAGTCTGACGGATGGAACTCAAGGTCAATTTCAGCGGTCGCGCCCTCAGGTACACCGAAGAGGAAATCGCCACCGTGGTGGACGCCATGCGCAATGCGGAGACGCTCACGCAGGGCCGCTACATGCAGGAATTCCAGCAGAGGTTCTCCCGGTTCATCGGTGTGGAGCACAGCTTCGCAGTCATGAACGGCGTCTCGGCACTGGAGCTTTCGGCCCAGCTTTGCCGCTTCCGCCCCGGTGACGAGGTCATCATCCCGTCACACACCTTCACCGCTTCGGCCTATCCCTTCGCCAAGAAGGGGGCGAAACTGGTGTGGGCCGACATCGACCTCGCCACCCGCGTCGTCACCGCCGAGAGCATCGAGAAGGTGCTCACGCCGCGCACCAGGGCCATCGTCGTGGTGCACCTGTACGGCTACGTGGCCGACATGCCCGCCATCATGGACCTCGCGCGCAGGCACAACCTGCTGGTCGTCGAAGACACCGCGCAGTCCATCGGCGCGGACATCGACGGCGTCATGTCCGGTGCCTTCGGCGACTTCGCCATCTATTCGTTCCATTCGCACAAGAACATGACCACCCTCGGCGAGGGGGGCATGCTCGTGGTGAAGGACCCCGCACTGGCGAAGCTGGTGCCCGCCCTGCGCCACAACGGGCATTGCGGCTTCGACTTCGAGCGCCCCGACTACTGGAAGCCCGCCATGGGCAACGTGGACATGCCCGAAATCGATGGCGAGTTCCTGTGGCCCAACAACTACTGCATCGGCGAGATAGAGTGCGCGCTTGGCATCAAACAGCTTGAACGCGTCTCCCGCATCAACGCCGAGAAGCGCGAACGCGCCATACGCTTCATCGACGCGCTGGCGGACTACCCCGAACTCGAATTCCACCGGGTGGACACCACCCGCCACAACTACCACCTGCTGGCCGCCCGCATGACCAACGGCAGGCGCGACGACTTCATCCGCGCCATGCATGACGAGAAGGGCGTGAAGTGCGTGGTGCAGTACTACCCGCTCGACCGTTACCCGTTCTACAAGAAACTGGGCTTCGGCACGGCGGACTGCCCCAACGCCGACCTCTTCTTCGACAACATGGTCTCCTTCCCGTTCCAGCACTGGCTGACAGAAGGCGAGTTCGACCACATGCTCGCCTCGACCATCGACGTGCTCGAAACCCTCCGCAAGGGATAGCCGCCGCATGAGCGACACGCGACGCTGCGTCGTCATCCCCGCGGTCAAGAAGAACGCGGTCATCCCCGACCAGCTGGTGAAACGGCTGGCGGGGGTGACGCTCATCCAGCGTGCCATCGACACCGCCAAGGCGCTTGCCCCCGGCGACGACATCGTGGTCGTCACCGACAGTCAGGAAATCGCCCTCATCTGCGAACGCAACGGGGTGCGCCATGTGTGCAACCCCGGACTGCATCTCGCCACGCTGGACATCGTGCGCGAATTGCGCGGCGTTCTTGAAGACCTCGCCCGCAGCTACGGGCATATCGTCATCTACCGCGCAAGCTGCCCCCTGCTCACCGCCGACGACATCGAAGACGCCTACGCCACCTTCCTGCGCGAAGGGGCCGACTGCCTCGTCACCGTCAAGAGCGTGCGCCACCGCGTGTGGGAGAAGCGCAACGGGGGACTCGACGCCCTGCTGTCGCAGGACGAGACCGAACCTTCCATCTATGTCGAGAGCAAGGCACTGGTCATGCTCGACGCCTCGGCGCTGACCCGCGGCGAGGTACGCAAGGTCGTCCCCTACTTCCTCAACGACCGGGCCATCGAGATAAACAGCTACCAGGACTGGTGGATCTGCGAGAAGCTGCTCTGCCGCAAGCACATCGTGTTCGTGGTGGCGGGCTACCCCGCCATCGGCATGGGACACATCTTCCGTGCGCTGATGCTGGCACACGAGGTGGCCGACCACCGCATCACCTTCCTGTGCACCCGTGAAAGCGAGCTTGCAGCCAGCAACATCGCCGCACGCGACTACCGTACGCGGGTGCAGCAGGGCGACGACCTTGCGGCGGATGTACTGTCCCTGCGACCCGACCTCGTCATCAACGACATCCTCAACACCGATGCCGACTATGTGGGCCGCCTCAGGGAGGCGGGTGTGCGCGTGGTCAACTTCGAGGACGAAGGGCCCGGCGCGCATCTGGCAGACCTTGTGGTCAACGCCCTGTACGAGGAGAAGGTCGACGACCCGCGTTTCCTGCACGGGCACCGCTTCTTCTGCCTGCGCGACGAATTCGTCAACGGCGTTCGCAACGACTATCGCGACCCGGTGCGTTGCGTCCTTGTCACCTTCGGCGGCACCGACCACTCCGACTTCAGCCGTGGCACCCTCGACGCCATCGAACCGCTGTGCCGCGAACGCGGCATCACCATCCGGCTTGTGGCGGGCCCAGGTTACGCCCACAAGGACGCCATGCAGGAACATGTGGAACGGCTTGGTTCGCCCCTCGTGGAGTTCACCTACGCCACCAACGTCATGTCCCGCATGATGGAGGGGGCCGACCTCGCCATCTGTTCCGCCGGACGCACGGTGTATGAACTGGCGCACATGCGCGTGCCTGCCATCGTCATGGCCCATCACGAACGGGAGGGGCGGCACACCTTCGCCCGCGGACGCAACGGCTTCGCCTACCTCGGCGTCATGGAGCACTTCGACGGGGCCAAGCTCACCCGCGTGTTCACCCAGCTTCTCGACGCCGGAAACCGCCGCCGTCTGTTCGACAGGCAGGCGCGGTTCGACTTCATCCGCAACAAGGCCGACGTGGTACGCCGCATCACCGCGCTGCTCGACGACACCCCCGCACCGGAGAACGCATGAAGACCGTAGCCCTCATACAGGCACGCCTCGGTTCCAGCCGCCTGCCCTGCAAGATGATGCTCTCGCTGCACGGCCTGCCCGTCATCGACTGGGTCGTGCGCCGCGTACGCCGTGCCACCCTCGTCGACGAGGTGGTGGTAGCCACCTCCACGCAGCCCGAGAACGACATCCTCGAACATCACCTCTCCCGGCAGGGGGTGGCGGTGTTCCGCGGGCCGGAAGACGACGTGCTCGAACGCTTCCGCCTCGCCGGGGCTGCCTACGGCGCAGAGCAGGTGGTGCGCGTGTGCGCCGACAACCCGCTCATCTGGGGCGGTGCCATCGACGACCTCATCCGCTTCTGGCGGGCCGAGGGGTGCGACTACGCCTACAACCACATCCCGCGCGGCAACCTCTACCCCGACGGTCTCGGGGCGGAGACGCTCTCGTTCGCACTGCTCGAGGAAGTGGCCCGCGAGGCGACGCTGCCCGAACACCGCGAGCACTGCCTGTCGTTCATCTGGGCGCACCCCGAACGCTACACCATACGTACCTTCGACCCGGCCGACCCGGCGTTGCACCGTCCCGACCTCAAACTGGACATGGACACGCCCGCCGACTACCGGTACCTCGCCCTTATGGACATCCATCCCGACATCACCCCGGAGGAGCTGGTCGCCATGCTCCCCCGCACGGCATAAGCCCAACAGCCCCAACCCAACCAAGGGAGGAGCACGATGAAACTTCTCGAACTGTTCGCACACCGCCCCGTCCCCGCCGACGGCATCGCACGGCCCTATGTCATCGCCGAAGCGGGCGTGAACCACGAAGGCAGCATGGACATCGCGCGCCGCCTCATCGACGAGGCGTGCGAAGGCGGTGCCGACGCCATCAAGTTCCAGACCTACAAGGCGGCCACGCTCGCATCCAAGGACTCTCCGGCCTACTGGGACACCACCAAGGAACCCACCAAGAGCCAGTACGAGCTGTTCACCCGCCACGACAAGTTCTGGAAGGGCGAGTTCGAGGCCCTGAAGCGACATTGCGACACGGCGGGCATCGAGTTCCTCTCCACGCCGTTCGACGTGGAGTCGGCAGGTTTCCTCGACGATCTCATGGACGTGTTCAAGATCTCCTCGTCGGACATCACGAACAAGCCGTTCATCCGCTTCCTGTGCGACTTCAAGAAGCCCATCATCCTCTCCACCGGGGCCGCCTACCTGCATGAGATCGCAGAGGCCGTGTCGTGGATCGAAGAGAAGGGCAACCCGCTGGCGTTGCTGCACTGCGTGCTGAACTACCCCACCGACGACGTGAACGCGGGCCTCGGCATGATCCCCGTGTTGCGCCAGCACTTCCCGCAGCACCTCATCGGCTATTCCGACCACACCCTCCCGCGTGACATGAAGGTGCTCGAAGTGGCCACGCTGCTCGGTGCGACCATCCTCGAAAAGCACTTCAGCCACGACAAGACCCTGCCGGGCAACGACCACTACCACGCCATGGACAAGGACGACCTCAAGGTCTTCCGCACGAACATGGAGCGCGTCACCGGCATGGTGGGCCCGTGCAACATCACCTCGCTGCCCTCCGAGGAACCGGCACGCCGCAACGCCCGCCGCAGCCTCGTGGCCGCCCGCGCCATTCCCGCGGGCAAGGTGCTCGAACCCGCCGACCTGACGTGGAAGCGTCCGGCCCACGGCATCAGCCCCCGCTGCTATGACGAGGTCGTGGGCATGAAGGCACGCGCCGACATCGCCGAAGACACCGTCCTGAAATGGGGCCATCTCGAATAGCAACCGCAACCGCGCCGCCGTGCCCCACGGCACGGCGGCGCAGGTCACATCCATGAGCGACAGCACCGCACGCCGCGTCCTCGTCCTCGGGGCCGCCCCCGAAGACGCCACGCCCGAGACGCATATCATGGCGGGGCCGTGGGCCTTCGCCGGTCAGGAGGAACGCTTTCCCGGCTGGGAGACATCCTTCACCATCTGCCCGCCGCCCTTCGCCGACCCCGACCTTCTGGCACAAGCGCAGGACGAGGCCCACACCTATGCCATCAGCCGCATCGACGACATCGCCCTGCGGCTGGGCGCGCACCACGGTGCCGACCTGCCACGCGCCTTCTGGGAGGTGGCCCTCATCCCGTGGCTGGCACTCTGCGGACAGTTGCTGGTGGAACGGCAACGTCGCGTACAGGACATGCTACGCCTCTTCGGTGACGAAGAACTTGAAGTCACCCTGCTGCCCGGCGACTGCGCCTTCTCCTTCCACTCGACGCACGATTTCGTCCTCCACGGCGCACAGGACAACCTGTTCAACCACTGGGTCTTCTCGCGCATGATCGAGGGCATGGTCCCGGCGGCGTGGACCGTGCGCTGGGCGCAACCCGTCACGCGCCATTGCGGCGCTCCCGAGAAGGGCTTGCGCCACATGGCGCGCACCCTGCTCTACAAACTGCCATTCCCCCGCGTGAAGGGCTTCTCCACCCGTCGTTCGCTGCTGTATTCGCTGGCCCTCATGGCCAACCGCAACTCCGCCGACAACACGATACCCCTCGACAGGCTGCGGGGCAGGATGCCGCAGTGGTGCTTCGACCCCGACACGGTACTGTTGCCGTCCATCCCGCGCAGCTTCTACACCACGCCGCTCCCGCGCCGCGTGAAGCCCGCTGCCCGTCCCGGCATCCGTGTCGCCAGCGTCGCCAGCTTCTACGACGACCCCTACCGCTTTCATCTCGCCGCCGCACGCGCTGCCGGCACCCGGCTGGTCTTCATCCAGCATGGCGGCAACTACGGGCATGTCCGCACCTACGGCACATCGCCCGTCTACGAGTACAACCAGCACGCCTTCCTCACATGGGGGTGGACCTCGCACGGGCCGCACAAGGGCAACTTCGTACCCGTGCCCCACGCGCAGCTTCAGGAGTTGCGCGGCAGGCACCGGGACGAAAGCGGCAGGCTCATCCTCGTGGGCGCGGAGATGAGTACCTTCAACTACAGACTCGACTCCAAGCCGCAGCCTTTCGAATTCACGCACTACCGCAACGACAAGGTGACGTTCCTCGAAGCCCTGCCCGAAGCCACCCGCAAGGCCACCCTGTACCGGCCCTACTTCGAGACCCGTAGCGGACTCGAAGACGCGCCATGGGTGCTGCGACGGGTGCCTGACGTGGAACGCTGCACGGGCAGCCTCGACGACCACATGCTCCGTTGCCGTCTGCTTGTCCTCGACCACCACGGCACAACCCTTGAACTGGCCATGGCCGCCGACGTACCCATGGTGCTGTTCTGGAACATGCAACACTGGCGCGTGTGCCCCGAGACGGAAGAGGCCCTCGGCTGGCTTGAGGAGGCGGGCATCTATCACCGCACCCCTGCGGCTGCGGCAGCGCACATCGCCCGCATCTGGGACGACGTTCCCGGCTGGTGGCACTCCGCCCCGGTACGCGAGGCACGCGCCCGGTGGTCCGCCCGCTATGCCCTGACCACCGACGACGATTTCGACAGGGTATGGACGCAGACCCTGCGGACCCTCTAGCCCGCGAGACGCACGCCCATGTCCGGCAGACTTCGCAACGCACTGCACAAGATACGCGACCGCGGCCTCACCCCGCGCGACCTCTTCAGCTACGGCTGTATCGCGGGGCATCGCCTGCTTTCCGGGGCATGGGGCACGCTCATGCTGCGGGCCAAGGCCGGTTGCCTCGGCATCACCGTCGGCAAGGGCTGCGAGTGCTTCGGCACGGTCATCCTCTCGCGCTGGCCGGGCAGCCGCATCGAACTCGGCGACGGGGTGAGCATCATCTCCTCGTCACGGCGCTGCACTTCTGCCACCATCCACGCCCCCACGCGACTTCGCACCTTCGCGCCCACGGCACGCATCATCCTCGAGGACGGCGTGAGTCTCAACGGCACGGCCATCACCGCCCGGTCGCGCACCATCCGCATCGGCAAGGGCACCATGGTCGCGCCCAACTGCGTCATCACCGACTCCGACTTCCACGCCATGTGGCCCCCCGAGACGCGGCTGGACACACCCGCCTTCGAACGCGATGCCGACGTGACCATCGGTCAACATGTCTGGCTGGGGATGCGCTGCATCGTGCTCAAGGGCGTGACCATCGGTGACGGAGCCATCGTGGCGGCAGGCAGCGTGGTCACACGCGACGTTCCCCCCGCGACACTGGTGGCGGGCGTACCCGCCCGCGTGGTACGACATTTGCCGTGACGTTTTTGGTGGCGGCCGGTTGAAACCGTAGCGTACGAGACGACGGACCGGGGGATTTTCAGTCCCCTGCTCTCTGCGCCCCGTACGCTGTCCCAAAGCACGCCGTCACGCGCGGTACAATCCGCGACACACCACGTGATAAGCCACACGATGTGACACGTCAGGTGACAAGGGGTTCCCGACCATCCCCGATGCCGCCTCTTTTCCGTCCACACCGGTCGACGCGGCAACCGCGCCCTGCACCATCACACACGACGTAACGCGCGCCGCCCCGACGCACAGAACGGACTCCATCATGGCCCAACCCCAGCAGACACTCGCCAAACGCTACGCCTACAAGCTGCTTGCCAACGTCGCCAGCATCCCCGTGTACCTGACGATGGAGGCCATACTGCCTCGCGCCCTCGGCCCCAAGGCCTACGGCGACTACAGTTTCGCCACCAACATGTTCCAGCAGTTCACGGGCTTCCTCGACATGGGCACCTCGACCTGCTTTTACAACGCCCTGTCACGGCGACAGCAGGAATTCGGCCTCGTCTCCTTCTACCTTCGCGCCACCGCCCTCATGCTGGTGGTGACCATGCTCTCATCGGGGCTGGCCTTCGTGCCTGTGCTTGGCGACTGGCTGTTGCCGGGTGTTCCGGCATGGATAGTGCCGCTGGCCGCGCTGTGGGCCTTCCTCACATGGTGGGGGCGCGTGCTGCGTTCCATGAATGACGCGCTGGGTGTCACGGTCTCCAGCGAGATGGTGCGCACGGCGGTGAACCTCGGTAGCGTGGCCGTTCTTGCGGGACTGTTCTGGGCCGGGTGGCTCAACATGGGGGTGCTCTTCGCGCAGCAGTACGCCACGCTTCTCCTGCTGGCGGCGGGGTTCGGCCTCGTCCTGCGCGGCTGCTGGCAGAAGCCCGACTTCACTCTCGACCGCGAGGCGCGACGCGCCTACACCCGCGAATTCTGGACGTACAGTTCGCCCCTCTTCGTGCAGGCGTTGGCCTCAACGGTGTTTCTCGTGGCGGAACGCTGGCTGCTCCAGACCTTCGAAGGCAGCGTGCAGCAGGGATTCTTCGCCCTCTCGCAGAAGGTGGGCATCGCCTGCTTCCTGTTCGTTTCCGCCATGACCCCGCTGGTCATGCGCGAGCTGTCCATCGCCTACGGCAACAAGGACCTCAAGGAGATGGGCAGGCTGCTCGACCGCTTCGCCCCCCTGCTCTTCACCGTGGCGGGCTACTTCTCGTGCTTCACCGCCGTCGAAGCCCCCGCCGTGGTGGCCATCTTCGGCGGAGCGCAGTATGCGGCGGCCATCGTGCCTGTGCAGATAATGGCCCTGTACCCCGTGCATCAGGGCTACGGGCAACTGGCAGGCGCGGTGTTCTATTCCATGGGGCGCACCCGCACCATGCGCAACATCGCCGTCACCGAGTACTGCATCGGGTTCTGCATGTCGTGGCTGCTGCTTGCCCCTGCCTCGCACTTCGGCTTCGGCCTCGGGGCCACCGGGCTTGCCATCAAGACCGTGCTGCTCCAGTTCGTCTCCGTCAATTTCATGCTCTGGGTGGGCTCGCGCATGATACCCATGCACTTCTGGCGCAACGTCGCCCATCAGGCCGGGGCGCTGGCCTTCCTCGTCGGTGCGGCGTGGCTGTGCCGCACGGGCACGATGGCGATGGGCCTCGGCGATGCCACGGCCATCGTCCGCTTCTTCGTCTCGGGCGTGCTCTACTCGTGCATCGTAGGCGGCGGGGTTCTCCTGTTCCCGCCTCTCGCAGGCCTGACACGGGCCGACCTGACCGGGCTTGCCACGCGCGCCCTCGGCAGACTGCGTCGCAACAGATAAGGATCCTGCGACCGGAAAGAACACTGAAGTGCCGCACGGGAACACACCGTGTGGCACTTCATCAGCATGCACAGCCAGTCCGGCATCTGCTCGCGGACACCATGTCCTGAACGGCATCACCCTCCCTGCCACCATACCGTGAACGTCATGCCACCCCACCATATGACAGTATCGCAGTACGGGAGCGCAGCCTTACACCACACCAGTATACTCCACATCCCCCATTGCCTTCGTGGCATTTGCAGGTAAAGTCTACGTTCTTTCACCGGCACGTAACGGCGGACAGATACCTGTGTCGCACGTTCAGGCCAGCGCCCCCATCACCCCCAGAACCTGCGAGAGAGACATGCTACGCAACTATTCCATCGCCACACGCATGACGGCGCTCTTCACCGTCATGGCGCTGTGCATCGTCTGCATCGTAGCGGCCTTCTACGGCACCATCGCCAGAGTGACAGCCGCAGGTGTCTCCACCTCGCAGACCATGCTGCTTGACGAACAGAAGAACCGCATCCAGTCCATCACCCACTCCACGGCCCTGTCGCTGGAGGTACTCACCGCCCGCGTACAGACCGACGAGGAGAAACTCGCCATCATCGCCGACGCCATCGAGAAGGCGCGTTTCGAAAGCGACAACTCCGGCTACTTCTTCGTCTACACGGGTACGGTCAACGCCGCCCACCCGACCCAGAAACAACTCATCGGCAAGGACCTCGGCAACACCACCGACCGCGAAGGCGTGTACTACGTACGTGAACTCGCGCGGGTGGCGGCGAGCGGCGGCGGGTTCGTCACCTTCGTCTTTCCCAAACCGGGCAAGGGCGACCTCTCCAAACTGGGATATGCCGAGGCCATTCCCGGCACACGCTACTGGATTGGCACGGGCATCTACATCGACAACATCGACGCCGCGCGCGAGACCCTGCACGCCACCATGACGGACATCAGCCAGCGCGAGACCCTCATCACCCTCGGTGTGGTGCTTGCGGTGCTGCTGCTTCTGGGCGTCCCCGCAGCCATGGCCCTGACCCGTTCCATCGTGCGGCCCCTCGCTGCGGCGACCCATGCCGCCACGCGCATCACGGCGGGTGAACTCGACATCACCCTCGACACGTCGGGCAGGGATGAGGCCGCCACCCTGCAACGCGCCCTCGCCGACATGGTGACGACCCTGCGCGACAACTTCGCAGCACTCCATGCCAAGGAGGCCGAGGCGCAACGCCAGACCCAGAGTGCCCTTGAAGCGGCTGCCCGTGCGGACGAGATGGCCCGTGTGGCCCTCGCCTCCCGCGAGGGGATGTCCAGCACCGCCGTGCGCCTCGGCGAGGTCACGACCGACCTCGACACCGACTCGCACCGTCTTGCCGCCCTGTCGGGTTCCATCAACAGTGGGTCCGGCATCCAGTTGCAACGGGTGGGCGAGACCGCCACGGCCATGAGCCAGATGAACGCGACGGTTCTCGACGTGGCCCACAGTGCTGCAGGCGCAGCCGAACAGACGGCCCTCACCCGCGACAAGGCCCGCGAGGGGGTCGACTCGGTCAAGGCCACGCTCGATGCCATGCAGTCGCTTGACACCGTGGCCACAGGTCTGGCCGACGACATGCGCAAACTCGACGCCCAGTCCGCCGCCATCGACAAGGTGGTCAACGTCATCAACGACATCGCCGACCAGACGAACCTGCTGGCCCTCAACGCCGCCATCGAGGCGGCCCGTGCGGGCGAGGCGGGACGAGGGTTCGCCGTCGTGGCCGACGAGGTGCGCAAGCTTGCCGAGAAGACCATGCAGGCCACCGGCGAGGTGGGCATCACCGTGCGCAACATCCAGACACTTACCCGTTCCAACGTGGCGAGCATGGAAGATGCCCTGAAGGCCATCCGCGCCGCTGCCGAGCGTTCCGGACAGTCCGCCGCCACCCTCGGTGAGATTCTGCGCATGACAGACGCCGCAGCGGCACAGGTTCAGGCCATCGCCGCAGCAGCCGAGGAACAGTCCGCCGCATCGGAGCAGATAACCCGCAGCATCGCCGAGATAGACGCCGTCGCACGCGACAACGGCTCGCTGCTGTCTGAGGCCGATACGGCCATCCGGGGCATCGAGGACAAGACGGGCATCCTGCGCGGCCTCATGGCCGACCTCAACGACAAGGCCCGTAGCTGACCCGGCGCAAAGGGGCTACCGGACGCCACCCGGCCACCCTGCGGAAGGGACAGACACTGGAGTATCAGCCCCCTGCCTGCGGCCTGTGCACAGGCCGCAGGCAGGGGCGTCATTCACCGGCCGACACATGACGCAGTGCCAGCCGATGCAGCCGGTGTCCCCTCCGCGAGGTACAGCCCCGGCAAAAGCGGGGTACGCCATCATCCCCGCCTCTCCCTCCCGGCACCATCTCTGTTCCACCCGGCCGATGTCTTTCGCCCCCAAGCCCCCGCAAGGGTTATTGCACCCGACATCACGCAAGGATATACTGCCACCGCCTGAAAAGCCCCGACATCGCATCGCGCAGCCGCGCCCTGCCGGGACACCGTGAAGCGCCGCGACAGTCGCGGTCGCCTCGCCATCTCCGATACCGCCGCGCACACCGCACGACGGCGACCCACGCGCCACGGACGCGTACCGAGAACGACATGACTACCGCACACGATATCCGCTCCAAGATGCAACGGGGCGAAGCCACCATCGGCACATGGATGCAACTGCCCTCCACCGACGTGGCCGAGATACTGGGCCGCGCCGGGTACGACTGGGTGGCGGTCGACCTCGAGCACGCCGCCTTCACCCGCGCCATGCTGCCCGACCTGTTCCGCGCCATCGAACTCGGCGGCACGGCACCGTTCGCCCGCGTGGCCGAAGCGACGCTGACCGACATCAAGGCCGCGCTCGATTCGGGCGCACACGGCATCATCTTTCCCATGATCGAAACGCGCGAACAACTCGACGCCGCCATCGGATGGGCGTTGTACCCGCGCACCGACGGGCCTTCGGGCATCCGCGGCGTGGGCTACTGCCGGGGCAACCTCTTCGGCCGCGAGTTCGACGCCTACCGCAACACCACCGCGCGCGACCTCGTGTTCGTGGCCCAGATAGAGCACATCCGCGCCGTGGAGAACCTCGACGCCATCCTCGCGCACCCGCGCCTCGACGCCATCATGGTCGGCCCCTACGACCTTTCCGGGTCCATGGGGCTGACGGCACAGTTCGACCACCCCGATTTCAAGGCCGCGCTCGACCGCATCCGCGACAAGGCCGTGGCACACGGCGTGCCCATGGGCCTGCACATCGTCCAGCCGGACGAGGCGCTGGTACGCGCCAAGGTGGCCGAAGGCTACCGCTTCATCGCCTACGGCATCGACGCCGTGTTCCTCTACCACGGGGCACAGTGCCCCGCCCCTACAGCAGAACGGAAGTGACCATGAAGATAACGCTCTTCGGCGGAGCCGGTTTTCTCGGCTCACATGTGTGCGACAAGCTTTCCGAGGCCGGGCATGACGTGACCGTGGTCGACCTGCGGCCCTCGCCCTACCTTCGTCCCGACCAGACCATGATCACCGGCAACATCCTCGACGAGGAACTGGTTGCCCGTGCCGTGGAAGGCGCGGACATGGTCTTCAACTACGCGGGCATCGCCGACATCGGCGAGGCCAACCGCCGCCCGGTCGACACCGCGCGCATCAACGTGCTTGGCAACGTCATCGCGCTGGAAGCCTGCCGCAAGGCCGGGGTGAAGCGCTACGTCTTCGCCAGTTCGCTGTACGTGTACGGCAAGTCGGGCGGGTTCTACCGTTGCAGCAAGCAGGCGTGCGAACTGTACATCGAGAACTATCAGGCCATGCACGGTCTCGATTACACCATCCTGCGCTACGGTTCGCTCTACGGTTCGCGTGCCGACATCCGCAACGCCATCAACCGCTTCGTGGCCGAGGCGCTGGAGAAGGGCGCCATCACCTACTACGGCAGCCCCACGGCGCTGCGCGAGTACATCCACGTCGAGGATGCGGCCCTGTGCACCGTGGAGGTGCTGAAGCCGGAATACGCCAACGAGAACATCGTCCTCTCGGGCAACCAGCCCATGCGCGTGGGCGACCTGTTCAAGATGATAGGCGAGATGCTCGGCAAGGACATCGAGGTCGTCTACCAGCACGACCCCAACAGCGGGCACTACCAGATAACGCCGTATGCCTTCATGCCCAAGGTGGGCAAGAAGATGACGCCCATCCTGACGACAGACCTCGGACAGGGCATCCTGCGCGTGATGGAGGACGTGCACCGCGAGATGCACCCCGACATGCACGACGTGGGCGGGTATCTGGTCAGCAAGGACGAATAGACTTCGCCGCCGTGCCGGGTGCCGTCCATACGCGCCCGGCACGGCTGGTACACTCGTGCCCGGGCACCCCCCACCGCCGCAAGGCGCACCAGCCCGGAGGCCGCCCCCCCCAGAGACGACCGGGGAGACCACCGGGGAGACGACCTGATAACCGGCGCATCGCATCTGCCCTGACGAACAGGTGCGAACAGGTGCGAACAGGTGCAAACAGGCGCAGGCAAGGGCCGTCAGGGACATGCAGGGGCACACAGTGACACCCGGAAACGACCGGGCATACCCCAAGAACGACACAATGCCGCAAGGAGCGACATCATGAACATCATAGCCATCATCCCCGCCCGCATGGGCTCCAGCCGTTTTCCGGGCAAGCCCATGGCAGACATCCACGGCGTGCCCATGGTGGGCCATGTGACCTTCCGCACCGCCATGAGCAAGTGCCTCACCGAGACCTATGTCGCCACCTGCGACAAGGAGATATACGACTACGCCGAAAGCGTGGGCCTCAAGGCCGTCATGACCGGCGACCACCATGTGCGCTGCACCACCAGAACCGCAGAGGCCATGCTCAAGATCGAAGAGGCCACGGGCCGCAAGGCCGACATCGTGGTCATGGTGCAGGGTGACGAACCCATGGTCACCCCCGACATGATTGACGCCGCCATCGAACCCATGCTGAAAGACCCGTCCATCAACGTTGTCAACCTCATGGCCGAGATGGAGACCGTGGCCGAGTTCGAAGACCCCAACGAAGTCAAGGTCGTGGTGGACTTCAACAACGACGCGCTCTACTTCTCGCGCGAGCCTGTGCCTTCGCGCAAGAAGGGCGTCACCGAAGTGCCCATGCGCAAGCAGGTGTGCATCATCCCCTTCCGCCGCGACTATCTGCTCAAGTTCAACGAGATGCAGGAAAGCCCGCTCGAGATCATCGAGTCGGTGGACATGATGCGCATCCTCGAACACGGCGAGAAGGTGCGCATGGTGCCCACCGACAAGCGCACCCTCAGCGTCGACACGGCTGAAGACCTCGCACGTGTCATCGAAATGATGCGCGAAGACACCCTGCGCGCCGTCTACACGAAGTAGGACAAACGCATGGCTCGTTGCGCCGTCTTTCTCGAAGAACTGTGGTTCGCCCTCTTCGCGTGGGTGCCCACCGTGCTCGGCACGGCGGTGCGTCTCGTGGCGTGGCGTCCGCTGTTCAGGCTTCTCGGCGGCGTGTGCGGCAAGGTGCGCTTCGGGCAGTCGCTCACGCTTCAGGGCGCGGGGCACATGCGCCTTGCCGACGGCGTACGCCTCGGCAAGGGGTGCCACCTCTACGCCCGCACGGGTGAACTCGTCATGGGCGAGAACGCCGCGCTGAACATCAACGTGGTGGTGGACGCCGACGGCGGCACCGTCCGCATCGGCGCACACGCCACCGTGGGCCCCGGCACCGTCATTCGCGCCGCCAACCACCGTTTCGACAGGCTCGACACCCCCATCATGTTCCAGGGGCACGAATACGGCGAAGTCGTCATCGACGATGACGTATGGATAGCCGCCAACTGCACCGTGGTGCCCGGCGTGCACATCGGGCGCGGGGCCGTGGTGGGGGCGGGTGCCGTCGTCACGAAGGACGTGGAACCCTACACCGTGGTCGCGGGCGTACCCGCACGGTTCATCCGCAGGCGCGGCCCCGCAGAATAGGTCTCGCCCGGCCTGATGCCAGCCGCCCCGTGCGGCCGCGTGGTCAGGTATGGGGGTGGCTGCGTCGCGAAGACGCCGAGCACCCGCCGAAGCGACACCGCCACAACGACTATCCGGCACAGCCGGACGCAAAGGAAGCGACATGAAGATCGCCATCACCACATCCTCCTTCGCCAAGTTCAGCGACGCACCGCTGGACCTGCTGCGCGAGGCGGGTATCGAGTACGTTCTGAACACCACGGGCCGCGCCCTCACCGAAGACGAGGCCATCGACATCCTGCAGGGCTGCGTGGGCGTGGCTGCGGGTACCGAACCCCTCACCCGCCGCGTCATGGACGCCCTGCCGGGCCTCAAGGTCATCTCCCGCTGCGGCACGGGCATGGACAGCGTCGACCGGGTCGCCGCCGAAGAGAAGGGCATCGCCGTGCGCAACACGCCCGACGGCCCCACCCTCGCCGTGGCCGAACTCACGCTGGGCTACGCCCTCGACCTCATGCGGCAGGTCACGCGCATGGACCACGAGTTGCGCGGCGGCACGTGGAAGAAGCGCATGGGCAACCTGCTCAACGGCAAGAAGGTGGGCCTTGTCGGCTTCGGCCGCATCGGTCGTGCCACGGCGCGCCTCTTCGAAGCCTTCGGTGCAGAAGTCGCCTTCTCCGACCCCTACGCAGAGGACGCCACCCACCAGAAGATGGAAATGGACGCCCTCATGGGCTGGGCCGACATCATCTCGCTGCACTGCTCGAAGCCCGCTGGCGGCGGTCATCTCATCGACGCCACGCGTCTCGGCCTCATGCGCGAAGGCACATGGCTCATCAACGCCGCGCGCGGCGGACTCGTGGACGAAGCCGCACTGCACGACGCCCTCGCCTCGGGCCGCCTAGCCGGTGCGGCGCTGGACGTCTTCGAACAGGAGCCCTACACCGGCCCGCTGCGCGACCTGCCCAACGTCATCCTCACGCCGCATGTGGGTTCCTACGCCGTGGAAGCCCGCATCCGCATGGAGACCGACACCATCCGCAACCTGCTCGACGCCCTCAAGGGCTGATCGCCAGCACCCCACTCAAGAGGAGTTCCATGCCCCTTTCCTGCATCGTCTTCGACTGCGACGGCGTCATTCTCGAAAGCGTGAACGTGAAGACCGAAGCCTTCGCGCGCGTCGCCGAACCCTTCGGTTGCGAGGTTCGCGACAGGCTGGTGGCCTACCACCTCGAAAACGGCGGAGTGAGCCGCTACAAGAAGTTCGAGTGGATGTTCCGCGAGGTTCTCGGTCGCGAAATCAGCAGCGACGAACTCAATGAACTGGGTCGCCGTTACGCCGAATACGCCTTCGAGGGCGTCCTCAACGCCCAACTCGTTCCCGGTGCCTACGACGCCATCACCGCATGGCACGGGTGCGTCCCCATGTACGTGTGCTCCGGCGCACCCCATGAGGAGTTGACGCACATCCTGCACGAGCGCGGCTTGTCGCGCTTCTTCGCGGGCATCTACGGTTCGCCTCCCGGCAAGTCCGAACTGCTCGCCAAGGTCGTGAAACTGGCTGATGTCGACCCCGCCACCACGGTGATGGTCGGCGACAGCAAGACCGACCTGCGCGCCGCGGAGGATGTGGGCACACTGTTCTACGGGCGCGGCGACACCTTCGCGGGAGGAACGCATCCGTGGGGTGACGACCTCACCGGACTTTCCGCATGGCTTGAGACCCTCGCTGCCGACTGACCATCAACGGGCCGCGCCTTTGCGCGGCCCGCAACGCACCGCGGCGCAAGCCGCCACTCCACCGGGAGTCGCCTTGAACACCCTGCTTCTGCTCGACGGTGACGCGCCGTCGCTGCCCCTCGGCATGGACATCGCCCACTGGACACGCATGTCCGTAGCCGAAGGGCATGTATCCGTCCCCGCGCTGGTGGAGACGCATTTCACCCGCCTGCGCCGCGAGTACATCACATGGGCGCACGACATGGGGCTTTCCCCTGTAGGCAAGGGCGGCGCCACCCTACGCGACCTCCTTGCCGTCGGAGATACCTTCTCGCACTGGTGGATGACGCCGCTGGCCGAGAAGCATCCCAAGATATGCCGTCACCTCTATGAAGTGGTGAAGCTGCGCGCCCTTGAACTGCATATCGAGGAACACGACTACCGCCGCCTTGAGGTGCGCACCGATGACGCCGCGCTGGTGGCGTGCCTGCGCGACTTCTGCCGCCTCACCGGGCGCGTGTTCGCCCATCGCCCCGCCGGAAAGGGGCGCACCCTCGACCTTTCGATTCGTGGCATCTACGAACGGCTTCCCGCACCGGTCAAGGCCGTGGCCCGCCTTGGCGCATGGCTGCTGCGCGAGAAGCGCCATCTGCCCGCCTTCAAGGGTACACTGCCCGCGCACCCCCGCCCCGGCACCATCGCCACCTATTTCCCCAATGTGGACGTGAAGGCCGCCCGTGAAGGGCGTCTGCGTTCACGCTACTGGGAAAGCCTGCACGACGCGCTTGGCGAAGGCACCCACGGTGTCACGTGGCTGTTCATCTTCGAACCGACGCCGCACTTCACGCTGGGCGAAGCCATCGCGCTTCGTGACACCCTGCGTCGCAACGGGCGCGACGGCATCGCCTTCCATTTCATCGAAGAATTCCTGCCCGCCGCCGCCATCGCCCGCGCCGTGGCGGACTACTGCCGCATCGCCCTACGCGGTCTTGGCGTGGAAGGGCTGGTGGCCTCGCGCTGCCGTCTGCCGGGGTCGAACATGCCGTTCTGGCCCTACATGTCCCGCAACTGGGCCGATGCGACACGCGGCTGGCTTGGGCTGCAACGGCACCTCATGCGCGTGGCCTTCCGCCGCATGGCGGCGCAGCAGCCCACCCCGCAGGAATGGGCCATCTTCCCCATGGAGAATCACCCGTGGGAGAAGGCACTCGCCCATGCCATGCATGAACGGGGTCTCGGCCCGGTATTCGGTACGCAGCACTCCACGGTGCGCCCCACCGACCTGCGCTACTACGAAGACCCGCGAGCGTTCACCGAACCCGATGCCGCAGCCACCCTGCCCGACCGCATCTGCTGCAACGGCAGCGGGGCACTCCGCGCCATGCGCGATGCGGGAATGCCCGAAGACCGCCTCGCCACCATCGAGGCACTGCGCTACCTCTACCTCGCGGGACAGACGCGGCTGACACCGCACGAAGCCGCCCCGTTGCCGGGAACAACGCCCCGGCTGCTGGTGATGACCAGCTTCTTCCCGGACGAGACCGACAACCAGCTTGACGTTCTTGCGGATGCAGCCCGCAAGGGGCTGCTGGCAGGCTATGAGGTGGTGGTCAAGCCGCACCCCAACCTGCCTGTGGAAGGCAGACTGGCGGCACGCTTCGCAGAGGGCGGCATCCCCGCCGTATCGAACACCCCCGTGCCTGAACTTCTGGTGCCCGGCACCGTCGTCTGGGCGTCCAACTCCACCACCGTGGCCCTCGAAGCCGCCTGCAAGGGGCTGCCGCTGGTGGTGCAGGTGGCGGAGAACGACTTCAACATGTGCCCGCTGCTTGGTGTACCCGGCATGACCTTCGTCAAGGATGCAGAGGGACTTGCCGCCGCACTCGCCGCGCCGCGTTCACCCGACCTGCCCGACGACTTTCTCGCCCTCGACAAGACACTTCCGCGCTGGCGCGCCCTGCTGGGCATGACGTCACCGCAGACGCAGTCCGGCGACAGGGAGGACGCATGAGCACAGCACGTCTCGCCGCCGTGGCCGGTCGCCTCGCCCTTCTGGGGCGCATGGTGCTCACCCGGCCCTACTACGGATTCGTCACCGGGCACGCCCATCTCACCGATGCGCAGATGTCCGAAGTGGAACGCGCCAAGGACGACCCCGCACAGGCCGAATCCGTCATGGGCGCCTTCGAACGCACCTTCGCCGCCGTGGTGGGCGACGGGCAGGCCCGTGCACTGGCAGGCGGACGCATGGCACTTTTCACGGCGCTCAAGGCATTTGGCGTAGGCGCAGGGCATGAGGTGGTGCTGCCGGGATTCACCTGCGCGGTGGTCGCCAGCGCGGTACTGCGTACCGGGGCGACCCCGGTGTTCACCGATGTCGACCCCGCCACGTTCGGCACCAGCCCCGAAGCCGTGGAAAGGGCCCTCACGCCGCGCACCCGCGCCGTCATCGCCCAGCACAGCTTCGGCATCCCGTGCCGGGTGGACGAACTACGCGCCATCACCTCGGCCAAAGGTATCGCGCTCATCGAGGACTGCGCCCTCACGCTGGGTTCGACCCTCGACGGCGTCACTGTTGGCAACTTCGGCGACGCGGCCTTCTTCTCCACCGACCACTCCAAACCGCTCAACACCCTCGTGGGAGGTGTGCTCTACACCCGCGATGCGGGCTTGCAGGAAGAGGTCGACCGCACCGTCCGCACCCTGCCGACGCTGCCAGAGGAACAGCAACGCCGCATCATCGGCCAGTTGCGCCTCGAACGCCGCCTTGCCAGACCCGGAAGCTACGGGGCGTACCAGTGCGCCATGCTCCTGCGTTCGCTGACGCGCCGTGTGCTCAAGACGGGCATGACCTTCCTCGATGACGACTACACCGTCGAACGCACGGGGGCCTATCCCTTCCCGGCGCGGATGCCCGCCATGCTGGCACGCCTCGGCCTGTACGAACTCGACCGCTGGCCACGCGAAGCCACGCGCCGCAGGGCCCTGCTTGCCGCCTATCTCGACGCGGCACACGACACCCCACTCGAGGCACTGCTGCCGGAGTCCTACCGCGACCCCCGGCGTGACATCGTGGGCCACAGGCTGGCCTATCGCCACCCCGACGCCGACCGCCATCGCGCACGCATGGACGCACGCGTCCACACCGCGTGGACGTGGTTCACGGTGCCCGTGCTGGGGGCCACCCACGGCCTCGACAGCCTCGGCTATGCAGAGGGACGTTGCCCCGTCTCGGAACGGACGGGACGCGAAGTGATCAACTGGCCCTGCGTGGTCGAAGAAGGATGCGAAGCACCGCTGTTGGCCTTCTTCAGGGACATGGCACGCGCGGAAGGCACCAAAGCCTGACAGGACGACGCATCAGAAGGGTGAGAACGCCCGGCAGCGGCACCTATATCCGCACGAAGACGGACACCGACTCGTGACCGGACGCCGGGATGCGCAGACGGGTACGCCACCGGAATGGACACGACCTGAACAGGCCCTAAGCAGGCCCGACGAAGCGACACTACGCGCGACAGCGCAGAAGAATGCAGAACAGGGCGGCCCTAGCGGTCGCCCTGTTGCGTAGGCATCGCCAGCAGTTCTTCCACGACCTGCACGGCACGCAAGGCCCCCCCGCGCCGGGGTTCGGCCCACGCCATGAACCGTTCGAGCACCCTGTCACGCGGCATGGGGCGTTCGAGTTGACCCAGCAGCGCCCCGGCGAGGGCATCGGCATCGGGCACGACCTGCACCAGCCCCTGCTGGCGCAAGGCGTCCCCTATCCACTCGAAGTTGCCAAGATACGGCCCCACGCAGGGCACGACGCCACGGGCGAGCGGTTCGAGATAGTTCTGCCCCCCCAGAGGCGCGAGGCTGCCACCCACGAACACCGCACGGGCCGCGGCATACAGCGCGCCCAGTTCGCCGAAGGTGTCCCACACGATGACCGCGCCGGGTGCAGGAGGCGTCGTGAGCGACGACCGAAGCACGGGCGTGATGCCCGCATGACGCATCATGTGGCACCATGCCTCGACGCGGTGCATGTGCCGTGGTGCGATGGCGATGTCCGTACGTGGACGTTCGTCACGCAGTCGAAGCAGCACGGACAGAAGGGCCGTCTCTTCCTCTTCGCGCACAGACCCGAAGACGACGAGGGACGCCCCCTCGCGCAGCACCTCGCCCATGGGGGCGGGAGTGCCCGGTGCATCGGCATCCGGCCTGCCACCGGCGACGGTCCCCCCTGTGCCCGACAACGCACCACCCCCGGTGCAAGGCGGCACCGCATCGCACTTCGCGGCGTTCCCATGCGCTTCAGCGCTTGACGCCCCCGAAGACGCTACGACGTCCGGCACCACGCGGTCGAACTTCATGTTCGGCATCACGTCCACACCGTCCGCGCCTGCACGCCTGCCCAGAAGCAGGGCGAAGCGCATGGCGTCATCATCGCTCATGGCGGCGACGCGACACGGCCCCACGGCCTGCCAGAAGCCCTCAATGGCAAGATACGCGGCAAGGCTGGGCGGCGTCATGCGCCCATTGACCACCCCAACGGGGATGCCGGCGACCGTGCAGGCTGCAAGAAGCCCGGGCCACAATTCCGTCTCCAGCAGGACGACGGCGCGTGGCTTCGCCTGTGCCAGCGCCTCGCCCATGAGATACGGTTCGTCGAAGGGGAAGACCTGCACCTGCACATCAAGGTCGGGCCGTTCATCAGCCGCCCATGCCACCGCCTTGTGCAGCACGTCGAGTCCCTGTTCCGTGCAGGATGTGAGAAGCACCTTCCGCACAGGTGGCATACCCGCCCCATCAGCCCGACATCCCGAGGGGGTGGCAGTCCCCATGCCGTTATGGACGTCGCCACAGCTACCGGGTTGCGTTCCCCCTTCGGCACGGCCACCCGGCCTGTCTGCCATACCCACGCCAGCGTCCTGCGCAACCGCCACAGGCAACGCCTTCAGCAGTTCCCATGCGAGATACGATTCGCCCCCCGAAGCCGACTGCACCCACACATCGACGGGCGTCGCCCACTGACGGGGCACCAGCCGTTCCTCGAAGCGGTGGGCGAGTCGACGATTCCGAGCGAGCACGGGGCGGGCGAGACGCCAGACGGCGCCGTACAGGGCGAGAAGGGCGCGGTGGTGCAGGCGCAGGGGCATCACTCCTCCGGGACGGTGGGGGTTGATACGGCACGGGCGCGGCCCCTTGCGGAGTGACGCGCCCGTGCATGCTTCGCGGCAGACGCTACCTTCCGGCGGCTGTCATGCCCAGTTCGATGAGTCGCGCGATGAGCGCGGGAAAGTCCAGCCCGATGGCGGCGGCCTCCTGCGGAACGAGGCTGGTGGGTGTCATGCCGGGCAGGGTGTTGACTTCGAGCAGGAAGAGCGCGCCATCGTCACGCAGGATGTAGTCGGCGCGGCTGTAGCCCCGAAGCCCCAGTAGCCTGTGCGCGCGCAGGGTCACGTCCTGCACATGCGCCGTCACCTCTGCGGGCAACGGCGCAGGGCATAGTTCAGTGGCACCGCCGGGGGTGTACTTGCTGGTGTAGTCGAAGAACGCCCCTTCAGCAGGGCGGATGAGGATGGGCGGCAGGGCCGTATCGCCCAGAACGCCGCAGGTCACCTCCACGCCGGGAATGGCCGGTTCGACGATGGCCTCGCCGCAATGGGCGAACACCGCCTCCAGTGCCGGGGCCAGCCCCTCGGGCTGCGTCACGCGCGAAAGGCACAGGCTCGACCCGCCGGTGTTGGGCTTGACGAAGAGCGGATACCCGAGCCCCGGTTCCCAGTCGGCTGCGGGCCTTGCGGCGAGAAAGGCCCAGTCGGGCGTGAGGATGCCGTGCCGACGCAGCAACTGCTTCGACACCGCCTTGTTCAGGGCGAGGAACGACCCGGCAGGGCCGGACCCCTGATAGGGGCAGCCTGCGGTGTCGAGCATGGCCTGCACCAGTCCGTCCTCACCGGGTGAACCGTGCAGGTTGATGAAGGCGAAATCGTGCGACGATGCGGCTTCGAGCAGCCCGTCCAACGACGTTGCGGGGTCGAACCACGTCACATCGTGGCCCAGCGCACACAGGGCCTTTTCGATGCCCCGCGCCCCGGCGAGCGAGACGTCACGCTCGCTCGACCAGCCGCCCGCGATCAAGAGTACTTTCATGGAGGCGTATCCCCAGTCGCGCCACGAGGGCGCGTTCTATGGTTGTGGCCTGATGGTGCGACTCGCGGATGCGCTCGCGTATCCTCTCCGTCCTGCCGTAGCGGTCGATGAGGTCGTCGAAGCGTTCCTCGAGCGTGACCATGCGGTCGTGTTTGACCCGTTTGTCGGCGTAGATGATGACCAGCGGCAGGAACCACGGGCCGAGGTCTTCGCCCCACGGCCAGTGCACATGGTGCATGACCCCCTGCGCGATGGCGGGGTTGCCGGTGGCCGCCAACGCCCATGCCGCCCCCAGTTGCGCATGGTTGCCGCCATGCCTGATGGTGTAGTCCTTGGCGATGTCGTGCAGCAAACCGCTGGCGCGCACCGTGGCCGGGTGCACCCCGCCCATGCCCGCCGCCACCGCGAGGTCGGCCAGGGCCCCTGCGATGCCCGCCACGAGGGTACTGTGCGCCCGGATATGCTCCGGCATGGCGTAGGCGTCCCAGAGGGCGTGGCAGGCATCCTCACCGGGAACGGGCCAGCGGGCATCACACCCGAAGGTAAGGGAAGGCAGGGCGTAGGTCGCGGCACAGGGCCTGTCGGCGGTGCTTTCCCGGGAATGGACGGACATGGCGGTACCCCGGTTTGCTGTTGGCGCTTCACGCGCGTGACGTGAGCAGGTGTAGCAACAGTGACGGCATGTGCCAACCCCCGCCCGAAGTGGAGGAGATGCGTGGACCATGCAGGCTTCGTTTCCGCAAGCCCGGAGTTCTCCCTTCGCCACCTGCCGCCATCATGGAATAAATCATGTCAAACGCCCGCTGATATGCGATACTCGTACCATGACCACCGTTACCGCCACGCACATCGGACAGCAGTCCGGCAAGGCTGCCTCACGCGGCCTCTCAGGTCCGGCCTGCCTCAACGAGATGCTTCTGTCGCTGGTTTCGTTGCGTGATGCCGACAACGCCGAACAGATCGCCGACAAGATGCGCACGGTGGCATGGCTACTGCCCCCGGCCCTCGGCGAGGGGTGCTATGCCGCGCGCATCGTGTGGCTGGGCACGGCCTACGACCCGCCGGGCCTCCCGGCGTTTCCTCCGCACATCATCCACCCGTTCGACGTGGCCTCGCGCGAGACCGGATCCATCGAACTGTGGCGCACGCCCGCCGCGCCGCTACCGCCACGGGCCTATGCGCTCCTTGAGGATTGCGGGCAGATCATAAGCTCATGCCTGCAACAGATCGTAACGGTCGCCGCCACCCGCGAACGCGCCGAACAGTACCGCTCCATCTTCGACTACGTCACCGAAGCCCTTGTACTGTACGACCTTGAAGGCATCATCCTCGACATCAACGCCGCGGCTCTGCGCCTGCTCGGTGCCGACCATGAGCGACTGCGCGGCAGGTGGTTCGGAGACCTGCTCCCCCCCGACGACGCCGCAGAACTTGCAGCGCACATCAACCGCATCCGTCTCCGGGGAATGACGTTCGCCGAGTCGCATCTACGCCGGATGGACGGCAGACCGGTGCCGGTGGAGATGACCGACAGGCTGCTTCTGCTTCAGGGCAGGCAGGTCGTGCTCAGCAACGCCCGCGACATCAGCGAACGGCATTCGGCGCGTGAAGCCCTCGAGCGACGGATGGAGCGCGAGCACCTTGTGGGTGACATCGCCACGCTGCTTGCAGGCTCCACACCGGAGGCGACGCAGGCGGCACTGACAGCGGTGACGGAACGGCTGGGCAACTTTCTCGGCGTCAGGCACGTATGGTTCATCGAAATGCCCCCCGGCGAGACGACAGTGTCCTTGCGCCACGAATGGCGTGCTGCCGGGGCGACGTCGCGGAAGGGCACACTCGATGCCACCCCGCTCAACATGCTGCCGTGGAGCCTGTGGCGTCTGACCGACTTCGAAACGGTCGCCATCGAAGACGCAGGTTCCCTCGGCAAGGGCCATGAGCACGAACGGGACAGGCACAGGGAGATGGGCCTCGTCTCCACCCTCGCCGTGCCCTTGCGCCGTCGGGCCGAACTCGCCGGCTGCCTCGCCATGGACGACATCGGCAACCGCAAATGGAGTGCCGAGGACATCGCCCTCGCGGAAACCGTGGGCGGAATGCTCGGCGCGGCCCTCGACCGCACGGCGACCCTGCTCCAGCACCAGCGGGCACATGCCCACATCGCGGCCATTCTCGACACGCTCCCGGCGCAGGTCGCCGTGGTGGACGGAACCGGACGCATCACCCACGTGAACGCCTCGTGGCTTCATGCCGCGGCGGACATGTCCCTGCCCGAACCCATGCGCTGCCTGCCGGGGGCCGACTATCTCTCCGCCCTTGACGCCAAGACGCCGGACATCCCCTCGGCGGGCGATGCGGCGACGCTGCTGCGCGAGATTCTGGCAGGACGACGCGAGGGTGGGTCGCTCGAATACGAGGTCATGGCCGACGGACGGCGTCACTTCATGTTGCAGCTGGCACCCCTGATGCCACCCCTGACCGGTGCGGTGCTCATGCGTAGCGACGTCACCGCGTTGCGCCGTGCAGAGGCCGACCTCGCCCGCAGCGAGGTTCGTTACAGGATGCTGCTGGACACCATGCAGGAAGGGCTGCTCTTCACCGACGCCGCAGGCCGCATGACCTACATCAACGGCCCGTTCTGCGCCATGGTGGAGCATGATGCCGATGCACTGGCCGGACGCGAGGCACTCGACCTTGTGGCCCCCGAAAGTCGTCAGGCGTTTCAGAACCTTCTCTTCCCCGAAGAAGCCCCTCCCTCACTGCAAGAGATAACATGGCTCACTTCCAAGGGCGGACGGGCGTTCTCCCTTGTCTCTCCCTCCATCCTGCGAGACAGCCACGGGCATTTCATCGGGCTCACGGCCATGATCACCAACATCACGCAACGCCGCATCCTCGAAAGCCAGCTGGCGCAGACCCAGAAGCTGGAGGCCGTGGGCAGTCTCGCCACGGGCATCGCCCATGAGATCAACTCCCCCGTCCAGTACCTCGGCAGCAATCTGACGTTCCTGCAACATGCGTTCGACGAAATCATGAAGGCCTATACGACCTGCGACACGGCCCTCCGCACAGCGCGAGACGGTAGCAGCGACGTGCCCTCCATCGACGCGGCGCTCGACGCCATGCAGCACCTGGACACCGCCTACCTGCGCGACGAAGCCCCGCGGGCACTGCGCGAATGTCTTGAGGGGGTCGAGCATATCGCCGCCATCGTGCGTTCCGTCCGGCAATTCGCCCACCCCGGCAATGGCACCGTGGTCCCCGTCAACATCAACTTCAACATCGAAAGCACCGTCAACGTCGCCCGAAGTTCATGGCGCCGCGTGGCCTCGCTTCGACTCGACCTCGCCCCCGGGCTGCCTCCCGTCCCCTGTGTGCCGTCCGAGTTCAACCAGACGGTGCTCAACCTGCTCATCAACGCCGTACATGCCATCGAGGACCGCAAGGCCGAAGACCCGGCGCATGAGGGGAGCATCGTCATCACATCCCGACTCAAGGCGGGCTGGGCCGAGGTCAGCGTCAGCGACAACGGCGCGGGCATCAAACCCGAACACGCAGCACACGTCTTCGACCCCTTCTTCACGACCAAGCCCATGGAACGGGGTACGGGACAGGGGCTGGCCATCGCCCACGCCTGCATCGTCGGCAGACTGGGGGGCCAACTGTTCTTCCGAAGCGAACCGGGCCTCGGTTCCACGTTCTTCATCCGTCTGCCCTTCACTTCGCCCTCGCAGGAGGCATGATGCTGCCCGTCATCCTGTTCGTCGACGACGACCATAACGTGCTCAACGGCCTGCGGCGCATGCTTGCCCCGCAACAGAACCGATGGAACATGCTCTTTGCCCACGACGCCGCAGATGCCCTGCGCATCGTCGACCAGACGGAAGTCGACGTGGTGGTGGCAGACATCCGCATGCCGGGCATGGACGGCGCCACCCTGTTGCGGCACATCCGCACCGCGCGCCCCACCACGTTACGGCTGGTGCTCTCGGGCTATACCGAAGAGACCTCGCATCTGCATACGTCCTCTCTTGCGCACCAGTCCATCAGCAAACCGTGCGATGCCGCCCGTCTCGTCCCCGCACTGGAAGACGCGCTGCGCCTACGCCCACTCATCGCCGATGACGACCTTTACGGCAGGCTGTCGCGCCTCGACGCGTTGCCCTCCCTTCCCGAGACCTTGCGCGAAGTGCTCGCCGAACTGAACGCCCCCAACCCGTCGCTACGCAGGCTTGGCACACTCATCCAGAGGGACATGGCCCTCTCGGCGAACCTGCTGCGCCTCGTCAATTCGGCCTTCTACGGTTTCGCCAGACGCATCTCCATGCCGGAACAGGCCGTCGTGCTGCTGGGCGTACGGGCCCTGCGCTCACTCGTGCTGGCCGCACACCTCTTCGATTCCCTGGGGGGTGCGCCCGTCGCCGTCCGGCAGTTGACCGGGCTGTGGGAGCACGGTGTCCGCACCTCCGGGCTAGCACAGGGCATCGCCACGCAGGCGGGACTGTCCCACGAGGAGCGCGACAACGCCCTTTCAGCCGGCCTGCTGCACGACGTGGGCAAGCTTGCCCTTGCCGCCATCGCCCCCGACAGGGTCAATGCCGTCTTCGAACGCATGGCGGCTGGAGAAGGTTCGTTCATCGACATCGAACGCAGGCACCACAAGGCCACCCATGCCGATGTGGGGTCGTATCTGCTTGGCACGTGGGGGCTACCCATCCCCGTGGTCACGGCCATCGCGCGACATCACAATCCTGCGGACTCAGAGACGGTATTGGGCACGGTGACGGTGGTACACGTGGCCAACGCCATCGACCACCTGTTGCAGACCCCCGACGCCATCGATGCCCTGCTTGCGGCAGGCGGCAACCTCACCCTGCCGGGATGCGACATGAGACACCTTGAAACCCTTGGCGTTCTTGACGCATTACCCGCGTGGCTGCAGGTTGCACGGGACAGGCTTCAGGCAGTCCAGCCAGCCTGAAGCAGCAGGGCGATGCGGCTGGCCACGCCTGCCGGGGCTGATGCCCGTTGCGATGTGTCCCCTGCAATGAACCCACCGCAATGAGTCGGGACTGCCACACGAAGCCCCGGACGCAGCCCCCGTCACCACAGCCATACCGGAGGCCGGGGCACCCGGTTTTCTCCCTCTTTTCAGGCATCTCCGCACCTGCTATACTGCGCAACTCGGATGAGGGGGGAGCATCATCCGGCGCGGGCGTACCGCGCCCTCCCGCCTTGTCTTCTCACCGCAGCAAGCGAGGCCGGCGCGACATGAACGTCGCCATTCTGGGCAATCAGGCCCGGGCCATGGTCAATTTCTGGAGCGTGTTCATCGCGCGCCTTCAGGCCGATGGGCACACCGTGGTGTGCATCATCCCTCCCGGTGACGCCGAGGGTGACGCAGCCCTGACCTCCATGGGTGTGCGCGTGCGCCACTACCCGCTCGACCGCAAGGGTCTCAACCCCGTGCGTGACGTCGCCACCTTCGCGGCACTCTATCGCATCTTCAGGCAGGAACGCCCCGACAGGCTTTTCTGCTTCACCATCAAGCCCGTCATCTACGGTGCCACCGCCGCCGCGCTGGCCCGCGTTCCGGGGCGCGTCGCCATGATCACGGGGCTCGGCTACATGTTCGAGGCCGACACCCCCGTCAAACGCCTGCTGAACAGGGTCGCGGTGCTCATGTACCGCGCAGCCCTCGCCTGTGTGCACACCGTCTTCTTCCAGAACGAGGAGGACAGGGCCGTGTTCACCGCAAAGGGCATCGTCCCGGCGGGAACCGAAGTGGCCATGAGCCGCGGCACGGGGGTGGCCCTCGACCATTTCGCCCCTGCCGAGACCGTCACCGCCCCCGTCACCTTCCTGCTGGTAGGCAGACTCATTGAGGCCAAGGGCCTCTATGAGTATGCCGAAGCCGCACGCATGCTCAAGGCGCGCCACCCCGAAGCCCGCTTCAGGGTGCTGGGCCCGCCCGAGCAGGGGCTTGGCAGCGTACCCATGGAGACCATCAACCAGTGGCACCGCGAAGGTGTCATCGAATACATGGGCCAGACGCGCGACGTTCGGCCCTTCCTGCGCGAGGCGAGCGTCGTCGTGCTCCCATCGTGGCGCGAGGGCACGCCGTGTTCCGTCATGGAGGGCATGAGCATGGCCCGCGCCGCCATCGTCACCGACGCACCCGGCTGCCGCGAGGTGGTCGAAGACGGCGTCAACGGCTTCATGGTGCCCTTGCGCTCACCCGAAGCCCTCGCCGCAGCCATGGAACGTTTCATCGAAGACCCGTCCCTCGTGCAGCGCATGGGCCGGGCAGGACGCGACCTCGCCGAACGGGAGTTCGACGCGGAGAAGGTCGCCGCACACATCATGCGGGTCATGCGGCTCGACGCCGCCCCCCGCGCCGGAGGCAATCCCCAGTGAACGGCATCCGCAACGCCTACTTTCAGGCCCTCGACGCACTGTGCATCCTCGTCGCCCTCTATGTGTCGGGCGAGATCATGCTCCCTGCCGAATACAACGTCCTCGTCGACTACACGGGCGCATCCACCTTCACCACCTTCTTCTTCCTGCTCTTCTTCTACGTGCTCGACTGCTACAACGTCGGGCACGAGGACGTGCGCGACAGCATCGCCCGCGTGAGCGTGGCCTCGGTGCTCGGCATCATCTTCACCGGCTTCACCTTCTATTCGTTCGAACACTGGCGTTTCGAGCGCACCACCTTCGTGGTGCTGCTCCTGCTCGTGGTGGGCATGACGCTGCTGTGGCGCATGGTCTACCACCGCTTCGGCCAGCGCTTCACCACCCGGCCCCGCGTGGTGCTGGTGGGTGTCGACAGGGCGGGTCGTGTCCGCAAACTGCTCAACGAAGGGATGCCCGAAGCCGAGATTCTGGGCTATGTGGGCGAGGGCGACGTGGACCCCGATGCGGGCCCCTGCCTTGGTGCACCCTATGAACCCGTCGAAATCGCCCGGCGCTACGGTGCCACCATGCTGGTGATGCTGCCCGACGCACCCGTGGACGAAGACATCGCCCGCGACCTTCTCGACGCCAAGCTGCGCGGCCTCATGGTCGTCGACATCCGCACCCTGTACGAACACGTCGCCAAGCGCATCCCCGTCGACCAGATACGCGACGAATGGCTGCTCACCGAAGACGGCTTCAACCTCAATACGCAGGGTTCCGTCCGTCGTCTCAAACGCGCGTTCGACGTCATCGTCTCCCTCTCTTTGCTCATCACCACCGCGCCCATCATGCTGGTCGCCGCCATCGCCATCCGCATGGAGTCGCCCGGCCCGGTCATCTATCGCCAGAAGCGCGTGGGCATCAACGAGCAGGAGTTCATGGTGCTCAAGTTCCGCTCCATGCGCACCGACGCCGAGAAGGACGGTGCCGTATGGGCCACCAAGGGCGACAGCCGTGTCACCCGCGTGGGTCGCTTCATCCGCAAGGTGCGCATCGACGAACTGCCCCAGTTGTGGAACGTGCTGCGCGGCGACATGAGCATGATAGGCCCGCGCCCTGAACGGATGGAGTTCGTCCGGCAGCTTGAGAAGGTCATCCCCTACTTCTACGTGCGCCACTCGGTGAAGCCCGGCATCACCGGATGGGCGCAGGTGTGCTACCCCTACGGGGCCTCGGTGGAGGACGCCCGTTACAAACTCGAATACGACCTCTACTACATCAAGAACATGTCGCCCCTGCTCGACATCCAGATCGTCCTCAAGACCGTGGGGGTCATCCTCTTCCCCAAGGGCGCACGCTAGTCGGCCCTGCGACTGCGGAAACGCAAGAGACAAGGCCCGTCCGGTACATGCCGGACGGGCCTTTGCTTTATGGATGGTCGTCTACGGGAGGGTGGCGATGGCTGCATCGGCGAACAGGAGTGTTCCCGGAAAGCCCTCGAGCAGAGTCCGAAGCCCTAGCAGATGCGCGGCAACTGCTCGCCTTCGAGCATGGAAAGCAGGCGGTGCCCGCCAAGGGCCGTCTCCATCACCACCTGACCGGCCCGGGCTGCCCCGAGTTCACCGACGGACTTCACACTCCCGATGCGGGCAGCGTGTTCACCGTGCGGCCCTTCGCGCAACACGGCAAGCGCGGCCTCGGCCCTCTCCTCGGGCAGGATGCAGATGAGCTTGCCCTCATTGGCTAGATACAGCGGGTCGAGTCCGAGGAACGAGCAGCCGTTGCGCACCGACTCGCGCACGGGCACGGCCGTCTCCAGCACATGGCACACGGCCTGCGACTGGCCCGCTATCTCGTTCAGTGTCGTGGCGAGACCCCCACGGGTGGGGTCGCGCAGCACGTGGATGTCGCCGACCTCCAGCACCAGCTTCTCCACCACCCTGTTGAGGGAGGCCGAGTCGCTGCACACATCCGCAGCGAAGTTCAGCCCCTGACGCTGCGAGAGGATGGTCAGCCCGTGGTCGCCCATACTGCCGCTGATGAGGATGGCGTCACCGGGGCGCGCCCTGTCGCCCGAGGGCGCGGGGTCGACCAGAATCTCGCCGATGCCGGTGGTGTTGATGAACATCTTGTCGCAGGCCCCACGGGGCACGACCTTGGTATCACCCGTCACGATGAACACCCCCGCCTCACGCGCGGCCTTCCCCATGGAGGCGACCACCCGTTCGAGGATGTCCATGTCCAGTCCCTCTTCGAGGATGAAACCGCAGCTGAGGTAGCGCGGCCGTGCGCCCAGCATGGAGACGTCGTTGACGGTGCCGTGCACCGCCAGCGTGCCGATGTCGCCGCCGGGGAAGAAGATGGGGTCTACGGTGTAGCTGTCGGTGCTCATGGCGAGGGGGCCTGTCAGGTCGAGACGGGCGGCGTCGTTGAGCGTGCCGAGGATGGGGTTGTCGAAATGGCGGAGGAAGAGGTCGGAAATGAGGCGGTGCGATGCGCGCCCGCCGCTGCCGTAATCGAGAAGAAGGGTTTCGCCGCTCATGATTCGTTACGCCTCGACGTTGTATTTGTAGTAGGCGGCACAGCTGCCTTCGGTGGAGACCATGCACGGGCCCACCGGTTTTGCGGGCACGCAGGCCTTGCCGAAAAGAGGACATTCGTTGGGCTGCATCTTGCCCTTGAGCACATCACCGCACTTGCAACCGGGCGTATCGCGCGCTTCGGGCAGAGTCAGTCCCAGACGCTGCATGGCGTCGAACCTTGCATACTCGGGGCGGAAGACCAGCCCGCTGCCCGGCAGGAGGCCGATGCCACGCCACAGCGCATCGGACTGCATGAACACGTCGTCCATGACCTGTCGTGCCCGCGGGTTGCCCGCATCGTCCACTGCGCGACGGTAGGCGTTGACGATGCCATACTCTCCCGTCTTGCGCTGTTCGACCATGATGAGCAACGCCTGAAGGATGTCCACAGGGTCGAAACCGGCGATGACCCCCGGCGTACCGAATTCGGTGGCCACGAAGCGATAGGGTTCGATGCCCAGCACCGTGGAGACGTGGCCGGGCAGCAGGAAGGCGTCGACGGCACATTCCGGGTCGACCAGCAGGGCGCGCAACGCGGGCGGCACCAGTTTATGGAACGAGAGCACCATGAAATTGTCCAGCCCCTGTGCACGGGCCATCTGCACAGTGCCAGCCACGGTGGGTGCGGTGGTCTCGAAGCCGATGCCGAGGAAGACGACTTTCTCGCCGGGGTTGTCCGCAGCCAGCTTCAGCGCGTCGAACGAGGAGTACACCACCTCGATGCGTGCGCCCTGCGCCTGTGCCAGCTTGAGATTGCGCCCGCCGGGGCCCGGTACGCGCATGAGGTCGCCGAAGGTGGCGATGATGACGTCGCCGCGTTCCGCAAGCTGGAGATACGCCGCCACCTCACTTTCATGGGTGACGCAGACCGGGCACCCCGGCCCGGAAAGATGGCGGACGCCCTCGGGCAGAAGCGGACGGATGCCACTCTGGAAGATGGCCACGGTGTGCGTACCGCACACCTCCATGAACCGCAGAGGCCTGTCCAGTTCCCGGTGCAGCCGGTCGAGCAGCCCGCGACACAGCGCGGGGTCCTTGAACGAAGAGGTGAAATCGACGCTCACGAGGCCCTTCCTTGTAACGTTGTAGGGGGGTTGGGTCTGTCGTCATGTTCCGTCTGTCCCGTTGTTGCTACGCCGCACCAAGGGGCGGTGTCAACGCAACGACCGACCGGGACGGGATTTCATCCCCGGCGTCAGCAGATTCGGCAGGCGGTGAGCACCGGCGCACGACAGAGGCACCATACCCTGCCCCGGCAGTCTGCGCCCCAGCGGCCTGTACTCCCTCCATCGCCACCTCCACCCGCGACGGGCAATGAAGAAGCGCGCCACCTAGGGGCGACGCGCTTCGATGCGATCATATATCCGAAGAGAAGGGCCAGTTGTACTGGCGCGCGGCGGCAAGGGGGACGGCAAGAGGGAAGGTACGACGGGCGGCACGGCAGCAGGCAATCACTGTCCCGCCATGCGCTACGGACGCCAGCCCCGAAGCCCGACGCGCTGTGCCCGCAACACTACAGCCCGCAGCGCACCTTCCACGACTGGACGGTGTTCACCAGCAGTTGCGCGATGGTCATGGGGCCCACGCCGCCGGGGACGGGGGTGATGGCAGAGGCCACACGGCTTACGCCCTCGAAGTCACAGTCGCCCGCAAGACCCGTCTCGGTGCGGTTGATGCCCACGTCCACCACGACGGCGCCTTCACGTACCATGTCGGCAGTGACGAACCGCGGACGCCCGATGGCAAGAAAGAGGAAATCGGCAGTACGGCATTCGGCCGCGAGGTCGGGGGTGCCCGAGTGGCAGACCGTCACCGTCGCGTTGGCGTACTTGCCCGGTGCGCCCAGCATGAGGGCGAGGGGCTTGCCCACGATGTTGCTGCGGCCCACCACCACGGCCTTGCGACCGGAGGGCGAGAGGTCGTACCGCTCCAGCAGCGTCATCACCCCGGCAGGGGTACAGGGACGGAACCCCGGCAGCCCGAGGGCGAGACGCCCCATGTTCTGGGGATGGAAGCCGTCCACGTCCTTGGCGGGGTCGATGGCCTCGAGGCAACGCTGGGCGTCGAGACCGCGCGGCAGGGGCAGCTGCAACAGGATGCCGTCGATGTCGGGGCGAACGTTCAGGTCGGCGATGAGCCGTTCAAGCTCTTCCTGTGTCGTGGTGGGGGCAAGGCGAAACGCCTCGGACACGATACCCGTATCGTGGCAGGCCCTTTCCTTGTTGCGCACATAGACCTGCGACGCGGGGTCCTCACCCACGAGGATGACCGCAAGCCCCGGTGCGCGGCGGGCGCGCGGGGTCAGCGCGGCTATCTCGGCGCGCAGTTCTTCGCGAATGGTGGCCGCTGTGGCCTTGCCGTCGAGCAATTGCATCGGCTCTCCTCCTGCTTGAAAAGAATACCGGCCGGAACCTGTAGGGGTTCCGGCCGGTTCACGGACGCACGTCAAGGGCGCGTGGCGGTGGGGCCATAAGCCCCGCTGAACGTACCCGTATCCGTCATGTCATCTCCGTTGGCGGGCCACACCGTCGGGGCGGGCCTTCGCTGGCGGCTTCATAACGGCTGCGGGCGCGAAAGGCAAGCGGACTAGGCGTCCTCGAACTCTTCGTCGCCCTCGTAGCCGAAGTGGGAGGCGATCATGGGGCCGAAGTAGATGCCCGCATCGTCGAGGTCCTCTTCGATGCGCAGCAACTGGTTGTACTTGGCAAGACGGTCGCTGCGGCACAGCGAGCCGGTCTTGATCTGCCCGGCGTTGAGCCCCACGGCGAGGTCGGCGATGAAGTGGTCTTCGGTCTCGCCCGAACGGTGCGAGATGACCGTGGTGTAGGCCGCCTGCTTCGCCATCTCGATGGTGTCGAGGGTCTCGGTGAGCGTGCCAATCTGGTTCAGCTTGATGAGGATGGAGTTGGCCACGCCTTCATCGATGCCCTGCGCGAGGATGTCGGGGTTGGTGACGAAGATGTCGTCGCCCACAAGCTGCACGGTGTCGCCCAGCTTGTAGGTGAGCTCGCCCCAGCCTTCCCAGTCGCCTTCGGCAAGGCCGTCTTCGATGGAGATGAGCGGATACTTGGCGGTGAACTCGCCGAGCCATTCGGTCATCTCGCTGTTGGAGAAGGTCTTGCCCTCACCCGCCAGATGGTACTTGCCGTCGCGGTAGAACTCGGAGGCGGCGGCGTCGATGGCCAGCGCTATTTCGGCGCCGGGGATGTAGCCCGACTCCTCGATGGCGCGGGTGATGTACTTGAAGGCCTCGTCGTGGCTCTTGAGGTTGGGGGCGAAGCCGCCCTCGTCGCCCACGCTGGTCACGTGACCGTCGGCGGCGAGCAGGGCCTTGAGGGTATGGAAGGTCTCGGCACCCATGCGGAGCGCGTCACGGAAGGTGGCGGCACCGATGGGCATGATCATGAATTCCTGGATGTCGAGGTTGTTGGGGGCGTGCGCGCCACCGTTGATGATGTTCATCAGCGGCACGGGCAGCACCTTGGCGTTGACCCCGCCGAGGTACTGGTACAGCGGCAGGCCGAGGAAGCTCGAAGCGGCACGGGCGGTCGCCAGCGAGACGCCCAGCATGGCATTGGCCCCGAGGCGTTCCTTGTTGTCGGTGCCGTCGAGGTCGAGAAGGGTGTTGTCGAGTTGCACCTGACGCAGGGCGTCGAGCCCGATGACGGCCTCGGCGATTTCGCCCATGACGTTGTCCACGGCCTTCTCCACGCCCTTGCCCTTGTAGCGGCCCTTGTCGCCGTCACGCAGTTCGAGGGCTTCACGGGTGCCGGTGGAGGCACCGGACGGCACGGCGGCACGCCCGGAATGGCCGGATTCGAGGGAGACTTCGACCTCGATGGTGGGATTCCCGCGGGAGTCAAGAATCTCGCGCGCCCAGACGGAAACGATGGTGCTCATGTGCATCTCCTTGCTTTCTGAGGTGCGGCGACGGTGCGCCGCCTTGCGCCGGTCAGCCCGCGGGAGGGTCTGCCGGGCCATTAGCCTGTCAGCGTTGTTCGCTTTCAAGATACAGCAATCTCAGGCCCTCCAGCAGCAGGTCGGGCCTGACATGGTCGAAACAGTCCGAAACCCGGGCCACGGCACGGGCGAAGCCGCCTGTGGCGACCACTTCAAGCGGTTCGGGCAACACCTTGCGCAGCCGCGCGGTCACACCTTCCGCAAGGGCGGCGAAACCGAAGATGAAGCCGTGATTGAGGCTCGTGGTGGTGCTTCGCCCGACAACGGGCATGTCCTCGCTCACTTCGAGGCTCACGCGGGGGAGCTTCGCCGTACGCGACGAAAGCGCCCCGGCAGAGGAAAGGACACCGGGACAAATCAGTCCACCAAGATACGCGTCGCCATCGACACAGTCAAATGTCGTTGCCGTGCCGAAATCGACGGAGACGAGCGCCCGTGCGTCGGGATAGAGCCTGCGGGCGGCGAACGCCGCCACCAGCCGGTCGGCACCCACTTCGGTGGGGCGCTCGTAGCGGTTCTCGAGCGGCACGGGCAGGTCGACATGCGCCAACTGCAACGGTCGCCACAGGAAACGCTCGCAGGCGTGGCGCAGCAGGGGGTCGAGGCTTGGCACAACAGAACTGCCCACGCACGCGTCGATGTCGTCCGCGCCAAGCCCCGCATGACGCATGATGTCCAGCAGCGCCAGCCCGAAGCCGTCACCCGTCTGCGTGCCGTCGGTAGGCAGGGCGTAGGACGTGAGCACGGTGCCTTCGGTGGCGATGCCCACCTTGACGTTGGTGTTGCCGATGTCGAAGAGAAGAAGATGACGTGCCATGCGATGTGCGGCCTCCGGAAAATGGCCCGCGTCTTGCCCGACACGGTTCGGCGGCAGACACGGTTCGGCGGCAGAAGCCGCCTGCAAGAGTGTACCGTGTCGCCCCGGAAACGCAAGGCTGCACTTGCCCCTTACGATGGTTACGCCTGCCGTGCGGCCGCACACGGCAGCCTTGCCCGACGAGGCGTCCCCGATGCGCCATGGTGAAACGTGACGTCGAAGCGCCACATCGAAGGCGCCATCAAGGCGCTCGACGCACCAGCTTGCACGCTTCTTGCTTGTTTCCGCCACAAGGAAAACCCTGCCGGAGGTAGCCATGTCCACCATCACCGCCACCCATTCCGTGAACGATCCGTTCTCCCGCGTCGACTCGCTGCTGCACCGTGTCCGCGACCTCGCCGAACGCAAACGCAGCACCACCAGCCCTGCCGACCAGCTTGCCGGTGTGCCCGTGCGCCCCGCTGCCGATGACGCCGACCAGGCCTACGGCGAAGTGCTGCGCCTTCTGGGTGACGGCCCCGCCGACGCGCATGGCGGACTCGACCCGGCACGCGTCGCGCGCCTGCTTGAACTGTAGCGCTCGCAGCTTCTAACGTGCGCGCCTTTACAGGCCTCGTCCAAGTGTATACATCCGGCTAGGCCGTATGCCCCGCCGGGGCACGCGGCATATCGCACACAACGGCGGCCCGTACCGCCCGGAGGTATACAATGAGCACGTTCGACTCCGTCCTGCAGGACATCAACGCCAGCCCGCGCACATGGCTTGTCACGGGCGTAGCCGGGTTCATCGGCTCCAACCTGCTGGAGACCCTGCTCAGGCAGGGACAGCGCGTGGTGGGCCTCGACAATTTCCTCACCGGCTACCAGCGCAACCTCGACATGGTGCGCGACCTCGTGGGCGAAGAGCGTTGGGCGTCGTTCCGCTTCATCGAGGGCGACATCCGCGACCTCGCCACCTGCCACGAAGCCTGCAAGGGCGTCGACCATGTGCTGCATCAGGCGGCCCTCGGGTCGGTACCGCGCTCCATCGACGACCCCATCCTCTCCAACGAGTGCAACATCACCGGTTTCGTCAACATGCTGGTGGCCGCCCGTGATGCCGGCGCCAAGAGCTTCGTCTACGCGGCGTCCAGTTCCACCTACGGTGACGAACCGACGCTGCCCAAGGTCGAGGACATCATCGGCAAGCCGCTTTCGCCCTACGCCGTCACCAAGTACGTCAACGAACTCTACGCCGACGTGTTCGCGCGCTGCTACGGCTTCACCGCCATCGGGCTGCGCTACTTCAACGTCTTCGGGCAGCGCCAGGACCCCTTCGGTGCCTACGCAGCCGTCATCCCCCAGTGGTTCGCCAGCCTGCTGCGCGGCGAGACCGTGTTCGTGAACGGCGACGGCGAGACCAGCCGCGACTTCTGCTACATCGACAACGTGGTGCAGGCCAACATCCTCGCTTCGCTGGCCCCTGCCGAAGCACGCGACAAGGTGTACAACGTGGCCTTCGGCCAGCGCACCACACTGAACGAACTCTTCGACCTCATTCGCGAAGAGGTGGTGCGTCACAAGCCCGAAGCCGCCGGGGCCACCTGCGTGCATCGCGACTTCCGCGCGGGAGACGTGCGTCACTCGCTGGCCGACATCACCCGCGCACAGACGCTTCTGGGCTACGCCCCGGTGTACGACGTGCGCGAGGGGCTGCGACTGGCTGGCGACTGGTACGCCGCCAACCTGAAGTAGTCACCGCACGCTGCATGCCATCCATCAAGGCCGCCTCCGGGCGGCCTTTGCATTTGGCGACTCGCCCGGTGCTTGTGGCACTGCAAGGCAGCCTCCAGCCCGTCCGTGACCTGTCGGCTGTTCCGGTATCGCCCCCTCGGCCTACCGCTGACGCCGGAAGGTGTCTCACGGGCATTGCCTCGCAGCATCATGCCGGTTGCAGACGCCCTCCCCTGCGCAGTCGACGCGGAAGCGACCCGCGCCACGCAAAGTGACCCAGCGCGCGTTCATGCAGCCCCGACGGCCCCCTGATAGGACGGACACCGGGCACGCGCACGCCTGTACCACGTCACCCTCATCCCCCCCGGAAGAACGCAAAAAGGGCCGCATCTTCAGGATGCAGCCCTTGCCCTCGGCGTTAAGAGATTTTCCGGCCCCCAGCGCCAGCGAAGGGGCCGGAAAATCATGGGGAGGGGAGTATCGCACGCCGCACTAGGCGGCGAGACCTTCATACAGTGAGCGCGCCTCGGGGTTGGCGGGGTCGCTGGCCAGCACCTGTTCAAGATGGGCACGTGCCTCTTCAGGGCGTCCGAGGGTGATGAGACAGCCCGCAAGCGTGGTACGCACGGTGTCCTTTCCCGGGACGAGAGAGAGATAATTCTCGAGGTACGGCACGACATCGGCGACACGCCCGAAATGGTATCCGAGACGCACGATGCAATTCATGGCGACAAGGTTCTCGGGATTCAGCGCCAGCGCTGCGGCGAGGTGCCCGTAGGCCGCCTCGGCATCGCCCTGTTCCATCTCCACGAGACCCATGCCCGCAAGGGCCTTGTCTCCCGCTTCGATGTCCGCCGCCTTGCGGTAGAGGACGAGTGCGTCCGAAAGCGCACCGCGCTGGACGGCGATGGTTGCGAGTCCGAGATATGGGTCGGGATGCACGCCATTGCTGGCGGCAGCCTTGCGGTAGTAGTCCTCCGCCTTTTCGAGGTCACCCATGAACAGGTAGCACTCGCCCAATTCCTTGTTGATTTCGTAATCCAGATGGCTGCTCATGGTTTCCCCTCCATGACAGTGGGACGTTGAAGCCTTGTCTGCGCGCCCTTGCCGCCTGCATGACGGGGGCCGCTGGCAGAGCAGGCACGAGATACCAAGCAAGCGCCATGCCCAAAAAATCAACTTCCATTTTTACAGCATCTTACAGAAACACACAACGATGACATCCGGCAATTACGTCACCCTTCCGCCGCCGCAAGTCCACCAGAGGCAGGCGATTCGTACGCCTGAGTGCTGCGCTAGGCAACTCCTTCCTCACGCCACACGACGGATGCCTGCACCAGCTGTGCCGCAGGGTGCGAAGCCCCCCTGCGCCGCCGGCAGCCACCCATGCCTGTGGAAACAACCCGCCATGTCAGTCGCCATCCAGCGCCCCGTCCGCCGCATACTTTCCTTTATCCATTGTAACAGGGTGCCTCCCCTGCGCCCCCACGGGGGCTTGGTGCATACCAAAACAGACGTGCTGACGACCTTCCCGGCGACGGCTTACCGACGTCACTCACGCCTGACAATCCACTCAACACATTGGAATAGAAACGAAATCATACGTGGAACCCTTTTTGCTTTCCTCCTGTCGTCGGAAGCGGACACGCAACCGGCAACGTCTGCCACGGACATGACGATACGGAGGTAACCGCATGAAAAACATGTATGAATCCCACGTGAACCTTGTGGGCAAGGTCATGGACATGCAACTCCAGCGTCAGAATGTCGTCATGAGCAACATCGCGAACGTGCGCACGCCCGGCTACAAGCCGCGCGAGCTCGAGTTCGAGAAGGAGCTTCAGTCGGCACTGGGGCTGGACGCCAAAGGGCGCATGACCATCACCGAGAAACAGCATCTGCCCGCCGTCTTCGACCCCGAGGGCTTCGGCCCTGAGTGGTCGAAGACCTTCAAGCCGCGGGTCGTCCACGGTGAGGACCGCGTCAATCTGGACAAGGAGATGACCAAGATGGCCAAGGCGTCGCTGCAGTACAACGCCCTTGCCACGGTCATCAAAGGCAACTTCGAAGGCATCAAGACCATCATCATGGAGGGCCAGAAGTAATGGACTTCATGACCGCGCTCGATATCGGCGCTTCCGCGCTCACGGCGGAACGCACGAACATGAACATCATCTCGATGAACCTCGCCAACGCCAAGACCACGCGCACGGCCGAGGGCGGCCCCTATCGCCGCAAGACCACCATCATGGCCGCCACCGAGGTGGACGGCCCCTTCAGCAAGCAGATGGAGTCTGCACTCGACCGTGAACTGCGCGGTGTGCGCGTGATGAACGTGGTACGCGACCAGCGGCCCTTCAAGCGCGTGTACGAACCGGGGCACCCCGATGCCGACCAGCAGGGGTTCGTCTCGTACCCTGACATCAACGTGGTGGAGGAGATGGCCAACCTCATGACCGCCCAGCGCGGCTACGAGGCCAACGTCACCACCGTGGACACCGTCAAGGCCATGTACAGCAAGGCCCTTGAAATAGGCCGCTAGGCACGGAGAACGACATGACCATCCAGAGTATCGGCCTCAAGGCCTACACCAACGCCCTCGCCAACTTCACCAAGGCCGAGAAGACCACGTCCGCAGGTGCCATGCTGCCACAGCAGGGGCAGGCACCCGGCAAGTCGTTCACGGAGACGCTCACCGACTCTCTCGGCAAGGTGAACGAGATGCAGGGCGAGAAATCCAAGATGATCACCTCGTTCGCCTCGGGCGAGACGCAGAACGTGCATGAGCTGATGATCACCCTGCAGAAGGCCGGGCTTGCCGTGAGCATGACCTCTGCCGTGCGCAACAAGGTCATGGAAGCCTACCGCGAACTGAGTCGCATCCAGTTCTAGCCGCGCCGCAACGCCACTCCACCGCCAGCCCGACCGCCCCCGGAGGAAACGATGTCTCCCATGATCACCGACGCCACAGACAAGGCAAGAGCCTTCTGGTCGCGCATCTCCATGTCCCAGCGCGTCTTCATCGTCGGGCTCGCGCTCGTCACCGTCGGCATCTTCTTCACGCTCATCCTCTGGATCAACCGCCCGGACTACCGGGTCCTGTACTCCAACCTCGCAGGCGAAGACGCCAACCGCGTGGTGAAGCTGCTTCAGGCCAACAAGGTGCCGTACAAGCTCGAGAACGACGGCGGAACGGTGCTCGTGCCCGCCGACAAGCTGTACGACCTGCGCATCAAGGTGGCGGGCGAGGGCAACCTCGTGGGGCAGGGCATCGGCTTCGAGATATTCGACGACCTCAAGGTCGGCCAGACCGACTTCGTACAGAAGATCAACTACCAGCGTGCCCTTCAGGGCGAACTCATCCGCACCATCAGCGAATTCCCCGGTGTGGAGACCGCAAGGGTGCACCTTGTCATCCCCCACCGCAGCCTGTTCATCGAAGAGCAGCAGAAGCCCTCGGCCTCTGTGGTGGTCAAGCTGCGCGAAGGCAAGAAGATGGAAGCACAGGACGTGCAGGCCATCGTCAACCTCGTGGTCATGGCGGTGGAGGGCATGGACCGCAACCGTGTCTCCGTGGCCGACACCTCGGGCAAGATACTCTACTACCCCACCGAGGACGACAGCCTTCAGGGCCTCACCACCACGCAGCTTGAATACAAGATGCGCCTGCAACAGAACCTCGAACGGCGCATCGAGGAACTGCTCTACCCTGTCATCGGCCCCGGCAAGGTCATCGCCAAGGTCAACGCCGACGTGGACTTCAGCCAGCGCACCATACGGCGTGAACTCTACGACCCGGAGAAGACCGTGGTGCGTTCCGAACAGCGCAGCGAAGAGAGCACCCGTGGCCGCGCCAACCTCGAGGCAGGTGCCCCCGACGCCAACTTCAGGGGCGACGGCATCTCCGGCAGCGCCAGCACGCAGGAAGGCACGCGCGAGACGCGCACCACCAACTTCGAAATCAATAAAGAAGAGCAGAACATCGTCGCCAACGTGGGCGACCTGAGCCGTCTTTCCGTTGCGGTCATCGTCGACGGCACGTATGAGAAGGCTGCAGACGGCACCTACACCTTCGTCCCGCGCAACGCCGAAGAGATGCAGCGCATCCGCCAGCTTGTCTCCAGCGCCGTGGGTTACGACAGGGCACGCGGCGACACCGTGGAGGTCAACTCCATCTCCTTCGGCGGCCCCGACCTGCCGCAGGAGGCGAGCCTGCCGCAACTGTTCCTCGACTACGCCCTGCGACTCGGCAAGCCGCTGCTCAACGCCCTGCTGGTCTTCCTCTTCCTGCTGCTGGTGGTCAGGCCCGTGGTCATGGCCCTCATCAGGCCCAAGGTCGAAGGCGAGATGATCGAAGGGCTTGAAGGGCTGCCCGCAGGCGAAGAGCGTCTCGCGCTCATCGAAGGCGACGAGGAAGTGGACGCACTGGATGCGCTGCGCAAGATCGAAGACATCAAGGCCCATGCCATGCAGCTCGCGGAGCAGAACATGGACCAGGCCGTTGGCATCATCAGGAGCTGGTTGAAAAATGACGAAGGAACAAAGGCCGGGGCAGCTTAAAGGCCCGGAGAAGACCGCGGTTCTGTTGCTCGCCATGGGCGACAAGTTCACGTCGGAAGTCTTCAAGCGCATGGACAGGCAGGAGATAGCCGCCGTATCCAAGGCCATCGTCGAAATGGAGACGGTGCCCAAGGAAGTGGTCGAGGATGTCCTGCGCGAGTTCCATCACGCGCTCGTCACCGGGCAGGAGATGATCGCCGGCGGGCAGGATGCGGTGAAGCGCCTGCTCATGAAGAACCTCGACAGCGAGACGGCCAAGTACATAATGGACCAGCTCAACCTCGAGTCCGGCCCTGCGCCCTTCCGCGAACTGGGCAACATCAGCCCCCGGCTGCTGGCCCAGATACTGCGCAACGAACATCCACAGACGCTGGCCCTCATCCTCGGGCACATGCCGTCGGAACGCGCCGCCGACCTGCTCACCAACCTGCCTGCCGGTGTCCGCACCGAAGTGCTCATGCGCCTCGCGCGGCTCGAAGCCGTGCCCGAAGACATGCTCATGGAAGTGGACAAGGTGCTGCAAAGCCAGCTCATCGCCATGGGCGGCAAGGAAGGCAAGAAGGTGGGCGGTGTCCAGTCCGTGGCCGAAATCCTCAACGCCGTCGACCGCGCCACCGAAGAGGAGGTCATCGCCGAAATCGAGGAAGAATCGGCCCAGATGGCGGAAGACATCCGCAACCTCATGTTCGTGTTCGAGGACGTCTCCTCGCTGGACGACCGCGGCATCCGCGAACTGCTCAAGGACATCTCCAACGAAGACCTCACCATGGCCCTGCGCGGTTCCGCCGACGACCTCAAGGAGAAGTTCTTCAAGAACATGTCGGAACGCGCCGCCACCATGATCCGGGAAGACCTCGAAATCATGGGCCCCACGCGCCTTTCGGACGTGGAGGCGGCGCAGCAGAACATCGTGAAGACCGTACGCAGGCTCGAAGCCGAAGGCCGTGTGATGATCGGTCGCGGAGGCGGAGATGTCTTCGTCTGACGGCGAGGCGAAACGATGGGGCACCATCTACATGGGGCCGGGCCCCATGGACGAGGCGACCATCACCGACCTTGAGGGAACGCGGCGTCCACTGTGGGACGAACGCACCGAAGCCGAATACATGGAACGCGTCCGAGAGAAGGCCGCCGCCCGCGCCCGGGAGGTGCTGGACGAGGCCCGTCGTGAAGCCGACGCCCTGCGTGCGAAGGCCCATGAAGAGGGCTATGCCGCCGGTCTGGATGCCGCACGCGCCGAACTCGACGAATTCAGGGTCGGCATGGGCGATTCGGTGGCCGCCGTGTTGCAGGCCATACAGGGGCAATGCTCTGCCATCTTCGGCACATGGCGCGAAGACCTCGTCGCCCTGCTGCGCGCCAGCGTCGAACGCTACACAGGCGTGGTACTCGCCGAAGAGCGCGCAGAGGTGTTGCGCGCCCTCTTCGTTCAGGCGGCACAGGCCCTTGACAGCCGCCGCCACCTCATCATCAGGGTCAATCCCGAAGACGAGGCCGCCGTGGCCGACATGGTGCAGGCCGCCAGAGAGAGACTGGCGGGGCTCGAATCGTGGACGGTGCGCGGCGATGCGTCCATGGCCCCCGGCGGGCTGGTGGTCGAGAGTGACGACGGTATGGCGGACAACCGCATGGAGACACGCCGCGCCGTCATCGAAGAGGTGCTGGCGCACCTGACCCTGCCCGCCGAGAAGTCTGGCAGCGGCCCCGTGGGGAACGACGCATGAGCGGCGGCCCGCGAGCCTGTCTCGACCTTCTGCGCGAATGCGCCCCCATGCAGACCTTCGGCAAGATAACCAAGGTCGTGGGCCTCGTGGCCGAAGGTTCCGGCATCAAGGCACCACTGGGTGCCGTGTGCCACATGCTGCCCGATGACGGCGGTGAAAGCGTCGCCGCCGAAGTGGTGGGCTTCCGTGACGGACGGTTGCTCTTCATGCCCTACGGTGAACTGCGCGGGGTGCGCCCCGGCAGCCTCATCCGCAACTCCAGCCTTCCCCCGGTCTTTCCCGTGGGCGAAGGACTGCTGGGCCGGGCTTTCGACGCCTTCGGCGCCCCCCTCGATGGCGGCACGCCCGTCATGCCGGAGGCATGGGCCCCCCTCTACGCCTCGCCACCCAACCCCCTCACCCGGCCGCGCATCGACACGCCGCTGGACGTGGGCGTGCGCTGCATCAACAGCCTGCTGACCCTCGGCCGCGGGCAGCGAGTGGGCATCATGGCGGGTTCCGGCGTCGGCAAGTCAACGCTCATGGGCATGATGGCCCGCTACACCGAGGCGCAGGTCAACGTCATCGGTCTCATCGGCGAACGCGGGCGAGAAGTGGTCGAGTTCATGGAGAAGGACCTCGGCCCGGAGGGCATGGCCCGTTCGGTGCTCGTGGTGGCGACCTCGGACCAGTCTCCGCTGGTGCGGATGCGCGCGGCCTACGCAGCCACCGCCGTGGCGGAGTTCTTCCGCGACCAGGGCAAGGACGTGCTGCTGATGATGGACTCGGTGACGCGCTTCGCCATGGCTGCCCGCGAAGTGGGCCTCGCCGTGGGTGAACCGCCCACCACCAAGGGTTACACGCCCACCGTCTTCGCCCAGTTGCCACGCCTTCTCGAACGTGCGGGCCGCAGCCCCGAGGGGACCATCACCGGCATCTACACCGTCCTGGTGGATGGCGACGACTTCAACGAACCCATCGCCGACGCCGTGCGCTCCATCCTCGACGGTCACATCGTGCTCACGCGTGAACTTGCCGACCAGGGGCACTTTCCGGCCATCGACGTGCTCAAGTCCATCAGCCGCCTTCGCACCGACATCTGCCCCGACGACATCGTCAACGCGGGCCGGATACTCACCCGCCACATGGCGACCTTCCGCCGGGTCGAGGACATGATCAACATCGGGGCCTACGCCACGGGTTCCAACCCCGACATCGACAAGGCCATCGCCATGGTGGGGCCCATCAACGACTTCCTGCGCCAGCACATCACCGACCAGCAGCCCCTGCCCGGCTGCTACGAACAGCTTCTGGCCCTCGCAGCCAGCTGACCCACCTTCGCAGCCCCGCGCCTTCATCGCCCGTGGCAACCCTGCGCCATGCGGCAGCCATTGGCGTCATCCGGCGTCATCCGGCAACGTCACCAGCGCCGCCACCAGCACTCGGGCCACCCCGTCCCCCTGCACCTAGACGGCCTTCGCCAGTGCCTCCAGAAGCCACCGCGCCGCTGGGCCCGGTGCGCGCCTAGCATCACGGACGAGGTACAACGGCCACCGCCAGACCTCGCCCGCGGGGGCAAGGTCGAGGCGCACCAGCCTGCCCGCATCGAGGTCGGATGCGGCAAGACTTTCCGGCAGGTAGGCCCAGCCCAGTCCGGCACGTACGAGGTCGCGAAGCGCCCAGTAGCTGTCCACGCGCCACACCTGCCCCGACAGGGCATCGGGACGCTCTCCGCCCCGGCTGGTGATGTCCAGTTGGCGCAGCGCCTCCAGTTCATCCGGTGACACCGCACGGCGTCCCGCCAGCGGATGCCCCGCCGCCACCACGGGCAGTGCTGGCACGGCCCCTGCCGGAAAGTAGTCCAGCCCCGCCAGCCTGCTTTCGGCGTCACGCCAAGCCTCCTCGGCATAGACCCTGCGCCCCCGCGGGTCGGCCAAGGGGACCATGATACCCATGTGCGCCCGCCCCTCGGCCACCATGAGGGCGATATCCCCCACGATGCCGAACAGGAACTCCATCTCCACATCCGGCCAGCGTTCCGCGAACCCGGTGAGCCTGTCCACGAGGGCAGGCCCCCACGCAAGCTCGTCCACCGCCAGCACAAGGCGCGGTTCGACCCCCGTGGCGAGCGTCGCCGCCCTGCTGCCGAAGCGTTCTCCACGCGCCAGCAACCGCTCCGCATCACCAAGCAGCGCCTCACCTTCGGGGGTCAGTACCGGCAGATGTCCGGCACGGTCGAAGAGATTCACGCCAAGGTCCGCCTCGAGGTTGGCGATGGCCGTGCTCACTGCCGACTGGGCCTTGCCCAACTCGCGCGCCGCGGCGGAGAAAGAGCCCAGACGGGCTGCCCTGACAAAGGCCTCTACCTGTTCCCAGCTGTACTGCACCCTCGCCTCCATCTGTTTTTCAGATAGACTTTAACTTGCATCAATCCGTCTTCCAGATAGAACACGGCGACATCAGTTGCAAGGAGCCTTTCATGCGTACCCGTGCCGACAGGATTCGTCACACCCTGCTGTTCGAAATCCTGCTCATCACCACCACCGTACTCGTCCTTCCGGGCGTTCTCGGCGTACCCGCCCATTCCTTCGGGATGCTCAGCGTCATCATGAGCACCCTCGCCATGTTATGGAACTATCTCTACAACGTCGCCTTCGACAGGATGCTGCTGCGATTGGGCAGACCGCTTGCGCCACGTCCTTTCTGGCTGCGCGCCGCCCACGCCATCACCTTCGAGATAGGCTTCGCCTTCGTCTCAGTGCCGCTCATCATGTACATGCTCGACTTCGGATTCGTCGAAGCGGTGCTGCTTGACGCGGGCTATCTCGTGCTGGTGCCCGTGTACGCCTTCCTCTTCAACCTCGCCTACGACACCGTCTTCCCCGTGCCCCAGCCACAGGCCGAGGCCATGTGACGCAACGCCCGCGCCCGCAATAGCCCTGCGGGCCGCACAAGGCCCCTCCGGGCCATTCCATACCGAAGGGGTCGCGCCAATAAGGTGCGGCCCCTTCTGGGCTGGCAACAGAGAACAGCGGGGAAGATGCAGGCAGGCAGAAGACAGGGCAGCCGAATCGCGAGCCTTCGCGACCACTCCGCCCGATAATGACGCCCCGGCAAATGACGCCCGGAATGCACCGCACACACTGTCCCGCCAACGTGGATAAAGCTGCTCACACGCTGCAAGACGCCCCGAACCCCCGCCTTGCCCGTGCCCCGGCAACAAAGACAAAGGGCCGCCCGTCCAGCGGGCAGCCCCTCATGATGCCTGCCAACCGTGGGACGTCCCCGCAGTGGCACGACACGCATCAGCGCTTGAGTTCCAGCGCCTTCTGAATCATGGTGTCCGCCGTGGTGACCACCTTGCTGTTGGTCTGGAATCCGCGCTGGGTGACGATCATGTTCACCATCTCGCGGGCCATGTCCACGTTGGACTGCTCAAGCGACTTGCCCATGAGCTTGCCGTAATTCTCTGTGTCGGCCTTGCCTTCCTGTGCCGCACCAGACTCCGTGGTGGCGGAGTAGTGGTTCATGCCCTCGCTTCGCAACCCGTCCTCGCTGGTGAAGCGGAAGATGGGCACGCGGAACAGCGACTGCGACTGACCGTTGCTGTACTTGCCGCTGACGATGCCATCCGTTGCCACCTCAAGGTTCATGAGTACGCCTTCCGCATAGCCGTCCTGCTTCATGTAGGTCGACGACGAACTTCCCTTGTAGGCGGTGGTCGACGTGGCAGCCAGTTTGGGCGTGGTGGCCCCGCCAAGAAGCGTCGGGTCGAGGCCCACCCCCGCCGCCGAAGCGGGTGCATTGTTCCATGCGGTGGTGGTGATGCCAAGGTCGAGGCCCACTGTCTGCGCCCCGCCTTGCGCGAAGGTGGCGTTGAACTGCGGCCTGCCAGAGGCGTCCAGCGTGGCGGGCACCCAGTTGGCGAGGTCCTTGGGGTCGCCGCCTGATGGCGTGAAGGCCATGATGTCCTGCAACTGCCCTGACGACCCGAATTGCAACGTCCCGGACATGAGCAGCCCCGCACCCGCGCTACCCGCCGCCGCACCGCCGTCCTCGCCGGGAGGCATGGTGACGAGAAACTCCACGTATCGCTTGCCGCCCGCGGTGGTGGCATTGTCGAAACGGATGGTGAGTTCGTGGGTGTCGCCCGCAGCGTCATAGACGCGCATGGTCTGGGTGTAGCCTGCCGCATTGTCGCCAAGCGGCGGCGTAGCGGTGCCGTCCCATGCCTCGAGCATCCCGAAGAACGGATTGGCGGTGCTGCTGCTGGCATCCTTGTCGAAACCGAGGTTGAAGACAGAGGTCATGCCCCCTGTCGCCTTGGCGGGCATGGAAAGACGCCCGTCCGCATCCTTCACCAGCGTCACGGCTGCCAGCGGGCCTTCGGTTTCACCGGTGATGGCGTGGCCCATCAGGTTGAACCCGTTGGGGTCGACCAGTTGCCCGTCCTTGTTGAAGCGGAAGTTGCCTGCGCGGGTGTAGTGGGTGTCCTGCCCGCTGGTCACCTGAAAGAAGCCTTTGCCCGATATGGCGAAGTCCGTGGTGTCCGACCCGGCAAGCAAGGCCCCCTGCGAACGCAGCACGCGCACGTCGCCCACCCGGGCACCGAGTCCCACCTGCGATATGCCGGAGACATAGGCACTGCCCGTGGGTTCCGTCTGGCTCATCAGGTCCTGATACAGCATCATGGACTGCTTGAAGCCGATGGTGTTCACGTTGGCGAGGTTGTTACCCACCACGTTCATACCTTCGGCCTGCGTCCTCATGCCCGTGGCGCCCGTGTAGAGTCCGTGCATCATGGTCGTGGCTCCTCGGCAGAATATTCCGCCACCTGACGCAAAGCACGAGCCGTGCCAGAACAGAGGATGCCGCCGGTGCGACGCCCGGTCACTCGATGGGGGGAAGAGAAGGAACGCGCGTCAGGCGGCCCCGTCGCGTCTGCGCATGGCCTCGGCCAGAAGCCCCGCCATGGTCTCGTCGGCAGGGTCGACCTCCATGCCCCGCTTGAGGTAGGGGATGGCGCGCCGCACTTCCCCCGCATCCACGAGAAGCCGCCCCACGCACAGAAAGAGCCTGTGCTCGTCGCGGTAGTTCTGCACCGCCACGGCAAAGCTGGCATCCGCCTCCGACACCTTGTTCTGCTGAAGCAGGCGCATCCCTTGCAACAACGCAGCGTCGATGCGCTGCTTGCGTGCCAGCGCATCTTCGTAGCTTTCGCGAGACCCCGCGGCATCAAGTTCATCGTGGACGATGCGAAGCACTGCCAACAGCGCCTTCTCTCCGCCACGCTGGTAGGCGAACCCCTGCGGGGCAAGGTCTGCGGCGGCAGCCCGCATGGCCGCATCCCTCGAAAAGAGCTGCAACACCTCGCGCAACGCACCCTGCGCCTCGACGAGACCGACCCCGGACAGCGGGGCCGAAGCCATGCCCTGCACCCCGAGACAGGCCGCAGCCAAGGCCCTCACGGCATCGCGTCGCTGATAGTAGGCCCTTGCCCGTGCGAAATGTTCGCGCACCTTTTTCGCGTCAACAGTCATCCCTGACATCCGCCTCTATCGTTTCCGCGCTGGCACAGACCCGCGCGGCGTGTTATGTTGCAGCAACCAAGTATACCGTTATGGAGGTAGCGTATGGGAAAGCGTCTGTACATAGACCAACAGGAGTGCATGGCCTGCGAATCATGCGTCGAACTTTGCCCCGAGGCGTTCAGGATGTCCAGCGAAGGCGAATACGCCGAGGTCATCGCCCCCTACTCCAAAGCCGAGTGTGTCGAGGATGCCATCAGCACCTGCCCTGTGGAATGTATTTCATGGCAGGAAGAATAGCTTTCACGGTAGCGGTTTACGAGAAAGAACACCAAGAGGCCGGGACTTGTCCGGCCTTTTTTGTCACTCCGTGTTGACATTGATTTTCGTTTTCAATAAAAGGGTTCCATACAAACCAAGGAGCCCGTCATGTGCGCGACCCTCATAGGTGGCATGGACCGTCTGAAGCGTGACTACATCAACACTGCACGGAACAGTGGTGTGGACCTCAAGGTGTTCACCGGAAAGGAGAACCGCATCGCAGACAAGGTCGGCAACTCGAAACTCGTCATCGTGTTCACGAACAAGGTCTCGCACGCGGCGCGCCGCGAGGTGATGTCGTACGCCAAGGCCAACGACATCCCTGTGCAGATGCTCCACTCGTGCGGCGTGTCCACCCTGCGTCAGGCGCTCGACGGCTTCAACGCCTAATCCTGCAACCAGAATCCCGAAGGAGACGCCATGTGCGCCGCCAGCCAGATAGGTGCCCTCAACAGGCAGGGCATGAGAGCCTGTGCCATGGGCGACCTCGCAAATGCTTCGTTCCTGCTGCATCAGGCCCTGCGTCAGGCACAGGGAATGGGTCTTGAAGGCTTCATTCCCAAACTGCGCAACAACCTCGGGCTGATTCTGGCCCTTTCAGGACGTACCGAAGACGCGAGGCTGGCCTTCGAGACCGCCCTTGCCGAGGCAGAAGCCAGATGGGGCGGAGAGACCCGCCTGCACGCATCCATACGTGACAACATCATAGCCGTGAGCGCAGCACCCGGCCCGCAGTAGCATCGCCACCGCAGTCCACCGGAACGGCAAAGGCTGCCTGCTGCGCAGGACGTCCTCCCGGCAGCGGTCGAGGACGGGACAAGGACTCGCGACCCGAGTCAACCGGCCTCCCTCCCCCGTCACCATCGACAGGGGGCAGAGATGAGAACGGGATGCGGCAACGCACGACTCCCGATATGGCCTGAACACGGGGCTGGACACTTGCCGCCCTCCCCTCTCCGTGCCCGCGGCAGAGGCCTGTGAAGAGGGGGAGGCAACCTCGCCGGACTGGACGGATACGCGCTCTTGTCGTATCTTCGGAAGACACGGCACTGTGCCATGTGGCACGTGTCCCCGAGGAGGAATCCATGAGCGTCAACGGCATAGAAGTCGCCAAGCCCTTCATTGCGGCGACCGTCAACGTCCTGTCCACCATGGCAGGCATACAGCCGCAACCCGGCAAGCCCTACGTCAAGAAGAACAACGTGGCGAAGGGCGACGTCTCGGCCGTCATCGGCATCACCGGGCACAAGAACGGCAGCATCTCCGTCACCTTCACCAAGTCATGCGCCATCGCGCTTGTGAAGGGGATGCTGGGAGACGATATTCAGGATATCCTCCAGGACACCAAGGACGCCGTCGGCGAAGTTACCAACATGATTTCCGGGCAGGCACGCGCCGGTCTCGCCGAAATGGGCATGGTCTTTCAGGGGTCCACACCTTCGGTCATCATGGGCGACGGGCACACCATCAGCCACGTGACCAAGAGTCCCATCATGGCCATCCCCTTCCTGACCAACCATGGTGAGTTCACGGTGGAATTCTGCTTCGAGTAGGCTTCACCTCCCCTTTGGCAGACACCAGCAGGCGGTACGCAACGTACCGCCTGCTTTTGCGTCCGGAGGGGAAACACCGTGAACACCCCAGACGGACACCCCGAAAAAATAGATAAATCGATCAAGCGGTGGACAAAAACGCCACTTCACACCTCAACACTCCAGAATCACTGACACAAACGATACCATACGCAGCCATCCCCCCAGAAACCCGCGCCAGTGCTTCTGTTGCGCCCGAATCATGCTCTCTTGCACATGTGGAGGAGCCCACCTCCGGCAGAAATGTTGCGATGCAACCGCCTGATTGTATTTTCAACATACTGTTATAAAAAATTATCCAGAAAAGGGATACCCGCTTTTTTTCTCTAGGCCACTATACAAAGCCCCTACGCTGGAGTAGGTTCCGGTGTACATCGTAACGGGCGGTTACAAATTTCCTAGACTTTCTTGCGACCCCCAGAATATTCATAAATCAATGGTCCGCGCCCCTGTGGCGGGCCTGCACACTGCACCCACAGGTCTTCGTCATCCATCATGTCTTCCGCGTGGCATCACATTCACGGTTTCGAACGTCTCAGCCTGTGCGACTGGCCGGGCAGAAGTTCCTGCGTCATCTTTCTTGGCGGCTGCAACATGCGCTGCCCCACCTGCCACAACTGGCAACTGGCATGGGAAGCGGAGAAGCTGCCCGTGCTTGCCCGCAAGGACATTGAAGCCTACCTCAATGCGCGCCGTACCTGGCTTGACGGTATCGTCATCACCGGGGGGGAGGCGACGCGCGTATCCGGCCTCGCAGCTTTGGCGGCCGACCTCAAGGCCTATGGCCTGCCGCTGAAGATAGACTCCAACGGGCTATGCCCTGATGTGCTCGAAAGCCTTCTGCGCGAAGGTCTCGCCGACGCCTTCTCCATCGACGTGAAGGGCCCGTGGCGGCTGTATCCGCGTCTGTCTGGCGGGACCACCAGCCCCGAAGAGGCACAGACATCGCTCGAGCGCGTCTTCACTCTGGCGCGTGAATTCCCCGAGGCCTTCATGTTCCGCATGACACGTGTCCCCATCCTCGCCGATGCGGACGTGGCCGAGGCGAGAACCTACCTGCCGAAGGGCTTCACGCTCAAGATTCAGGACTTCGTACCCCCCCGGAGGGCTCAACATGCCGAAGCAGATTCGCAAACGCGACGGGCGTCTGGAAACGTGGTCGACCGACCGCATAGCGGAAGCCATTCTCAAGGCGCTGAAGGCCAACGGCATCAAGGACCCACTGCTCTCTAAGCGCCTTGCGCGCAAGGTCGAGGCCAAACTCCACGACGTGGAGATACCCGAACAGGAACAGGTGCAGGACAACGTCGAACAGGTGCTGATGGAATCGCGCCTGTACGCCGTGGCCCGTCGCTATATCGTCTATCGCGAGAAACGCCGCGAACTGCGCGAGCACAAGGCCGCCTTCCTCGACATCACCGAGACCATCGAGACCTACCTTTCGAAGGCCGACTGGCGTGTGAACGAGAACGCCAACATGACGCACTCGTTCCAGGGCCTGATGCTGCACCTTTCCGGGACGCTGCAAGCCAAGTACGCCCTCGACAAGTACCCCGAAGAGGTCAGGCAGGCGCACGAACACGGCTACTTCCACATCCACGACCTGTCGTTCGGCCTTGCGGGATACTGCGCCGGGTGGAGCCTGCGCGACCTGTTGCTGGAGGGGTTCAACCTCGAGAACCGCTCGAGCGCGGGCCCTGCGAAGCACCTCGACACCGCGCTGGGCCAGATGATCAACTTCCTCGGCACGCTTCAGAACGAGTGGGCCGGGGCACAGGCGTTCAACAACGTCGACACCTATCTCGCCCCCTTCGTCCGCAACGACGGGCTCACCTACAAGCAGGTGCGTCAGGCGATGCAGAAGTTCGTGTTCAACCTGAACACGACCTCGCGATGGGGCGGGCAGAGTCCGTTCACCAATCTTTCCTTCGACCTCGTTCCGCCCAAGCACATCGCCAACGAGCCTGTCATCATCGGTGGCGCCTATCAGGACGCCACCTACGGCGACTATGCGCCCGAGATGGAGATGCTCAACCGCGCCTTCATCGAGGTCATGCTCGATGGCGACCATAACGGACGCATCTTCTCGTTCCCCATCCCGACGTACAACGTCACCACCGACTTCCCGTGGGAGTCGGAGATTGGCGACCTGCTGCTCAAGCTCACCGCGCGCTACGGCGTTCCGTACTTCCAGAACTTCATCAATTCCGACCTCAACCCCGAAGACGTGCGTTCCATGTGCTGCCGCCTGCAGATGGACCTGCGCGAATTGCGCAACAAGGTCGGCGGACTCTTCGGGGCGGGCGACCTCACCGGTTCCATCGGCGTGGTGACGCTCAATCTGCCCAAACTCGCCTACCTCGCACAGGGCGAGGAGGACTTCCTCGACCTCGTCGCCGAATACGCCGAAATCGCCAAGGATTCCCTCGAATTCAAGCGCAAGCTCATCACCGAGAACCTCGACCGGGGCATGTTCCCGTGGTCGCGCCGCTACCTCAAGAACGGCTTCAGAGGGCACTTCTCCACCATCGGTCTCGTGGGTGGACACGAGGCGTGCATGAACCTTCTTGGCAAGGGCATCGACAGCGAGGCGGGCGTGCGACTCATGCAGCGCACCTTGAACCACCTGCGCGAGGTCACCACGCGCTTCCAGGAAGAGACGGGCAACCTCTACAACCTCGAAGCCACACCTGCCGAAGGCACCAGCTACCGTCTCGCCAAGATAGACAAGACCCTCTACAGCGAGATTCGCGCCTCGGGCAACGGCACGCCCTACTACACCAACTCCACGGCGCTGCCCGTGGGCCTCACCGAAGACGTGTTCAACGCGCTGGAACATCAGAACAGGCTGCAACCGCTCTATACCGGTGGCACGGTGTTCCACACCTATCTCGGTGAAGCCGTGGCAGACCCTGCCGCCATTCGCAACTTCATCGTCAAGGCGTTCACGCGCACCAAGATACCGTATCTCTCCATCACCCCCACCTTCTCCATCTGCAAGGACCACGGCTACCTGCAGGGCGAACACCACCAGTGCCCCTCCTGCGGGCAGGATGCCGAGGTGTATACCCGCATCGTGGGGTACTACCGCCCCGTTTCGCAATGGAACAAGGGCAAGCAGGTCGAGTACGACGACCGGGTGTGCTACAACGGCATCTAGTCGCGTCGACGTCGATACGGTTCAGACAAGGTAAAAGCGAAGGGACGGGTTTCACCCGTCCCTTCCTTTTGTACTGCCATGAGTCAACATCCACCCGACGCATCATCAACGAGCATATGGTCTTGCCATGATATAGATTAATTGATATGCATTTTTAAAATAGATCCGGGAGGACATCATGTCTGTCGACTCATGGGAATTCTACACTGATTCCGAAGGCAAATGGCGGTGGCGCAGGATAGCGTCCAACGGGCGCATCACGGGTGCCTCTTCACAGGGCTATGCAAACAAGTCCGAATGCATCGCTAATGCGCGTCGGCACGGCTACCAAGGGTAGTTTCAAGACCTCCCGGAGTGAAACCCGGGAGGTCTTTCGCTTGCCGGTCTGATATGATGCTCATCTGCATGTTTAAATTGATATACCCGACGGCAACAGGTGTGCTACACGCCGTGCAATCGCCCCCACCGTTGGGGTGCCCGCTTCCCCATTCTCGAAAATCTCCACTTCCGCATCGTTATCGAAAAGCTCACGCAAACCATCCGAGAGGCGTCGCACAAAATCGCCATCAAGCGTGGCGGCAGCCTCCGCATGTGCCTTCCCTGCTGGCTGCCCGGAGGTCGCCCCGACGGCCTGCACCGCTTGCATCAATTGACCCAAGGCCCATGCCGCAGCACCACGGCACGGCGCATCCTCATCATGCAGTCCCGCCAGCAAGGGTTCCCCTGCGCCACGGGCGAGGTCGGGCCACGCCTGCGCCAGCCGCCCCACGGCCCAGTAGCACGACCTGCGCAACGGGGCATGATCGCAGAAGTTGTTGTCCTTATCGGTGTCGCGCACATAGGAGATGAGAATGCGGTGGTACTCCTCCGCCAGCCCGCGATGACTGGCGAGAATCTCCGCCATGGCTTCGGGGATGCCCCAGCCGATGTTCCCCGACTCCTCGTTCATGTGCCACATGAGACGACGCACGACCACGCGTGCATCCTCGCGATGGGCTTCGGCAAGCCCTGCCACGCACAGCCCGAGGGCGACAGCGGCACGCCATTTCATGGCACCCCCCAGAAGCAGGAACGACATCAGCGGGCCCACGGTCTCCTTACCTGACAGCGCGGCGATGGCGTCAAGTTCACGCCTCCAGTCCGAAGATTCCAGACGGGTGCGCAGGTCGGACTTGAGTGAGCGGAAACGTGCCATATGTGTTCTCCTTGCCCTCCCCCTTTCGAGGAAGGAGCGGGTGTGACGACGTAGTTTGGCGGTGCGGGTGGTTGTGAAGTCGTTCAGCCTCATGCAGCACTGACTTTGCGCGTGCTGCGCCACATCCTGCGATGCGAAACACCGTCATCGCAGCCATAGCGGATAGTCGGTCTGTTTGCCTACCAACGCAGGTAAGCATACGCCGTGCTTTGGCAAGGACGGAAAGTGCCGCGGAAAGAGACGCCGCTGGCTTTCCGGCGCATCGCGCCATAGCGCAAACACCCTTGAACGGACGAACGCGCATACACCGGCGACAGTATCGAAAAGGGTTGTGTACGGCAGGCGAGACGAAGGCTGGTCATCGTCCCGGAATGGAAGCCACCGCAGCGTTGCGACAGCGTGACACAAAAAGGCCAGCCCAAGGCGGGAGAGTCAGCACCTGACAATCGTCACTCGTGGACGACGTCACGGCAGCCCGTGTCCCTCTCGCAGGCGAGGGACATACGACACCTGTCGCTTCTACGGACGGCACACACAGATATTCTCCGCAGCACGGAAAACACGCCGCCCGCAGCAGCCCCGTTGCCGACGCACAGTGCTACACGTGCGACTACGAAGCGGGGGCCGCCACGGGGCGGGGGAAGTCGATGACGGTGAAGGGCACCGTCTCGCACATGTCAGTCAGTGCCCGACGTACGGCACGTTCCTGATGGGGCGAGTGTACGACCTTGAGCAGTGCCTCGTGCCTGTCCAGCACGGTGAACAGCGCAAGATTGTCATGGGCCTCAAGCAGAAAACGGAACATGGCCACATCACAAGGAGCGATGCGTACATACAGGCAGGCCGAGAGTCGCGGCGGCGGCAGCGGCGGGCCGGGACGGCGAGGCCGACGAGGGCGGGACTTGCGGACGGATTGGCTCATGCGCTGTGCCATGCCCGCTACCGTGACACATGTCAACGAAGGAGACAGCTACGCCACGAGGGGTGGACCTCGCAGCGGGCTTCAAGACGGATACGGAAGGGACTCTCGCAGATGTCGGGGTGAATGCGGCGAGTACGGCAAGGATGAAGCCAGCGCCGACCTCAGGACTGGCAGGCAAAGGCTGCCTTTACAGGCACGTCCTGCACAGGCAGACGGCTCATCCGATGATGCCGAATGGGTGCAGTGGCGATGTGCCCCGCAGCGACTTGCCGGAGGACGAGACATCATCCCGCGGCAGGCTTTATCCGGCTGCTGTCCTTGCCGGAGAGAGCCATGACGGCGGCCTGCCGCAACAGTCGCCCTCCCTTGTGTCCAGCCTCGTGGACAGTCACGCTGCCTGTCCCGTGCATCGCCGCACACAAAAAGGGCCGGGATAGCTCCCGGCCCTCATCACACATCGACATCATGAACGGCGGTGAAGAGAGGCGCGCTTGCGCCGTCGCCTCGCCGCGCAAGAGTTGCGCTACAGGGCGCGGACGCCGTCTTCGGTCACCAGCACCATGTATTCCCAGCGGATGCCGCCCCACTCGGGATAGTACAGCCCTGGTTCAACAGTCACCACCATGCCGGGTTTGAGCACCATCTCGTTGCGGGGGTTGAGGCTTGGCGGTTCGTGCGTCTCGAGCCCGATGCCGTGCCCCAGTGCGTGGGTGAAGTGTGCCGCCACGCCGACGCTCTCGAAGTGGTCACGCGCCACCTTGTAGGCGTCGCAGGCACGCATGCCGGGGTGCATGGCGGCGATGGCCTTGGCCTGCGCCGTCTGCGTCTGTTCCAGTGCGCGCACGAAATGGTCGGCGGGCTTGTCGCCCACCCAGAAGGTACGGGTCTGGTCGGAACAATATTCGTCGAGACGCGCGCCCACGTCCACCAGCACCGAGCAGTTGTCGGTGATGACGTCGCGCCCGCCGCGATGGTGCGGCAGCGCACCGTTGGGGCCCACCGCCACGATGCTGGCGAACGAAAGTTCGGACGCGCCGTTGGAACGGAAGAACGATTCGATGTCCCACGCCACTTCAGCCTCGGTGCGACCGGGCCGCAGGATGGAGGGCACCCACTCCATGAGTCGATGGTTGAGGGCGCATGAACGCTCCATTACCTCGATCTCTTCAGGTTCCTTGATGATGCGCTGCGCTTCCACGAGGCCGTCGACGCGCTCCATGGCAAGGCCGGGAGAGAGTTTCTCGAAGAATTCGAGGCTCACCGAACGGGCTTCGAAGCCCACCGTCCCGCGTACATGGTCGCGGATGAGGGTGTTCATCTGCGCGGGGGCATCGGCACCGTAGATGAAGATGCGCTCGTTGTCCCAGATGCGCCGTGCGGCATCGAGATACCGCGAGTCGGTGCATATCCAGTCGCGCCCGTCGGCGGTGACGAGCACATAGCCCGCGCTCTCGTTGGTCTGCGGGTCGTGCAGTTCGAAACCGGAAAGGTAATAGCGGTTGGCGTCGTGGCTGACGAACAGGGCCGCCAGCCCGCGTTCGCGCATGGCGGCCCGCAGCTTTTCGCGCCGGGCCTCGAAGCGGATGTTGTCCATGTCTGCCGTTCCTCTGTACGGCGCGCCGCAAGGCAGTGCGGCGCACCTTTCACATGTTCACGGAAGGCGCAAACCCGGCACGGACACTCCGCCCGGGCTCACACCCTATACGTCGTCTCTTCCTTGCCGAGCAGCATCCGCTCGGCCCACTCCACACCCTGCATGACCGAATGGTCCATGTTGGCGACCTCGTACTTCCACCCGCCGAACCTGCCGCGCGAGTAGATGGAACGCGCCTCCAGCCATGGCTGGAGCGTAGCCAGCGCGGCATCGCGCCCGAGGGTGGGCACGGGGTAGCCGTAGTCCACGGCGATGGACCACGTGGAGAGGATGCGGTCGCGCTCTTCGTTGCGAAGCATGGTCGTGTTTACAAGCCCTTCTATGGTCTTGTCCATGAGGGTGTCGAGCTTCTCGGGCTTGTGCGCCGACCATGACGTCTCCGCCATGAGCGCACGCGAACGCCCCGGCAACGCGGCATTGTTGGGAGAATAGTTATGGAAGTTCGTCAGGCGGTAGAACGGCGACGTATCCTCGGGGAAATACATCCAGCAGGTGTCGTCCTCCTGCATGCCGTCCACACCCACACCCGCCACGTACACCGAATTGCGCGCGAGTTGCCGCGCGGCGTCGCGCAGCGTCTCCGAGGCGGCGTTGACCTGTTCCAGCACCAGAAGGTCGAGCGGCCCGGTGGAGAGCATATGGTCGTAGGTGAAGACCTCGCCGTTGGCGCACCGCACAGTACGGGATTCTGCATCCACGCCCACCACGGCAGTACTGCGCCGCACCCGGTCGCCAAGCCTGTCGGCCATGCGGCGGAAAATCTCACCCGTGCCGCCATGCAGGGGGAAGCGGAACACGTTGTTCGGCCCCCAGCTCACCTGATCGAGCGAAAGGATGATGTTGCGCACCACCATCTCGAGGTCGATGACGCTCACCCTTTCGCCTATCCAGCGGTAGCCCATGAGTTCAGCGGGGGTGGCCCACACCTTGAAATTGTAGGGCACCATGAAATGCCGGGCGATGCCCGCCCCGAACACGCAGTCTATCCATTCGCGGAAGTTGACGGGCTGCGCCTCCGGCCTCTTGCCGGGCATGAGCCCCTCCACGCACTCCCACTGCATGTCCTGCGGCAGATGGCGGATGTTGTTCTGGAAGGGATAGGGCACCCACCTGTCGGCGATGCGCACCCGCGCGATGCGCATGTGTTCGAGGAACGCGCCGTCCAGCGCCTCTTCGATGAGGCGGTCGAAATACTCGTAATGCGAGAAGACGACGTGTCCGCCGATGTCCCACGTGAAGCCCGCGCTGTCGCGAAAACTGGCCGCGAGCCCCCCCGCGTAGGCATTGCGTTCGAGCACGAGAAAGTCGTTCTCGCCAAGCTCCGCAAGGCGACGTGCCGCGCCAAGCCCCGTGGGGCCTGCGCCGACGATCAGATATTTGACATGCATGGTTCTCCTCCGGAGAATCGTCTTGGAATGCCCGCGCCCGCCCTGAAGACGACGCGCACGAGGCGCCCCGATGACGCCGCCCGAGCCCCGGGTAGCCTTTCACGAAGAGAGGCGTACCGGCTTCGGATGGCGATGCGCCATGTAACGGGCCGCTGTTCAGCCCCGTCTGTGCAGGACATCGAGTCGCGCCATGCGTTCAAGCAAATCCTGTTCCAGAGCTTCGAGTTCCATGCGGTGGATGCGGGCCACGGCGAGCGCATCATACATGCCGTGCAACTTGTAACGATTGCCCAGCCCGTTGCCGTACTGCGCCCCGGACATGCGGGCGGCCTTGCCGGTGCGCTTCTTGTGACGCACGGCGAAAAAACCGTCATAGCAGGCCAGACGTCCGTCACGGGCGGCGCGCAAATCGTGTTCGAGGTCGTCGTACTGCGACGGCGAAAGAGAGAGCGCGAACCCGCCGCGTGCGAGAAGGTCGCGCGTACGGAAGAGATGGCAGCACCCCGTCACCGAGACGCACGGGCGGATGTGGTCGAACCTGCCAAGGTCGGTGGTCTGGCAATGCAGGTCGCTGACGGTGAAAGGCAGCCCGTGCGCCAGTGTGGGCGCATAGACGGCTTCTGCTTCGGGCAGGCCGTCTTCACCTGTTCCGGCCTCGGCACCCCCCGCCACATTGCGCACCTCGAAAGCGGGCACCATGTGCAACGCCGCAGACTGCACCAGTGCAGGCGAATGCCAGTCCACCACACGGCAGCCCCACGCTGCGGCATCGGGCCGCACGGCCACGGCACGGGCGAAGTGACGTAGCCAGTCGGCGGGCACGGCGGCGTCATCGTCGAGATAGGCGGCGTACTCGCACGTCGCCACCTGCGGCAGTTGCATCAGCCAGTTGCGGGCAGCCGGGGCCCCCACGTTGACGGCAAGACGCACAGGCACGAACCTGTCGCGCCCCATGCGGTCGCCCCACACACGCATGACATCGCCCGTGGCGTCAGTGGAACCGTTGTCGAGGCAGGCGACCACGGTGATGTCATCCAGCGATGCTGCCAGCGCCTGTAGTGCTTCATCGAGTTCTTCGCCCTTGTTCCACGAATAGAGCAGGGCCGCCGTGGTTCCCGGCGGGGTGGGCGCGGGCTGGTCGTACCCCTGCGCCACATCGTGCGCCCGCAGGATGAGACTCACATGCCACGGGCGCGCCGCAAGCACCACGCGCCACAGGGAAAGCGCGCCATCACGCGCCCCCAGACGCGTCATGCAGTGGCCGGCCCTTTCCAAGGGTGCCAGCCATGCGCCCTCCGGGGACGTCACATGGTCACCCACCAGCGCGGAACACCCCCGGAACAGGCCCAGCGCGCGGGCGAAGTCGGCAGCGTTGCCTGACGTGGCGAGTCGGCACCCTTCGAGGTAGGCGGCCAGCGCTGCAAGCGGTGCAAGACCGCCGCGGCGAAACATTTCCGGTGCCGGGACATCGCCCAGTGCCCGCGCGGCGAGGTCTGCACCCCAAGCCGCATCGCCCGAAAGTTCGGCACACACCAACGCCTGCCGCAACCAGAAAAGATCGCAGGTTCCGGCATCGGCCGCGCGTACGACATGCCCCGCGGCAAGGCCCAAAGCCCCCTGCCAGTCTCCTGCGGCGGCTAGTCGTTCCAGCGGCCCGAGGTCGGCGGGCGCACGCCACGCCCCCGCCACGGCGGCAAGCAACCGTGCAGTGGCCTCACCCAGCCACGGGACACGCCCGTGCAGGGCGAGCACCTGCGAGGCCAACTGACCGTTGCAGGGGTCTTCTTCCCATGCGGCAAGCAGCAGGGCACGGCCAAGGCGAAAGGCGGTCTGTGCGTCACCGCTACCGACTCCGGACGCCCCGGCTGCGGTGAGACAGCGCGAGGCGAGACGCAGACAATGCGCGCTGCCCACGCTGCCATGAAGCAGTCGGCTACGTATCGACGGGGCGAGGGTGCGCCAGTGCGCAAGCAGGGATACAGACATGGAGGCTCCACCGTTTTGTCGGGTGTAGCACAGGGGGACACCAGCGGAAAGGCACGCCGTAGCGGGCTGACGGGCACGTCTGGTGCGCACGTCTGGCGCGCACATCTGGTGGACATGTCTGGCATCATGCCGACATGCCCTCGCGATGGCTAGGCGACGGGTGGCTGCTAAGGCGAGGCGGGACGCGAAAGAGGCCGGGCGGCGCACAGACCGGACAACGGAGAGGCAGGCGCGACGGCGTGCACGCCGTTCACCACGAAACGCAACGGGGGATACGCCGTGACGGGGCACCACTGCGGGCTGCCTGAGAACCATCAGGGCGACATGAAAGACCCCGCACGGCTAGGCCGGTCGGGGCTGGCATCGGGGAATACCGGAACCGCGCAGGCTATTCGGCGCAGTTCACGCAGCGGCTCGCTTCGGGCATGGACATCAGGCGAGCGAAGGGAATGGCTTCGCCACATTCCACGCAGTACCCGTATTCGGGGTCGTCGTCGCCAAGGCGCTTCACCGCGTATTCCAGTCCGGCGAGACGCTTGCGTGCCGTGGCGAGGGCCACTTCATTGACGCTCTTGTTCTGGATGGCATCCATGCGAGAGACTTCATCCAGACTGTCCGCACCCGGGGGCACCGGGCGGGTGAGTTCCTTCAGGGCTTCGATATCGCGCGTGAGGCGTTCGATCTCACGGCCTACCTTGTCCCTGAGCTGTTGCTTCTGTTCGGAGGTCATGATGGAAGGACCGGCGACGGCTTTTGCGTTGAGGGTGTTCGGGATACGGATTTCTGACCGGAAACACAGGCCTACCCCATTTCGCCGTGATTTCCAACCCCTAGATACCGAAACCCCGCCCGACACCCTGTCCGGCGGTATGCCCGGCTGCATACCCGGTTGCATACCTCGTCCTCTTCCCATCAGCAAAGCGGCACCATGTGTGGCACGTCATGCCTGCCGCCATGGACCACAGCCCACAGCCACACGCCACGCGCCATCCACGCCAGACAGGCATCCCATGCCAGTCGAGGCGCCCCGCGCGGCCATCCGGCATTGCGACGCCTCCGCCGTTGCTGTAACACTGTGCGGCACCGGGCGCGTAGCGCCCCGCAAGGAGGCCGCCATGGAAACCATCGAGACCGTACAACGCTTTCTCGAACACATGGCGTGGTACGCTACGCCCGTGCCCGCTTCTGCCATCAGTTTTCTCGCTGCCGGAGAATACAACGAGAACTGGCGCATCCGTCATGAAGGGCGTGACGAGGTGCTGCGCGTCAATCACGGCAGCCAGCTGCGCTTTGCCGACCAGATCGGCTATGAATACGCCGTGCTGCGTGCTGTCCATCCTTCCGGCGTCACCCCGCGCGCCCTGCGTGTGAAGTCGCGCCCCCGCCACCTTTCAGGCGGTGCGCTGCTCATGGAATACCTGCCGGGACGCCCACTCGACTATCGCACCGACCTTGAAGCCGCAGCACACACCTTCGCAGCCGTCCATTCCGTGGTCGTGCCGCGAGGCTGTCCGCTCTTGCGCCAACCCGACCCCGTGGCCGACATCGCCGCCGACGGACTGCGGCTCATCCACCGCTTTCCCGACCACCCCCGTACCGACGTGCGTGATGCGTTACTGCGCTACCATGAGCGCGTGGTACGCCTCGGCGAAGACACCCGCGCCCTGTTCGAGGGTGAACGGCAGGTCATCGCCAACACGGAGGTCAATTCGGGCAATTTTCTCGTGCACGATGGCGTGGCCCGCCTCGTGGACTGGGAGAAGGCCGTGGTCACACCTCGCTATCAGGATCTGGGGCACTTTCTCGCCCCCACCACCACACTGTGGAAGACGGACACGGTACTGGATGAAGCCGACCGCAGGCGCTTTCTCGCAGCCTACCGCGACGCGCTGACCCGCCTTGCCGGACGTGAGACGGTGGCCGACTGCCATTTCGACACCACCGACACCGCAGAGGGCGTCACTCACGAGGCCGCGTTCCACACGACTGCGCCCGACGCCCCCGGCGGTCAACCGCACGGCGACATGGCACCAGACGTCCCCGACCTCGACGCCCTTGCCGTGCGTACCGACGTGCTCGTGCGGGCGGTGCTCCTGCGCGGTCTGGCGTGGTGCTACATGGCATGGCAGGAATACGCCACAGACCGACGCCCGCTGGCCCACCCCGACACACTGCGCACCATCGAACGCTACCTCGCGGAGGTCTCGTGGTTCTTGCGGTAGAAGGTCTGGGCCGCACTCTCGCCGGACGCGAAGTGCTGCATGACGTGAACCTCACCGCCGCCGCGGGCGAAGTCGTCTGCCTCGTGGGGCCGTCCGGCGTGGGCAAGACCACGCTCCTGCGCTGTATCGCCGGACTGGACGCGCCCGACGAGGGCACCATCCGCGTGACGCCCCCTCAAGGACACGGGGGCGGCGTGGTGCTCGTCTTTCAGGACTATCTGCTCTTCCCGCATCTTTCGGTGTTCGAGAACGTGGCCTTCGGGCCACGGGCGCGGGGCGTGCGCGGCGCGGCACTCAAAGAACGCGTCCACACCATGCTACGCGCCTTCCGCCTCGACACCGACGACCTCGCCCATATGGCATCGCGCTATCCGGCCCAGCTTTCCGCAGGGCAACGGCAACGTGTGGCGCTGGCGCGGGCCCTTGTCTGCGACCCCGCAGTCCTTCTGCTGGACGAACCCTTCGCCAACCTCGACAGGGGGTTGCGCGGCGAGATGGCGGCCTTTGTACGCGACGTCGTCCGACGATTCGGCGTAGCCACGGTGACCGTCACCCACGACCTCGAAGAGGCCTTCGCCATCGGCGACAGGCTGGGCGTGATGCTTGGTGGTACGCTGGCGCAACTGGCACCGCCGCTGGATGTCTACCGGCATCCCGCCGACGAGGCCACGGCCCGTTTCCTTGGCCCGGTCACCGTGCTGGACGAGACGACACGCCGTACGCTTGGTATCGACACGCCCCCCGCGGCAGCCACGGCGTGTGCGGACACCATGCAGGGACTACGCCTCTACAGGCCCGAAGCCCTTGCGGTACGCCCATGGGCCGATGGCCCGGCGGTACTCGTCTCCGCCCGCTTCACCGGACAGGTCATGCAGTTGCTGCTTGATGTGGAGGGACAAGAGCTTCTTGTGCACACGCTGGATGACGCCCCGCCCACGGGCACGCGACTATGCGTCTCGCTTCGTGAGATTCCGGGCATGACATCCGCCCCGACTGATGCAGCGGCAAGCCCATCCGCAGACACTGAGCACCCCGGCCTTGTGCCCTGACGAAGCCTCTGGTAGTCGGCAACCATGAGATACGCCCTGACCCGACACCATTGCGTCATCACCCCGCTGCCATTGCTGATGCTCCTGCTGCCACTGCTGCTGTTGCAGGGCTGTTCCCTGCCCCCCGCCCTCTCACGGCATGACGGCGGCACCGCCGCCACACGCAGCACGCCTCCCCCTGCCGTCATGACCCAGCAGTATGACAGGGCAGAGGCCCGCAAAAAGCTGGTCAAGGGACGCAACACCATCGCCGGTCATGCCGAGGCGCGTACCGACGACGGCAAGGTCGTCACCTGTGCCGGTCGCCCCGTGACGCTGATTCCCGTCACTGCGTATTCGCGCGAACGCATGAACATCCTCTATGGCGATGACACGTCCGGGGTCCTTCCGCTTGGTGACGGCGCACCGCCGCGCCAGAAGGTGACGGAAGACCCCGCCTACCTCGCCGACCAGCCGCAGACGTACTGCAACAACAGCGGCGACTTCACCTTCCGTAACCTGACGGACGGGGACTTCTATGTGACGACAGGCATCGTCTGGACCAACGCCCGCAAAAAACCGCAAGGCGTGGGACTCATGCAGCGCGTCACCGTCAAGGGCGGCAAGACGCAGCGCGTGACCCTGAAGAACTGAACCGAGGAGCGCACCATGCCCCGCAAGACCACTTCCGCCACATCTGACAGCCACGCTAACCGCAGCAAGGGAGTCTCCGCCGAAAGCCATGAGACCTCGCCCCTCGACCGGGCGGGACACGACCTCGACTGCGGGCCGGAGACCTGCGGCGACCCCGTGAAAGAAAGGGCCGCCTTCTCGCACATGACAGAAGACGGGGCCGTCACCATGGTCGATGTCGGGCACAAGAACCCCACGCAACGCACCGCCATCGTGCGCGCCGTGGTGGAGGTCTCCGCCGCAACCCTCGACCTGCTCAAACACCGCGCCCTGCCCAAGGGCGACGTGCTCACCACCGCCAAGATAGCCGGCATCATGGCGGCGAAACGCACGGCGGAACTCATTCCCATGTGCCACCCCCTCGCCATCAGCTATGCCGACGTACGCTTCGAGGTACGCGACACCCCGCCCTCCATCGCGCTGGAGGCGGAAGTCCGCACCACGGGACAGACGGGGGTCGAGATGGAGGCGCTCATCGCCGCGCAGACCGCCGCCGCCACCATCTATGACATGTGCAAGGCGGTACAGAAGGACATCGTCATCCGCGATTGCCGTCTCGTCTTCAAGTCGGGGGGCAAGAGCGGCACATTCCGGGCGGAATGAGACTCCTCACGCCCCGCAAATCTGACAAAGAACAAACCGCCGGACGTCCTGCAGACGTCCGGCGGTCTCATTTTCATGGTCTCGTGGGCTTATAGCTACCACACCATGCGCATCTTCGCGCTCATACCGGAGAGACGACGATTGAGGCCGGGTATGGTGTAGGTGCCGTAGTGCACAATAGATGCGATGCGAAAAAAGACTCCGACGACTCAAAAACAGCGACTATAACTTTTTGGCTACAAAATAACTCTGCGTACTGTACTTAGAGAAATTAGCCTGCAAAAAAGAGTCTATTGCGTTGTATATATCAGCAAAATGCGCACTTTTCTTGAGCACTTCCGGCAAGGCATTGATACTGTTGCGTGGCATGAGGTTATAAAAACCATACTCCACCATTGAAAAACCTGACTGCTTCAACATAGCCACTACATTTTCACGCGAAAATCGCCTCGAATGAGGGCTCCCGAGATGGAATCGCGTCCGCACCCATTGCGGCACGAACTGCCCCATTCTTTCTACAATACTATGTGCATTTGGAAGATGGAAACAAAGAAAATGCCCACCTTTCTTGATGATCCTATTCAACTCAAGCAACGATGCCACCTGATCTCCGCCAGTTTCATGCACGTGCTCTAGAACTCCGATGCTGAACACCGAATCGAATTCTCCATCAGAGAACGGCATCTTCGTATGCTCTTCAGGTTCAATTCTTTTAAAAGAGAACTTTGGATTCCCCATAAGAACGCTATTGATATTGTCATCAAAAGATGTTGCATGAATGTTGTCACACTTCGTTGTCAAAAAATGCGAAAAATGCCCGTTCCCGCACGACCAGTCGAGCACTTTCGCCTTCCTTGAGACATACTGCGAAGCGACATCGATGACGGTCTTGTACTGACAAGCAGTCACTGCGTTGCCAAACTGATAGTACAAACGATCACCGCCCTCGCTAACGAGCCTTTCATAGAACATCATGAATTCATTTGATCCCATAAACAGCCATCCAGTATTGTTTCTTCATTGTATCGATACCTTCAGAGGGGCGACACACTATGCTCGAACAGGGTGTACAGAGCTACCACACCATGCGCATCTTCGCGCCCATGCCGGAGATACGGCGCTTGAGGTCGGGGATGGTGTAGGTGCCGTAATGCACGATGGAGGCGATGAGCGCAGCCGAAGCCCCGCCTCTGGTCAGCGCATCGTACATGTGTTCCGGGCTACCCGCGCCGCCCGAGGCGATAACGGGAATGGTCACGGCATCACTTATCATGCGGGTGAGGGTCAGTTCGTAGCCGTCCTTGGTGCCGTCGGCGTCGATGGAGTTCACGCACAGTTCACCTGCGCCCAGCGACTCGCACGTCTTCGCCCACTCGATGGCGTCCATGCCCATGTACTTGCGCCCGCCGTGGATGACGATCTCATAACCGGATGGGATGGTTGCGGACTTCTCGACCTGCTTCACGTCCATGCCCACCACGATGGCTTGCGACCCGAAGGCCGCAGCCCCCTGACTGATGATGTCGGGGGTCTTCACCGCGCCCGAATTGACAGAGACCTTCTCGGCACCTGCCATGAGCACGGCCCGCATATCGTCCACCGTGTTGATGCCACCACCCACCGAGAAGGGGATGAATATCTCCGAGGCCACGCGCTCGACCACATCGAGGAAGATGCCCCTGTCCTCGTGCGAGGCGGTGATGTCGTAGAAGACGATTTCGTCCGCGCCCTCTTCATAGTAGCGCCGCGCAGTGGCCACCGGGTCGCCGATGTCCACGTTGCCCTCGAACTTCACGCCCTTGGTGAGTCTGCCCGCGCGCACGTCGAGGCAGGGGATGATTCGCTTACTGAGCATCGGCGGCCTCCGTGCAGTATCTGTGGAAGTTGGCGAGCAGCCGCAGACCGGGGCGTCCGCTCTTCTCGGGGTGGAACTGCACGGCCCAAAGGCCCGGCCCGCCATGGATGGCACAGAACTCGGCACCATAGGTGCAGGTGGCGATGACGTACTCTTCGGGCGGTGCCGGGTAGTAGCTATGCACGAAGTAGAACTCCGCCTCCGGTTCGATGCCCTTCAGCAGTTCGCACGGCCTGCGCTGGACGATGTGGTTCCAGCCCATGTGCGGCACGCGGATGGGCGCGCCATCCTCGTCCGTCCATGCCGGGTTGAACAGCCTGCATTCGCCGGGGATGATGCCGAGCGCCTTGGTGTCGTTCTCCTGACTGTAGTCGAGCATGATCTGGCAGCCGACACATATGCCCAGCAGGGGCCTGCCCGCCTGAACCTGACGGCGCAGCACCTCGTCGAGACCGGTGGTGACCAGTTCGTTCATGGCCTGCCCTGCCGCCCCCACGCCGGGGAAGATGACACCCGCCGCACCCTGAATGACCTCGGGGTCGGCGGTGATGACGCAAGGGATGCCCAGATGGTCCAGTGCCCGGCGGACACTGGTCTGGTTGCCCGCCTTGTAGTCGAGAATCGCGAGCATGGGTCCTCCTCGCTGGTGGGGTGGTTGATGCTTGCGATTGAGTAGCAGCGCGAGGCCGTCGCCGCAAGCATGGCATGGGCCATCACGCCGTTCGCGGGGCGCGGCTGACGACGGCATGCACCCCGGAACGACAGCGGGACGCCCGAAGGCGTCCCGTAATGTCGATCACACAGATGGCAGGGCCGTCCTAGTCGAAGCGACTCATGCCAGTGATGACCACCATGTCCACCGGACAGTCGGAGTGGATGCCCTGCGGCTTGGTCTTCACCTTCTGAATCTTGTCCACAATCTCAAGGCCCTCCACCACCTGTCCGAAGACGCAGTAGCCGTAGCCTTCGTCAGTGGGGGCGGTGTGGTCGAGGTCTTCGTTGTCGACGGTGTTGATGAAGAACTGGGCAGCAGCGCTGTGCGGTTCGGCGGTACGCGCCATGGCGAGGGTGCCGCGCAGGTTCTTCAGGCCGTTGTCGGCCTCGTTGCGCACGGGTGCACGGGTGGGCTTCTCGTCCATGCGCACGGTGTAGCCGCCGCCCTGAATCATGAAGTCCTTGATGACGCGGTGGAACACCGTGTTCTTGTAGAACCCTTCATCCACATACGCGAGAAAGTTCTCGACCGTGGCGGGGGCCTTGTCTGCGAAAAGTTCGACGAGGATGTCGCCGGACGAGGTCTCCATAAGGATCATGGGATTGCTCATGCGTGGCTCCTTCAGGTGCTGGTGTATGCGCCGCGCGGCCCTGCGCCCCGCCCTGCGCCACTGCACCGGAAGGGCCGCATGTTCATGGCATACGCCCCGCAAACGGGGCGGGGCACGGTGGCGGCGTTACCCCCGCTTTGCCGACATCGGAGGCGAAAGGCAAGCACAAAGCGCATCAGGCCCTTTACGCGTTGTGCGCGATGCTTACTCCATGCTATGGGCATGGCAATGTCCTCTCACCGTTCAACAGGAGTCTTCACCATGAGCGGATTGTTCAAGAAAAAAGAGACCGCGGCACAGGCTGCGGATACGCAGACGCAAACGCCCACTCCAGAAGCCCATGAATGGCTCATCCCCGAAGAAGGGCGTGACCAGTTGCAGAAGGTCTTCGCCGGACTGCCCGGCGACGTGACCATCGAGGTCTACACCGGAGGCGACCCCAAGAACCTCTTCGACGACTACGCCCGCCGTTTCGTGGCCGACCTCGCTCTGCTGGCACCGCGCATCAAGCCTGCCTTCCATGGCCTCGACTCGGATATGGCGCGCAAGCGCGGGGTGACACTCTCGCCCACGCTGCTGTTCAACCCCGAAGAATACCGCATCCGCTTCACCGGGGCACCGCTGGGCGAAGAGGCAAGGGCCTTCATCGAAGCCATCTTCCTCGTCTCGGCGCGCACGTCTGGCCTGTCGCAAGCCGCGAAGACCATCCTCGCCCAGCTGGACGGGGCGCGGTCGCCACGCGTGTTCTCGTCGCCCGGCTGCCCATACTGCCCTGCCCAGTGCGCCAACGCCATCAAGTGCGCCATCGAACGGCCCGACCTCGTCTCCGCCGAGTGCGTCAACGCCGACGAATTCCCCGACCTCTCGGCCCGATACGGCGTCGGGTCGGTCCCGCATACCCAGTTCGATGAGTCCTACAAGGGCATCGGTCTCATGCCCGAAGAACGCTTCGTCGTCGAGCTCGTGGCCCTGAAGGACGCCGAACGCTGGCTGAACGAACATGCCGCCAAGGGCGGTGCCCACGGCGCAGGAACAGGTCAGGGCGCAGGTTCGGACGCAGGCGTGGAGGTGACGGAGACAGACCTCCTCGTACTGGGGGCAGGCCCCGCGGGTCTTTCCGCAGCCATCTACGCCGAACGTAGCGGTCTTGCCACCGTGGTGCTCGACAAGGGCATCGTGGGCGGACAGGTCACCGTGACACCCGTCGTGGAGAACTACCCTGGCTTCGCCGACATCGCAGGCATCAAGCTGGTCGAGGTGCTCTCGTCACACGCCCGCCAGTACGCCACCATCCGCGAGAACGAGGGTGTCGACGACATCAAGCTGGGAAGGCGCATCGAAGTACACACCCCGCGCAACGTCTTCCTCGCGCGGGCGGTACTCTTCGCCACCGGGGCGCAATGGCGCAAGCTGGACGTCCCCGGCGAAGACAGGTTCTACGGCAAGGGCGTCTCTTACTGCGCCTCGTGCGACGGCTTCGTGTACCGCGGGCGCAAGGTCGCCGTGGTGGGCGGAGGCAATACGGCCCTCACCGACGCGCTGCACCTGCGCAACCTCGGCGTCGAGGTCACCGTCATCCACAGGCGTGACACCTTCAGGGCGGAGAAGGCCTTGCAGGACTCGCTCACGCGTGAGGGCATCCCTGTCATCTGGAACGCCGTGGTCGAAGAGGTCATGGGCGACACCGAAGTGCGCGGCGTGCGCCTGCGCGACACCAAGACCGGCGAGACGCGCGACGTGCCGTTCGATGGCGTGTTCGTGGCCATCGGCCATGTACCCAACAGCGAACAGGCTGCCGACCTCGGGGTCGACCTTGAACCGGACGGTTCCATCAAGGTGGACAGACACATGCGCACCAACATCCCTCGCGTGTACGCGGCGGGCGACGTCATCGGCGGCGTTCGGCAAATCGTCACGGCAGTCGGGTCAGGTGCCACGGCGGCCCTGTCCGCGTTCGAAGACCTGCAACAGCCCCGCTGGAAGAAGGACAAGAGCGCGTAGCGGAACGCCAGGGCCACCGGACGCCAATAGCGGCGACACACGAGGTGAGTTGCCTGTGACGACTCGTTCACCGGGGTGGAGGCAGCCCTGCGCAGCGGCAGTGCGCCGCCATGCAGGCGCCTACGGCATACACGCTGTTCTGCTGCAAGAAACTCCGGCAAGACCATACGCACCCTGAACGTGCCATGACGGAACGGCGAAGGCGAATGCACGCCTTCGCCGTTCCTGCATTCGAGCACCGTAACGTGCGAGACTTCTATACGTTATGATTCATGCTATGCGCAGCACACCCGCCGGGCTTGCCGGTAGCACGCCCCTGCGCTACACCCGCACCATGCACGACAACGCCCCGCAGCACGAATACGACGCCTTCGCCAAGGCCCTTCTCGACTGGTTCGCCGCCGCCCGCAGACCCCTGCCGTGGCGTGAGCATTACACCCCCTACGGTGTATGGATTTCGGAAATCATGCTCCAGCAGACGCAGATGGAGCGCGGCGTGGACTACTACCTGCGCTGGATGGAACGCTTTCCCGACGTGGCAAGCGTGGCCACAGCACCTGAAGCCGACCTGCTCAAGGCATGGGAGGGACTCGGCTACTACCGCCGTGTACGCAATCTGCAAGCGGCGGCGCGTGTCATCATGGAACAGCACGATGGCATCTTCCCCGACCTGCCCGATGCCATCCGTGCCCTGCCCGGTATCGGCCCCTATACGGCGGGTGCCATCGCCAGCATCGCCTTCAACCACGACGTCATCGCCGTAGACGGCAATGTGGAACGCGTCTTTTCAAGGGTGTTCGACATCGACACCCCGGTGCGTGAGAAGACGGCAGCCACACGCATCCGCATGCTGACGGCACGCACCCTGCCCAAGGGCCGCGCCCGCGACTTCAATCAGGCCCTCATGGAACTTGGCGCCCTCGTCTGCCGTAAGAAGCCCGACTGCACAGCCTGCCCGGTGGCACGATTCTGCGAAAGCCTCCATCTTGGCATTCCGCATGAACGCCCTGTGCCGGGCCGCAGACAGCCCATCGTCCCGCTGGATGTGGTCTCGGGAGTACTCGTCCATGAAGGCCGCATCTTCGTGCAACGTCGCCCCGACACCGGAGTCTGGGCCGGATTCTGGGAATTCCCCGGCGGGCGCATCGAACCGGGAGAGACACCGGAAGAGGCCATCATCCGCGAATTCCGCGAAGAGACGGACTTCGCCGTGCGCCCCACGGACAAACTGGCTGTCATCCGGCATGGCTACACGACCTACAGGGTGGTACTGCACTGCTATCTGCTGCACATCGACGCCAGCAGCCGTAGCGCCCCCCCTGAACATCCCGTCATCACTGCCGCCACCGACCATCGATGGGCCACATTGGCAGATATCGACGCCCTCACCCTGCCCGCTGGCCATCGCAAGCTGGCGGACCTGCTTGCCGCGGACCTGCGCTTCGCAGGGCTGTGAGCCCCGGTCGCTCACGCCCGACATTTCGCCTGTAAAGCCCCGCACATAGGGGCTTTTTTTCGTGAAGGCATTTCAAACGGTATTTGACAATTGCTTTAAAAACACATCCCTCATCACGCCTAGTATAATACAAAGAATATAATGCTCAGGATGTTAGGCCTCAACTATACATCATTTTACGACATATCAGATACCCAAGATACTTGTCATATCCATTCAGCGCATGTACAAACTTGAGCATGGTGCTTTCGTTTCTGAAGAAATTTGTCGAGAATCACGTCATGTCTCGGCACACCGTAGCGGTGACGCTCTTTCTGACAGACATGGCAGTCATCCTTGGCACGGCTATCGGTGTCGGACTTCTGCGCCACGCGTTCGACGGCTACCTCGACCCCACGCACTACCTTCGTCTTTTACCCTTTCTGCTGCTCTTCCCCGCAGCCAGCTTCGCCATGGGCCTCTACCAGAGCGTCCCCCTCCCGCCGCCGTGCGAACTCAAACGCCTTTCACTCGCCACGTGCTGTACCTACCTTGCCATCGCCATCTTCATCTTCTTCACCCGCGGCGGTGAATTGTACTCTCGCCTGACCTTCGCCCTTGCAGGGCTCGTAAGTCTCGTGGCAGTGCCCGTCGCACGACACCTCGTCCGGCAGCGCATGGCCCGCCACCGGGGCTGGGCGGCCCCGGCGCTTCTCTTCGGCAAGCCCCACCATGTGCAACCGCTGGCGCATATCCTGCTTTCATCCCCCTCTCTGGGCCTTGAGCCCGTCGCCATCGTCTCCGCCGAGCATTCCACATGCCATGATTTCGGCTGCCTGCCGGCCTTCGACGCCGAGACCACACGGCAGTACGCCGCAGGTCACCCTGAAGCCTACGCGATTGTCGTCATGGAGAGTTATGACGAAGCCGACCGGGCACACCTTGTCGAACACCTTTCCCGCCTCTTCTGCAGTGTGATTCTCCTGCGCTCTTCCACCATGTCCACCGGCAACATATGGCTATCCCCCATCGAAATCGGAGGCCTGCCTGGCCTCATGGTGCGCCAGAATCTGCTCGACCCGCGAAGACTCACGGTCAAACGCACCCTCGACCTCATCGCCACCACTCTGGCGCTACCCCTGATTCTACCCGTCATGGCGGTCATCGCGCTGTGCATCCGCCTTGAGACACCCGGCCCCGCCTTGTTCACGCAACGACGCATCGGGCGCGATGGATACCACTTCGACATCCTCAAATTTCGCACCATGTACAACGACGCCGACACAAGACTCGCGGAATGTCTTGAGCAGTCGCCGGAATTGGACGCGGAATGGCGGCGCGACCATAAACTTCGCTGCGACCCGCGTGTGACCCGTGTCGGCGCATTCCTGCGCAAGACGAGTCTCGACGAATTGCCTCAGCTATGGAACGTGCTGCGCGGCGACATGAGCCTCGTGGGCCCAAGACCCATCGTCGATTCCGAGGTGCAGCGGTACGACGCGGCATTCGCCACGTACACGCGTGTGCGCCCGGGCATCACCGGGCTATGGCAGGTCAGCGGTCGTAACAACCTGAGCTACCCTGAACGTGTGCAGCGCGACATGTACTATATCAGCAACTGGTCGGTATGGTTTGACATCTGGATCATCGCGCGGACGATTCCGGTCGTACTGCATCGCGACGGGGCCTACTGATGCCGACGCCACGAGACAGCAGTCCATCGTGCACGGACGGCAACAGCCCCACGCCATCCTCCTCGCCACAGACGCCTGCACAGGCGGATAGACCGCCCACGAACATGCGCATAGCCATCGTCCACTACTGGCTGGTGGGGATGCGCGGCGGCGAAAAGGTCATCGAGGCCCTGTGCCGCATGTACCCGCAGGCAGACATCTTCACGCATGTCGTCGCACCGGAGAGACTTTCCTCCATGTTGGCGGCACGCCATATCCGCACATCGTTCATCCAGCGCCTCCCCGGCAGTGTCCGGCACTACCAGAAATACCTCCCGCTCATGCCGCTTGCCCTCGAACAGTTCGACCTGCGGGATTACGACCTCGTCATCTCTAGCGAATCCGGCCCCGCCAAGGGGGTCCTCACTCGCGCCGACACAGCCCATGTCTGTTACTGCCACAGCCCCATGCGCTACCTGTGGGACTTCCAGCAGGACTACCTCGACAACGCCTCGCCTCTGATGCGGCCCTTCATGCGCATCTTCTTCCACTATCTGCGCCAATGGGACGTCGCTTCGTCACAACGCGTGGACAGATTCGTCGCCAATTCCCGCAATGTGGCGCGTCGCATCACCAAGCACTGGCGGCGCGAGGCAACTGTTGTCCACCCTCCCGTCGAGTGCGACCTGTTCACGCAAGCCCCCGACGTTGCCGACCTGCCTGATGACGAAGTCGCTGACATCGTCCGACAAGGCGGCTACTACCTCTGCCTCGGACAACTTGTGGGGTACAAGCGCGTGGACATCGCCATCGAGGCATGCCGGAAGGCGGGGCGCAGACTGGTGGTGGTGGGTGATGGCGAACAGCGTGCCATGCTGGAACGCAACGCCCCGGAGGGTGTCACCTTCCTCGGGTGGCGCACGCAGGATGAGATTCGCGCCCTGTACGCCGGATGCCGCGCCCTGCTCTTTCCCGGAGAAGAGGACTTCGGTATCGTCCCCGTGGAATGCATGGCCTCGGGGCGTCCCGTCATCGCGT